>NZ_JBVJOT010000069.1:0-36683 GCF_055583025.1 Streptomyces sp. NPDC104831
AACCCCCCCCCCCCCCGCGGGAGAGCTAAAGGGCACACGGGGTCCCGGGACCCCACTCCCCCCCCCCCCCCCCCCCCCCCGACCCCCCCCCCCCCCCCCCCCGCCCCCCCCCCCCCCCCCCCCTCCCCCCCCCCCCCCACCCCCCCCCCCCCTCCCCCCCCCCCCCCCCCCCCCCCCCCCCCCCCCCCCCTCCTCTCCCCCCCCCCCCCCCCCCCCCCCCCCCCCCCCTGGGCCCGACGGCTCGTAAAAGGACGCCCTCAGGGAGCCGGCGTCACTTGTTGATGCAGACGTTGCCGAAGGCGGGGTTCAGCACGCCGATCACGTCGATCGTGTTGCCGCACACGTTCACCGGGACGTGGATGGGCGCCTGGATGACGTTGCCGGACACGACGCCCGGGGAGCCCACGGCGGCACCCTGGGCGCCGGAGTCGGCGACGGCGAGACCCGCCCCCGCGAGAACCAGACCACCGGTGGCGGCCGCAGCGGCGACGACCTTCTTGAGCATTGTTCCTCCTAGTTGGCAATGCGACCCCAAGGCGCGGGATCACATCAGATGCAACGAGGAGGAACCAATGAAGCTACGAACTGATCGTCGCATTCACCCGTCTCAGCGCGTCTCGTACGGCTGCCCGAATGTCGGGCCACGCGCCCCGGTCCTCAGGACGCGTCGATGAACCGGTCGAGCACCCGCACCCCGAACCGGAGCCCGTCGACCGGCACCCGCTCGTCCACGCCGTGGAACATGCCGGCGAAGTCCAGCTCCGGCGGCAGCTTCAGCGGGGCGAAGCCGAAGCCCCGGATGCCGAGGTCGTCGAAGGACTTGGCGTCGGTGCCGCCGGAGAGCATGTACGGGATCGCCTTGGCGGTCGGGTCCTCGGCGAGCAGCGCGGCCTGCATGGCCTCCACCAGGGGGCCGTCGAAGCCGGTCTCCAGCGCCTTGTCGGAGTGCACGTCCTCGCGGCGGACGTGCGGGCCGAGCAGCCGGTCCAGGTCGGCGAGGAACTCCTCCTCGTGACCGGGCAGGAACCGTCCGTCGATGTGCGCGGTGGCCTCGCCCGGGATGACGTTGACCTTGTAGCCGGCGTTCAGCTGGGTGGGGTTGGCGGTGTTGCTCAGGGTCGCGCCGATCAGCTTGGCGATGCCGCCGAGCTTCGCGATGGTCGCCTGCATGTCCTCCGGGTCCAGCTCGGTGCCGAGCGCGTCGCCCAGTTCGTCGAGGAAGGCCCGGGTGGTCTTGGTCACCCGCACCGGGAACGTGTGCCGGCCGACCCGGGCGACCGCCTCGGACAGCTCGGTGATGGCGTTGTCGCGGTGGATCATCGACCCGTGCCCGGCGGTGCCGGCCACGGTCAGCTTCATCCAGTGCATGCCCTTCTCGGCCGTCTGGATCAGATACAGCCGCCGCTGGTCGTCGATGGTGAAGGAGAAGCCGCCGACCTCGCTGATGGCCTCGGTGACGCCCTCGAACAGCTCGGGGTGGTGGTCGACCAGGTAGCGGGCGCCGTACGTGCCGCCGGCCTCCTCGTCGGCGAGGAAGGCGACCACGATGTCCCGCGGGGGCCGGCGTCCGCTGCGCAGCCGGTCGCGGACGACCGCGAGGGTCATGGCGTCCATGTCCTTCATGTCGACGGCGCCGCGTCCCCACACGCATCCGTCGGCGACCTCGCCGGAGAACGGGTCGTGCGTCCAGTCGACGGCGTTGGCCGGTACGACGTCCAGGTGGCCGTGGATGAGCAGCGCGGGCCGGGACGGGTCCTCGCCCTCGATCCGGGCCACCGTGGAGGCGCGGCCGGGGTGCGACTCGTAGATCTTCGGTTCCAGTCCGACCTCGGCGAGCTTCTCGGCGACCCACTCGGCGGCCTTGCGCTCGCCGGGGCCGGAGTGGTCGCCGTAGTTGCTGGTGTCGAACCGGATCAGCTCGCGGCAGAGGTCCACGACCTCGTCCTCGCCGGTGACGGTCCTGGCCGTGCCCGTCTCGCTCACGATGCTTCCTCCCGCTGTCACTGCTGGTGGTCCTCCTCATCCTCTCTCCGCCCGGCCCCGGGCCCAAGACCGGACCCGGCCTGTGACACGCCGTTCACGTGCGGCCGCCGCCGGGACGGGGGGTGATCGGACACCCCCGAAAGCCTGGTAATGTTTCCTTCGTCGCCGCGAGGGAAACCCCGCCGAAAGGGAGGATCTCGCACGACAGACACCTTGTCCGGGTGGCGGAATGGCAGACGCGCTAGCTTGAGGTGCTAGTGCCCTTTATCGGGCGTGGGGGTTCAAGTCCCCCCTCGGACACCAGCAAGGCCCCTGCTCCGCAGGGGCCTTTCGCGTGCCCCGGGCCAGGGGCGGCCTCGGGACAGCGCGGCGGCGGCCTACACGTGCGCGGGTGCCATGTGGTCGGTGAACCACGCGCACGCCAGCTCGGTGACCCGCTCCAGGGTGCCGGGCTCCTCGAAGAGGTGGGTGGCGCGCGGGACGACCGCCAGCCGGTTCTCGCAGCGCAGCCGGGCCTGCGCGTCCCGGTTGAGGTCGAGGACCATCGGGTCGGCGCCGCCGACGACGAGCAGGGTGGGGGCCGTCACCTCGGACAGCCGGGCCCCGGCGAGGTCGGGCCGGCCGCCGCGGGAGACGACGGCGGCGGGCCGCGCGGCGGGGTCGGCGGCGGCCCACAGGGCGGCCGCGGCGCCGGTGCTGGCGCCGAAGTAGCCGAGGGCGAGGCCCTCGACGTCGGGTTCCTCGCGCAGCCAGACGGTCGCGGCCAGCAGCCTGGCGGCGAGCAGCCCGATGTCGAAGACGTTGCCGCGGTCGGCCTCCTCCGCGTCGGTGAGCAGGTCGAACAGCAGGGTGCCGAGCCCGGCGCGGTGCAGTCCCCGGGCGACGAACCGGTTGCGCGGACTGTGCCGGCCGCTGCCGCTGCCGTGGGCGAAGAGCACGACGCCGGTGGCGCCGTCGGGCACGGTCAGCCGGCCGCCGAGCCGGACCGCTCCGGCGGTCACCGTGACCTCCCGGGTGCCGGACGCGGCGCCCGCGGCGTGCCGGTGGCGTTCGGCGGCCCGCCGCAGACAGGCGGTGACCTCCTCGTCCCCCACCTGCGTGAAATCGGCGTAGAACTGGCCGACGGCGGCGAAGTCCCAGGGGGTGTCCAGGCAGACCAGCTCGTCGGCGTCCTCGCCGAGGCGCCGGGCGAAGTCGCGGGGGGCGACCGGCACGGCGAGCACGATGCGGGCCGCGCCCCGGGCCCGGGCGACGCGGCAGGCGGCCCGGGCGGTGGAGCCGGTGGCGACGCCGTCGTCCACCACCACGGCGGTCCGGCCGGCGACGGTGGCCGGGGGCGCGGCGCCCCGGTAGCGCGCGCCGCGCTCGGCGAGGACCCGGCGCTCGCGCTCCTCGACCGCCGCGAGATCGTCCGGCCCCACACCGGTGCCGCGCAGCACCTCCTGGTTGATCACGCGGACGCCGTCCTCGCCGATCGCGCCCATGCCCAGCTCGGGCTGGTAGGGGACGCCGAGTTTGCGCACCAGGAGGACGTCCAGCGGCGCGTCGAGCGCCTCGGCGACCGCCGCGGCGACCGGCACCCCGCCGCGGGGCAGTCCGAGCACCACCACGTCCTGGCCTCTGAGGTACTCCAGGCGCTCCCCCAGCCGCCGTCCGGCCTGCAGACGGTTCGCGAAACGCACGGCGGCACTCCTTCACTCGCGGGACAGCCAGAGCGGGACCGGGCCGTCCGTACCGGCCGCTCCGGTGGCCTTCATGTCGCCGTCGGCGGCCCGCAGCAGCAGGCGGCCCATGGCGATGAGGGCGCGCCCGGCGGCGAGTTCGTCGCCGATCTCGGGCATCGCCCGGTCGTAGGGGTTGCGGCGGGCCTCGGCGTGGCTCTCCAGCACGTTGTCCCCGGTGTCCAGGACGATCCGGGCCGTGGTGTCCGGATCGTGCTCGGACAGGTACAGGTTCAGCCGCCACTCCTTGACGGCGGGAGGCCGGCTGCTCAGCGGTCCGGTCATCCTCGACCTCTCCTCCCTGTGCCGGTGTGCGGTCCAGCTCTTCCACTGTGCACCCGGCCCGTGCCGGGCGCCTCCGCTGCCGGCGGGCACAATGGGCGCATGACCTCGCGCGACTGCCCCTGCGGACTCCCCGGGACCTACGACGCCTGCTGCGGCCGCTTCCACGCGGGGCGGGCCGCCGCGCCGACCGCAGAGCTGCTGATGCGCTCGCGCTACAGCGCGTTCGTGACGGGGGACGCGGGGTACCTGCTGCGCACCTGGCACCCGCGGACCCGGCCGGGGCGGCTGGACCTGGATCCGCGGATGCGGTGGACGGGGCTGGAGATCCTGGACACGGCGGACGGGTCGGCGTTCCACACCACGGGCACGGTGGAGTTCCGCGCCTCCTACCGGGGCGGCGCGCTGCGCGAGCGGAGCCGGTTCGAGCGGGTGGACGGGGCGTGGGTGTACGTGGACGGGGAGTTCCCGCAGGACTGACCGGCCCCGCGGCGCCCCGCCTGCGCTCAGGGCACCAGGACGTCCAGCTCCTGGAGGGCGCCCGCGGTGATCTCGCGGGTCAGTTCCTCGGCGCGGGCGGCGTCCCGGGCGCGGACGGCCTCGGCGAGCCGCACGTGCAGGGTGACGGCGGCCGGGTCGGGGTCCTCGAACATGACCTCGTGCCGGGTGCGGCCGCTCAGCACCTCCGCGACGACGTCGCCGAGGCGGGCGAACATCTCGTTGCCGGAGGCGTTGAGGATGACCCGGTGGAAGGCCACGTCGTGGAACAGGTATTCCTCGAGGCGGTGGCCGCGTGAGTGGGCGACCATGCCGAGCGCGCACTCGGTGAGTTCGGCGCACTGCTCGGCCGTGGCGTGCTGGGCGGCCAGGCCCGCCGCCACGGGCTCGACGGCGGAGCGCAGCACGGTGAGCGAGCGCAGCTGGTGCGGGCGGTCGGCGCCGGCCAGGCGCCAGCGGATGACCTGCGGGTCGTAGACGTTCCACTCGGCCTTGGGGCGGACCGTGACGCCCACCCGGCGGCGGGACTCGACCAGGTGCATGGACTCCAGCACGCGGACCGCCTCGCGCATCACGGAGCGGGACACCTCGAAGTGCTGGGCCAGTTCGTCGGTCCGCAGCACGCTGCCCGGCGGGTACTCGCCGGACGTGATCGCGGGGCCGAGGGTGTCCAGTACATGGCCGTGCAGCCCCCGGCCCGGTGTGCTCATGCACTCAGCGTACGACTTGGATCACAGAGATAAAAAGTCAGACTTATACATCACAGTCTCTTGAATTCGTCGTACCTAATGGGTTTCAGTGTGGCGACGCCGCAGTGGCGTCGGATGTCGAGGAAGACAGCGAGGCAGTGATGCGAACCCCCCAGGTCGTCGTCGTGATGGGCGTCGCGGGGACGGGCAAGACCACGATCGGTCCCTTGCTCGCCGCGCGGCTGGGCGTCCCGTACGCCGAGGGCGACGACTTCCACCCGCAGGCCAACATCGACAAGATGTCGGCCGGGACCCCGCTCGACGACGCCGACCGGTGGCCGTGGCTGGACGCCATCGGGCACTGGGCGCACGGCAGGGCCGGCCTGGGCGGAGTGGTCAGCAGCTCCGCGCTGAAGCGCTCGTACCGCGACCGGCTGCGGTCCGTGGCGCCCGGGATCGTGTTCCTGCACCTGACGGGCGACCGGCGGCTGATCGAGGAACGCATGTCCCGGCGGCAGGGCCACTTCATGCCGACCGCGCTGCTGGACTCCCAGTTCGCCACGCTCCAGCCGCTCGAGGCGGACGAGGCGGGAGTCGCCGTGGACGTGAGCGGCGGCCCCGAGGAGATCACCGAGCGTGCCGTGCGCGCCCTCGCGACGCTTCCCGACACCGCGGGCAGCTCCAAGTAGCACCCCAGAAACCCCCGTAACCGCAAGGAAACCCCCGTGACCAGACTCAGCGTCGAGATGCTGGCAGCGGACGCCCCTCCGCCGATCACCTCCGCCGGACACGCCCAGCTGGGCATCGCCGTCCTGGTGGGCATCGCCCTCATCGTCCTGCTCATCACCAAGTTCAAGCTCCATGCCTTCCTGGCGCTGACCATCGGGTCGCTGGCGCTCGGGGCGGTCGCCGGGGCGCCGCTCGACAAGGCCATCACCAGCTTCACCAGCGGGCTCGGCTCCACGGTGGCCGGCGTGGGCGTCCTGATCGCGCTCGGGGCGATCCTGGGCAAGCTGCTCGCCGACTCCGGCGGCGCGGACCAGATCGTCGACACGATCCTGGCCAAGGCCGGCGGGCGGGCCATGCCGTGGGCGATGGTGCTGATCGCCTCCGTGGTCGGCCTGCCGCTGTTCTTCGAGGTCGGCATCGTGCTGCTGATCCCGGTCGTGCTGATGGTCGCCAAGCGCGGCAACTACTCCCTGATGCGCATCGGCATCCCGGCGCTGGCCGGTCTGTCCGTGATGCACGGCCTCATCCCGCCGCACCCCGGCCCGCTGGTCGCCATCGACGCGGTGAAGGCCAACCTGGGGGTGACCCTGGCGCTCGGCATCGTGGTCGCCGTCCCGACCGTGATCATCGCCGGTCCGCTGTTCTCCAAGGTCGCGGCCCGCTGGGTGGACGTGCCCGCCCCCGACCGGATGCTGCCGCAGCGCGCCTCGGAGCAGGTGGAGCGCCGTCCGGGCTTCGGCCCGACGCTCGCCACCATGCTGCTGCCGGTGGTGCTGATGCTGGCCAAGGCTCTGGTGGACATCGTCGTCGACGACCCCGCGGACCACACCCAGCGCGTCTTCGACGTCGTCGGCTCCCCGCTGATCGCGCTGCTCGCCGCCGTGATCGTCGGCTTCTTCACGCTGGGCCGGCCCGCCGGGTTCACCCGGGACCGGCTCCAGCAGACGGTGGAGAAGGGCCTGATGCCCATCGCCGGCATCCTGCTGATCGTCGGCGCGGGCGGCGGCTTCAAGCAGACGCTGATCGACTCCGGCGTGGGCCGGATGATCCTGGACATCTCCGAGGACTGGTCGATCCCGGCGCTGTTGCTGGCCTGGCTGATCGCGGTGGCGATCCGGCTGGCGACCGGCTCGGCGACGGTGGCGACGGTCTCGGCGGCCGGCCTGGTGGCGCCGCTCGCGGCCGACATGTCGACCGCCCACACGGCCCTGCTGGTCCTCGCCATCGGCGCGGGCTCGCTCTTCTTCAGCCATGTCAACGACGCCGGTTTCTGGCTGGTGAAGGAGTACTTCGGGCTGAGCGTCGGGCAGACCGTCAAGACCTGGTCGCTGATGGAGACGATCATCTCGGTGGTCGCGGGCGCCCTGGTGCTGCTGCTGTCCCTGATCGTCTAGGGACACGCCGGGCATCCGGCGACACGCCGGGCGCCGGAGGACGCGTCGGCCGTGGACGCCACGGCGGGCCGGCTCATCGCCCGGGGGGAGACCCCCGGCCGATGAGCCGGCCCTTCTTCGTCCGCGTCGTCCCCGCCCGTGTCGCTCCCGCCCGCGTCCTCCGCCCCGTCACCGGTGCCCGAGCGCGCGGGCGCGGGCCGCGTGGAAGGCCGCCAGCGGGTCCCGGTGGGCGTAGCACCAGGGGGCCGGGGTGGCGTGGTCGCCGATGCGCTGGAACAGGGCCGCCGCCTCGGCCGGGCGGCCGGCGCAGGACAGGGCGAACGCCAGGTGGTTGAGGTCGACGAGGCGGCGCGGGTGCTCGTCGTGCTCCCACTCCAGCCACCAGTCGAAGGAGGCGCACAGCACGCGCCGGGCCCTCGGACCGCACCAGTGCCGGGAGGCGGCCGGGTCGGCGGGGGCCAGGCCGGTGGCGGCGAGGACCCGGTACCGCTCGGCGTAGGCGATCACCGGCAGGACGGCCAGCGGGGAGTCCGCGGGGGCCTCGGCGGCGGCCAGTTCGGCGGCGTCGTACACCTCGTGGGACTCGGCGCGGGCGTCGCACCCGGGCCGTTCGGCGAGGCAGGCGATCAGCAGGTGGTGGGCGTGGTGGTGCTCGGGGTGGCGGCGGCGCAGCTCGGTGAACGCGCCGAGCGCGGCGCCCTCCGGGCCGAAGGCGCGGGCGAGCAGGAGCAGCCCGAGCCAGGGGGTGGGGTCGGCGGGGGCGAGCGCGGCGGCCGCGGCGCAGGAGTCGCGGGCCCGGCCGGGGTCCTCCTCGCCGCGCACGGCCCGGTGGACCAGGGCCAGGGCCGCCAGGGTGGCGGCGTCGGCGCAGCCGGGCTCGGCGGCCAGCCAGTCCTGCGCCCAGGCGGTGGCCCGGGGGTCGCGGGCGAGGGTGGTGAGGCGGTGGCCGCGGCGGTCCCAGTCGTCGCCGGTGTGCACCAGCAGGGAGCGGGCGGCCTGCCGCCGGCCCTGGGCCAACGCCGCCCGCGCCGTGCGCAGGTCGGCGTCGTCGAGGGCGGCGTCGAAGGCATCGCGGGCACCGGGGGCACTGTCGCCGGACGGGTCCGTTGCGGCCCGGCGCGTGCCGAGCAGAGGCGGGGAAGGGGGCACCGCGGGCTTCCTGTTTCTCGGGCTGCCATCGACCGATCACGCACAGCAAACCCCCCGCCAAGGGTCGCGTCAAGCGGGACGGGGCTGGTAGTACCTTCAACTTCCCTGTCCGGTGGCGCACTTGACTCCTCCGGCGCAGGTGGGCCCCCGTCACGGGTGTGAACGCGGAGAATTTCCTGTGGCGTATGCCATGCCCTTCTGCCCCGCCGTACCGGGCCGTACGCCCCGCAACCCCGCGGTGCGGGATGTGGCGTGCGCCATGGCGCCGCGCGCCCCGGTTGCGGACGATGGCGTGCGACTGCCCGGTTCCGGGTACTTCCGGGGCATTGCTGTCCCCGTGGCGCTACAGTCGGCCACTACACGCCCGTGGTCCGGCCGGATGATCGAGGTACACAGCGTGTCCGTTCTGGTTCTGCTCCTCGCCGTGAGCGCGGCCTGCTGCCTGGGCTTCGGGTTCGTGCTCCAGCAGAACGCGGCCCAGCGGGCGCCGCTCGGCGACTTCCTCTCCTTCCGGCTGCTGCTCGACCTGATGCGGGTCCCGCGCTGGCTGGGCGGCCTCGCGCTGATGGTGGCCGGCATGGTGCTGGGCGCCGTCGCCCTCGGCAAGGGCGAGATCTCGCTGGTGGAGCCGCTGCTCGCGACCAATCTGCTGTTCGCCCTCGCCCTCTCCCGGCACCAGAGCGGACAGCCGCTCGGCCGCCAGGGCTGGGCCGGGCTGCTGCTGCTCGCGGGCGGGGTCAGCGCGTTCATCATGGCCGGCGAGCCGCGGGCCGGCACGGCCGTCACCGATCCGCTGCGGCACTGGCTGATCATCGGCTTGGTGGTGGGCGCGGCCCTGCTCCTGACGGCGTACGCCAAACGCTCCCGGATGGGCGGCGGCCCGGTGCTGCTGGCGCTGGCGGCCGGGCTGCTGTACGGCGTCCAGGACGCGCTCACCCGGGTGAGCGGCACCCGCTTCTCCGACGGCGGCCTGACCGGGCTGCTCACCGGCTGGCAGCCGTACGGCGTGGTGGCCTGCGGGGTCACCGGGCTGGTGCTGGTGCAGAGCGCCTTCGAGACGGCCCCGCTGCGCATGTCGCTGCCCGCGCTCACCGCGGCCGAGCCGCTGGCCGGGATCCTGTGCGGGGTGGGCTTCCTCGGCGACCGGCTGCGCACCGACACCGGGGCGCTGGCCTGGGAGGCGGCCGGACTGGCGGCCGTGGTGGGGGGCATCGTGCTGCTCGGGCTGCATCCGGCGATGCCGTGCGGCACGGGCGAGGCGGAGCCGGAGACCCCGGACCTCCAGCGCCGCTGACCCGGCCCCCGTCCGCACCCGGGCCCGGCAGGGGGCCTGCTTGGATGGCGGGCATGAATCCTGCTGACGAGATCCTCGACATCGTCGACGAGCACGACCGGGTCGTCGACCGGCGCCCGCGCGGCGAGGCCTACGCCCGCGGGCTGCGCCACCGCTGTGTGTTCGTCCAGGCCCGGGACGCGGCCGGCCGGCTCTTCGTGCACCGGCGCACGGCGACCAAGCTGGTGTTCCCGTCCCTGTACGACATGTTCGTCGGCGGGGTCGTCGGCGCGGGCGAGTCCTACGACGCGGCGGCGCTGCGCGAGGCCGAGGAGGAGCTGGGCGTCGGCGGGCTGCCGCGGCCGGCGTACCTGTTCAAGTTCCTCTACGACGACGGCGCCGGGAACAGCTGGTGGTCGGCGGTGTACGAGGTGCGCTGCGACCTGCCCGTGCGCCCGCAGGCGGAGGAGGTCCAGTGGCACGCCTTCCTGCCCGAGGAGGAGGTCGAGCGGCGGCTCGGCACCTGGGAATGGGTGCCGGACGGGCTGGCGGCGTACGAGCGGCTGCGGGCGTTCCGGGCGGCCGGGTGACCGCCCGGTAAGGTCGGCCGGGTGAGCGGATTCGTGCGGAACATCCGGCTGTGGTTCGCGCCGGAGCGGGTGCGGGAGGAGGGCGGCACGCCCGACTACCGCTTCTCGCTGGCCAACGAGCGGACCTTCCTCGCCTGGCTGCGCACCGCGCTGGCGCTGATCGGCGGCGGATTCGCGGTGGACCAGTTCCTGCCCGACCTGCGCTGGGCCTGGCGGGCCGGGCTGGCCCTCGCGCTGCTCGCCGCCGGCGTGCTGTGCTCGCTGCGGGCGGTGAACCACTGGGTGCGCTGCGAGCGGGCGATGCGGCGCGGCGAGGACCTGCCCGCCTCCCGGTTCCCGGTACTGCTGAGCCTGGTCGTCGCGGCGGTGGCCGTGGCGATGGTCGTGGTGGTGCTGGTGGGGTGGGAGGGGTGACGGCCGGCCCGGAGGCGGCGGTCCGGGACCCCGGGCTCCAGCCCGAGCGCACCCGGCTGGCCTGGCGGCGCACGACGCTGTCGTCGGCCGTGGCCACCGTGCTGGCCGTGCGGACCGCGCTGCGCGCGGGGCCGTCGGCGGCCGGGGTCCTCGCGTGCGCGGTGTGCTGCGCGCTGTGGCTGGGTTTCCTCGGGGTGGCCCACGCCCGCCTGCGCGCCCTGTCCACGGCGCCCCGCCCGCCCGCGCTGGCCCCCCGGCAGGCGACGGCGGCGGTCCTGTGCGCGGT
The DNA here is from genome assembly GCF_055583025.1 of Streptomyces sp. NPDC104831. Lineage (NCBI taxonomy): Bacteria > Bacillati > Actinomycetota > Actinomycetes > Kitasatosporales > Streptomycetaceae > Streptomyces > Streptomyces sp. NPDC104831. Next base: position 11,009 of record NZ_JBVJOT010000069.1, read on the forward strand.
CGCGCTGGCGGTGTGCGCGGCGGTGCTCGTGCTGTAGGCGGGCGGCGCGCGCCGGCGCCCGGCCGCCGTGCGGCGTCCTACGGTTCGCCCCGCTCCCGCTCCACCGTGACCACGATCTTGCCGCGGGTGTGGCCCTCCTGGTTCAGCCGGTGGGCGTCCGCCGTGCGCTCCAGGGGGAACGTCTCCTGGACGTTGACGGACAGGACGCCCTGGTCCGCCCACTCCGACAGGCACGCGAGGTCCTCCGGGTCCGGGCGGACGAAGACGTACCGGCCGCCGTACTCCACCACCTCCTGGTCGGCGATCGAGGCCAGCCGGCCCTCCGGGGCGAGCAGGTTGGCCGAGACCTTCAGGGTGTCGCCGCCGACGGTGTCGAAGACCGCGTCCACCCCCTCGGGGGCGAGCCCGCGCACCCGTTCCGCCAGACCCTCGCCGTAGGCCACGGGCTCGCCGCCCAGGGAGCGGACGTAGTCGTGGTTGGCCTCCCCGGCCGTGCCGAGGACCCGGGCGCCGAGGTGGGCGGCGATCTGGACGGCGAGCGAGCCGACGCCGCCGGCCGCCGCGTGCACCAGGACGGTCTCTCCCCGCTTGACCTCCAGGGCCTTGACCAGCACCTGGTAGGCGGTGAGGCCGGCCAGCGGGAGTCCGGCGGCCTCCTCGAAGGACAGCGCGCGCGGCTTGCGGGCCAGGGTGCGCACGGGCGCGGCCACGTACTCGGCGCAGGTGCCCCGGGAGAGGAAGTCCTCGCGGACGTAGCCGATGACCTCGTCGCCGGGCGCGAACTCGGTGACGGAGGGGCCGGGCCGGACGACGACCCCGCTGACGTCCCAGCCGGGCACCACCGGGAAGACGGCGTCCAGCACCGGGTCCAGATAGCCCTCGCGGCACTTCCAGTCGACCGGGTTGACGGCCGCCGCGCGCACCTCGACCAGCACCTGGTCGGGACCCACCTTGGGATCGCGCAGCTCGCCGTACTCCAGCACCTCGGGTCCGCCGTAGCGGCGGTAGCTGATGCCCTTCATGCCCTCGACCCTCCGGGGTACTCGTGTGCCGCGCAACCGGGGCCTTCCGCGCGCCGCCCGTCGTCCCCACCCCGTACCCCCGCAGGCGGGTGCCATGACCACCCGCCGCCGGGAACACGGCGCCCGCGGGGGGGCGACCGGGGACGGCCACCCGCCCGGGCCCCGCGGGCCTGCGGCTTCCCGGGCGGGTGACCCGGGAAGCGGCGGGCTTATCGTGGGCCGTGTCACGTTCGGCGCGATCTTCCCCTCCGCACTGGACGGCATACCGACCGGTCGGCATCATGAGTCTGGTCCTGTGCACCCGTCCCTAGGAGTGATGTATGAGCGCCGACCACCCGCCCGGGCTGGACCTGGACCGGCTGCGCGACCTGCTCGACCGCGAGCGCCCCGGTCTGGTGCACGGCCCGCTGACCGGACGGCTGATCGAGGGCGGACGGTCGAACCTCACCTACGCGCTCTCCGACACCCGCTCCAAGTGGGTCGTCCGGCGCCCCCCGCTCGGCCATGTACTGGCCACCGCGCACGACATGAGACGCGAACACCGGGTCATCAGCGCCCTGCACCCCACCCGGGTGCCGGTGCCGCGCCCGGTGCTGCTGTGCGAGGACGAGGAGGTGCTCGGGACCCCCTTCTACGTGATGGAGTTCGTCGAGGGCACCCCGTACCGCACCGCCGGCCAGCTCGCCCCGCTCGGCCCGGAGCGCACCCGCGACGCGGTGCTGTCCCTGGTGGACACGCTGGTCGAGCTGCACGCCGTCGACCCGGCCGAGGTGGGCCTCGCGGACTTCGGCCGCCCGGAGGGCTTCCTGGACCGGCAGCTGCGCCGCTGGGGCAAGCAGCTGGACGCCTCCCGCAACCGTGACCTCGCGGGCATCGACGAGCTGCACGCGGCGCTCGGCCGCGCCCTGCCCGTCTCCCCCGCCCCGGCCGTCGTGCACGGCGACTACCGCCTGGACAACGTCCTGATCGGCGACGACGACCGGATCAAGGCGATCCTCGACTGGGAGATGTCCACCCTCGGCGACCCGCTGACCGACCTCGGCCTGCTGGTGATGTACAGCCGGTCGCTGGACCTGCCCGACTCCCCCGTCTCCACGACCGCCGGGGCGCCCGGCCACCCCTCGCCCCGGGAGCTGGTCGAGCGGTACGCCGAGCGCTCGGGACGGGACGTGTCGGCCGTCTCCTGGTACGAGGCGTTCGCCTGGTTCAAGCTCGCCGTGATCCTGGAGGGCATCCACTACCGCTACACGCTCGGCCAGACGGTCGGCCGTGGCTTCGACCGCATCGGCGACCTCGTTCCCGTCTTCATCCACCACGGACTGACCACCCTTCAGGAAGGCTGACCTCCATGGACTTCGCGTTCGACGCGCGTACGGAAGAGCTGCGCGCCCGGCTGCTCGCCTTCATGGACGAGCACGTCCACCCGGCCGAGGCGGTCGCCGAGGAGCAGCGGGCCGCGCTCGCCTCGCCGTGGGACACCCCGGCCGTGGTGGAGGAGCTGAAGGCCGAGGCACGCCGGCAGGGCCTGTGGAACCTCTTCCTCCCGGACGCCGAGTACGGCGCCGGGCTGACCAACCTCCAGTACGCCCCGCTCGCCGAGATCACCGGCCGCTCCCCGCACCTCGCGCCCACCGCGACCAACTGCGCGGCGCCGGACACCGGGAACATGGAGGTGCTGGCGCAGTTCGGCACCGAGGAGCAGAAGAAGCGGTGGCTGCGGCCGCTGCTCGACGGGGAGATCCGCTCGGCGTTCGCGATGACCGAGCCGGAGGTGGCCTCCTCCGACGCCACGAACATCACCACGCACATCGAGCGGGACGGCGACGAGTACGTCGTCACCGGCCGCAAGTGGTACATCTCCGGCGCGATGAACCCGGACTGCGCGATCTTCATCGTGATGGGCAAGACGGACCCGGACGGCGCCGACATCCGCCGCCAGCAGTCCATGGTCCTGGTCCCCCGCGACACCCCCGGCGTCACCGTCACGCGCGCGATGCGGGTGTTCGGCTACGAGGACCACGCGCACGGCGGCCACGCCGAGGTGGTCTTCGACCGGGTGCGCGTGCCGGTGGCGAACCTCGTCGGCGAGGAGGGCGGCGGCTTCGCCATCGCCCAGGCCCGGCTCGGTCCCGGCCGGATCCACCACTGCATGCGGCTGATCGGCATGGCCGAGCGGGCGATCGAGCTGATGTGCCGGCGGGCGGTGTCCCGTACGGCGTTCGGCAAGGCGCTGGCCCAGCAGGGCGTCGTACAGAACTGGATCGCCGACGCCCGGGTCACCGTGGAGCAGCTGCGGCTGCTGGTGCTGAAGACGGCCTGGCTGATGGACACCGTCGGGAACAGGGGCGCGCACACCGAGATCCAGGCGATCAAGATCGCCACTCCGCGCGCGGTGGTGGACATCCTGGACCGGGCGATCCAGCTGCACGGCGCGGGCGGCGTGAGCCAGGACTTCCCGCTGGCCGAGCTGTACGCGAGCGCCCGCACGCTGATGCTCGCCGACGGCCCCGACGAGGTCCACCAGCGGTCGCTGGCGCGCCGGGAGCTGAAGAGGTACCTCTGACCCCGTCGCCGGCGCGCGCCGCACCCCATTGAGCGCGCGCCCGGTGTGTGGTGTCGTACCTCTTCCGGGGGCGGCCGGGACCCGGCCGCCGGTGGGACGAGGGGGAAGCGTGACCGAGCCGCGGGACCACGCGGAGTGGGAGACGGCCGCCGGGCCCAGGGTGACCCTGGAGCGGCTGCTGTCGGTGGTGGGCACGGGGGCCCTGGAGCTGGACACGGCGCCCGGCGGGCCGGCCGTGGCCGTCGGCGGTGCCACCGTGCTCGATGTGCTGGCCCCCGAGATCCGGCCCCGTGAGCTGGTGCTCGCGGTCGGTGTCGCGGCCGGGTCGGCCCAGGCGGTGGACGTGGTGCGGCGGGCCGGTGCCGCCGGGGCCTGCGGGGTGGTCTTCGGCCCGGAACGCCCCGAGGGGACCCTCGGCGCCCTGCGGGCGGCGGCCCACGAGGCCGGTACGGCGGTGCTGTTCCGCACCTGGTACCGGTGGGAGGAGCTGGTGGCGGTGCTGCGGGCCGGGCTCGCCGCGGCGGGGGTGCCGCCGTTACCGGCCGCCCGGGGCCTGGTCCTGGGCGATCTCGACGGGCTGGCCGACGCGGTGGCCGCCCTGGTCGGCGGTTCGGTGACCATCGAGGACACCGAGTCGCGGGTGCTGGCGTACTCCTCCACGGAGGAGAACGTGGACGAGATGCGCCGGCTGACCATCCTCGGGCGGCGCGTGCCGGCCTGGCGGGTGGCCGCGATGCGCGACGCCGGCTTCTTCCGCGCCCTGTGGACCACGGACGACGTGCTGCACCGGCGTGCCCAGGGGGACAACCCCGAGCGGCTGGTGTGCGCCGTGCGCGCGGGCGGCGAGGTGCTGGGCTCGGTCTGGGTGGCCGCCGTCGCGGGCCGGCCGCTGTCCCCCAACGCGGCGGAGGCGCTGCGCGCCGCGTCCCGGGCCGCCGCCCCGCATCTGCTGCACCACCGCACGCGCGGCGCCGACAGCCGGCTGGTGGAGGACGCGGCGCGCGCCCTGCTGGAGGAACGCGGCTCGGCCGAGGTGCTGGCCGAGCGGGCCGCGCTGCCCGCGCGGGAGCCCTGCGCGGTGCTGGCGGTGGGCGCCGGGGCGGGTGCGCCCGGGCCGGATCCGGCCGGTGAGCCGTCCCGGATGTACGCCCTGCTGGCGCTGCACTGCGCGGCCCTCGGCCACCGGATCGTGGTCGTGCCGGCGGGCGGCCGGGCGCTGGTGCTGGTCTGCGCGCTGGACCGGGACGCGGACCGGGCCCGGGAGCAGGTGACGGCGCTCGGCACCTCGCTGACCGCCCGGCTGTCGGCGGCCACCGGCGCGTCCGTGCGGGCCGGGCTGGGCGAGGTGGTGCCGGCGCTGGCCGGGGCCGCGCGGTCGCGCCGCAGCGCCGAGCAGGCGCTGAAGGCGCTCACCCGGACCGGGGGCGCGCGCGGTGTGGCCCGGGTGGAGGACGTGGCCGACACCATCGGCGTGCTCCAGGTGCTGGAGGCGCTGCGGGAGACGGAGCTGCCGCCGGGCACCTCGGTGGCACGGCTGGCCGCGTTCGACGCCGAGCACGCCGGCAGCCGCCTCGTGGAGTCGCTGCGGGCCTACCTGGACCACTTCGGCGACGTGCCGGCCGCCGCGCGCAGCCTCTCGCTGCACCCGAACAGCATGCGGTACCGGCTGGGCCGGATCACGGCGGTGTCCGGGCTGGACCTCGCCAGCCCGGACGCGCGGCTGCTGGCGCAGCTGCAACTGCGCCTGGCCCTCGGGGACCCGGAGCGGGAGCGGGGCCCGGAGGCCTGACGGGCCTTCGTGCGGCCGCACCACCGAAGGGGCCGTTCCTCGTCGCCGCGCACGAAGCGGCCGCACACGAGGGGGCGCTCCCCCGGTGCGGCCCCGGCCGCACCGGGTATGCCTGTGCGGAACCGACGAAGACGGCCCCCGGGTGCGGCGAGCAGCCTGGTCGTGTGCCCGGGGAAACGGCCCCGGGCCGCCGTCCCACACCGGAAGGTGCACCATGACCGCTGTGTCCCGTGCCGCCGCGCGCCGCGAACACGTCCTGAAGGAAGCAGTGCGGCGGGGCCTGCTCGACGCGGAGCGGGCCCCGCTGGCCGCCTTCGTGGACCTCGACGGTGTCGCGGCCACGGTCCGGGCCCTGCACGAGGCGTTCCCCGGCGCCCCGGAACTGCCCGGCGTCACCCACACGTTCGCCGCGAAGGCCAACTGCCTCGTCCCCGTGCTGCGGGAGCTGGAACGGCACGGCATGGGCTGCGAGGTCGCCACCGGGGGCGAGCTGGCCCGGGCGCTGGCCGCCGGGTTCCCGGCCGACCGGATCGTCTTCGACTCCCCGGCCAAGACCCGCGCCGAGCTGGCCCGGGCCCTGGAGCTGGGGGTGGCCGTCAACGCCGACAGCTTCCAGGAGCTGGAGCGGATCGCCGCGCTGCTGGCCCGCCGCCCCTCCGCGTCCCGGATCGGGGTACGGCTGAACTGCCAGGTCGGCGGCGGGGCCATCGCCGCGATGAGCACCGCCACGAGCACCTCCAAGTTCGGTGTGCCGCTGACGGACCCCGGCAACCGGGAGCGGCTGCTGCGGGCGTTCGCCGCGTATCCGTGGCTGACCTGGGTGCACACCCACACCGGGTCGCAGGGCTGCCCCCTGGACCTCATGGCGCGCGGGGTGGCGCAGGCGGTGGAGTTCGCCGACCAGGTGACGGCCGTGTTCGGCGCGGGCCGGGTGGAAGGCGTCGACATCGGGGGCGGGCTGCCCGTGAACTTCGCCGACGACGAGGTCACCCCGACCTTCGCCGACTACGTGGCGCAGCTGCGGACGCACGCCCCGGGGCTGTTCGCGGGCCGCTACCGGGTGGTCACCGAGTTCGGCCGCTCGGTGCTGGCGAAGAACGGGTTCCTCGCCGCGTACGTCGAGTACACCAAGGACGCCGGGGGCCGGCCGATCGCCGTGACCCACGCCGGGGTGCAGGTGGCCACCCGGACGGTGTTCAGCCCCGACGCCTGGCCGCTGCGGATCGAGGCGTACGACGGGCGGGGCGCGGCCCGGCGGGAGCGGGCCGTGCGGCAGGACATCGCCGGCCCGGCCTGCTTCGCGGGCGACCTGCTGGCCCGGGACCGGGCGCTGCCGCCGCTGCGGCCGGGCGACCTGGTGGTGGTGCCGGACACCGGCGCCTACTACTTCTCGACGCCGTTCCACTACAACAGCCTGCCCGAGCCGGCCGTGCACGGGGTCCGGACGGACGCGGCCGGCCGGGTGGAGTTCACGCTCGTGCGGCCCGCCGAGGACCCGTGGCGGCTGACGGAACGGGACGGCGTGCCGCTCCCGGGGCCCGAGCCGGTCCCGGCCGGCGAGACCCGGTGAGGAGTGACGCGGTGTCCCGGGCCGATCCCGGGCGGCCCGCCGGGGACGGGCCGCTCCTGACCCAGCGCGCCGCCATCGTGTTCCTGCTGGGCGTGCTGGCCGGCGTCGGGGCGGCCGTCCTGGCGGCGCTGGCCGGCAGTGCCTGGCCGGTCGCGGTGAGCGCGGGCGCCGGGACCGCCGCCCCGGCGGTGCTGTTCTTCAAGCAGATCATCGGCTAGGCGCCGGCCCCGGGCGCCCGGGCTCAGGGCCGCAGGGCCCGCAGCAGCAGGTCGGCGAGGTGGTCGGCGACCTGCTGGGGGGTGAGGGGGCCGTCGGGGCGGTACCACGTCGACAGGTGGTGGACGGAGCCGAAGTGGTAGTCCACCACCAGGTCGGCCGGGGTCGCCGTGGAGAAGACGCCCTCCTTCTGGCCCTCCTCGACGAGCGCGCGGAAGCGTTCGTGGTAGCGCCGGCGCTCGGCGCGGACCTGCTTGTTCTTCTCCGGGCTGAGGTGGTGCATGGACCGGAAGAAGATCGACGCGTCGTCGAGGTTCTCGATCGTGGTGACGACCACGTCGGCCGCCGCGTCCCTGAGCCGCTTCTCCACCGGCTCGTCGGCGTTCGCGTAGGTGTCCAGCCGCTCCTGCTGGAGGCGCAGCACGCGCGCGTACACCTCGTGCAGCAGATCGTCCTTGGAGCCGAAGTAGTGGTAGAGGGCGCCCTTGGTGACGCCGGCCGCCTCCACGATCTCCTGGACGGAGGTGCGGTCGTAGCCCCGCTCGGCGAAGAGCCGGGTGGCGGCGGCCAGCAGCCGCTGCGGGACGGGCGTTCCGTCTCCGTCCGTGGTCCTGGGCACTGCCGCCACCTGCCTTTCCGTGGTCTTCAGTCGGTGTCGCGGGAACGCAGTTCCCGACGGAGGATCTTCCCACTCGCCGTCTTGGGCAACTCGGGCAGGATCTCCACCCGGCGCGGGTACTTGTAGGCGGCCAGTCTCTCCTTGCAGTACGCGGCCAGTTCACCCGGGTCCGCCTCGGCGCCCGGGCGCAGGCTGATGTAGGCCTTGACGGTCTCGCCGCGGTATCCGTCGGGCACCCCGACGACGGCCGCCTCCCGCACCGCCGGATGCGTGTACAGGACGTCCTCGACCTCGCGCGGCCACACCTTGAAGCCGGACGCGTTGATCATGTCCTTCTTGCGGTCCACGACGTACAGCCAGCCCCGCTCGTCCATGAACCCGATGTCGCCGGTGCGCAGTTCGCCGTCCGGGAAGGTCTCGGCGGTGGCGTCGGGCCGCCGCCAGTAGCCGGGGACCACCTGCGGCCCGCTCACGGCGATCTCCCCGTGCTCCCCGAAGGGCACCTCGGCGCCCTGGTCGTCCAGGATCCGCACGAGGGTGTCGGCGCCGGGCAGGCCGACGGACAGGGTGCCGGAGACCGGGTCCACGGGCGCCTCGAGGTGGGGCGGGACGGACGCGCAGGGGGCGGTGCACTCGGTGAGGCCGTAGCCGACGCACAGGTACGGCCCGAAGCGCTCCCGGAACCGCTCCACCAGGGCCGGCGGCACCGGGGCGCCGCCCGAGGACAGGTGGGTGAAGGAGGCGAAGTGGTCGCGGGTGGCGTCCGGGTGGGCGGCGAGCGCCATGTAGGCGGTGGAGGGGCCGACGGTGTAGTGCGGGCGGTGCTCGGCGAAGGCGTCCAGGACGACGCCGGCGTCGAAGCGGTAGGTGAGCACCAGGGTGCCGGCGCTGTTCAGGCAGGCGCCGAGCTGGCAGACCATGCCGGTGATGTGGAACAGCGGGGCGAGCGCGTGGTAGACGGGCGCGTCGGGCAGCGGGAGGCCGGTGCTCTGCCGCTCGGCGTTGTACATGATGTTCGCGTGGGTGTTGGTGGCGCCCTTGGGGGTGCCGCTGGTGCCCGAGGTGTAGCTGATCAGCGCGATGTCCCGCGGGCGCGGCAGCCGGCCCCCGGGGGCCCGGCCGCCCTGCCGGGCGACGGCCGTCAGGTCGTCGGCGTCCGGGGCCTGGGGCAGCCGCTCGAAGGCCAGCACGCGCGGGTCGTCCCGGGTCTGCAGGTCCCGCTCGCAGGCGGTGAGCACGATCCGCACCGGGGAGCCGCCGGCGGTCTGCCGCAGGTACGTCTCCCAGGCCCGGTCGGAGCAGATCAGCGCGGCCACCTCGCCGTCCCGCAGGACGTGGGCGACCTCGCCGGACTTGTACATGGGGTTGACCGGGACGACGGTGGCGCCCGCCTTCCAGGCGCCGAGCACGGCCAGCACGAAGTGCGGGGAGTTCTGCAGCAGTACGGCCACCCGGTCGCCGCGCTCGAGTCCGCGCGCGGCGAGGTGGGCGGCGACGGAGTCGGTCAGCTCGTCGGTCTCCCGGTAGCTCAGGCGGCCGTCGAAGTAGGTGAGGAAGGTGCGGTCGGGGTGCTCGGCGACGGCGGCGCGCAGGGCGTGCACGAGGGAGTCGGCGGGGTCGAGCGGGGCGCGCTGGGCGTCGGTCAGCAGCGCGAGCCAGGGGCGGGTGGCGTAGCGGGAGGCGGTCACCGGGCGGCCTCCCACTTCTGCTGGACGTGGTTCATGCCGGCGAGCCAGCGCTCGGGTTCGCCGGCCCGCGCCCGGTAGAAGCCGGCGACCTCGGGGTGCGGCAGGATCAGGAAGCGGTCCTCCTCGATGCCCTTCAGCAGCGCGTCGGCCACGGCCTCCGGTTCGATCGCGGTGGGCCGCAGCACCAGGTCGCCCGCGCTGCCGGTGGCGGCCAGCATGTCGGTGCGGACGCCCTGCGGGCAGATGGCGTGCGCCTTGACGCCCCGGTGGCGGTAGGTCAGGGACAGCCACTCGGCGAAGGCGTAGGCGCCGTGCTTGGTCACGCTGTAGGAGGGCGCCCCGATCATGGTGAGCAGGCCGGCGGCGGAGACCGTGGAGACGAACCGTCCGGCGCCGCGCTCCAGCCAGCCGGGCAGCAGGGTGTGGGCGGCGCGGACGTGGGCCATCAGGTTGACCTCCCAGGAGGTCGCCCAGGTGTGTTCGTCCAGGGCGGTGAGGTCGCCGTCCTCGAAGGCGACCCCGGCGTTGGCGCAGTAGACGTCCACCGTGCCGCCGAGGGCGTCGCGCGCCTCGGCGACGACGCCGGAGGCGTCGCCGGGGACGGCGATGCCGCCGATCTCGTCGGCCACCGCCCGCGCCTTCGCCGCGTCCAGGTCGTTCACCACGACCCGGGCCCCCTCGGCGGCGAACCGCCGGGCCAGCGCGGCCCCGATCCCCCCGCCGGCTCCGGTGACGACCACTCCCGCATCCCGCACGGCTTCCACCCTCGGTCTCCTTCGGCACGACACGACGCGACTCGGCTCAGCGACGCCAGACTAACCAGTCGGTATGTGTAAAGGAAAGGGTGACCGCGCCAACCTCTAGGTGACTGGAGGACTCATGGACCTGTCCCGAAGAAACCTGCTCGCCTCGACCGCACTGGCGGCCACTCCGATGTCCCACCACCCCCGCGGCCCCCTCCGCACCGGCTTCGAGAACCTCGCCGCCGACGCCTACGCGCCCCTCGCCGGGCAGAAGGCGGGCGTCGTCACCAACCCGACGGGCATCACGAGGACCACGGAACACATCGTCGACGTGATGCACCGCGACCCCCGGGTCGAGCTGACCGCCGTCTTCGGCCCGGAGCACGGCTTCCGCGGCACCGCGCAGGCCGGCGGCTCGGAGGGGCGGCACGACGACCCGGCGACCGGCCTGCCGGTCTACGACACGTACCTGAAGAGCGGCCGGCCGCTCGCCGACGTCTTCACGGCGTCCGGCGTGGACACGGTCGTCTTCGACATCCAGGACGTCGGCGCCCGCTTCTACACGTACATCTGGACCCTGTACGACTGCATGGAGGCGGCGGCGCTCGCCGGCAAGCGCTTCGTCGTGCTGGACCGCCCGAACCCGGTGACCGGCCGGGCGGCCGAGGGGCCGGTGCTGCGCGAGGAGTTCGCCAGTTTCGTCGGGCGGCGGCCGATCGCGCAGGCGCACGGCATGACGGTCGCGGAGCTGGCCGGCCTGTTCAACGGGGAGTTCCTGGACACCCCGGTCGCGCTGGAGACCGTACGCATGTCGGGCTGGAGACGCGGCGCGTTCCACGACGCGTCGGGGCTGCCCTGGGTGCCGCCGAGCCCCAACATGCCGACGCCCGACACGGCGCTGGTGTACTCGGGGACGTGTCTGTTCGAGGGCACCAACCTCTCGGAGGGGCGCGGCACCACCCGGCCCTTCGAACTGCTCGGCGCCGAGGGCGTGGACGGGCGCTGGGCCGCCGCCGTGAACGGGCTGGGGCTGCCCGGCGTGCGGTTCCGGGAGGCGTATTTCGCGCCCACCTTCTCCAAGTTCCAGGGGAAGACCGTCGGCGGGGTGCAGCTCCACGTGACCGACCGGGCCGCCTTCGAGCCGGTGCGCACCGGGATCGCGCTGCTGGTGACGGCCCGGAGGGTCTGGGACGGGTTCGCCTGGCGGTCCGACCACTGGATCGACCGGCTCACCGGCTCGGACCGGGTCCGCACGATGATCGATGCGGGGGCGGACACCGACGAGGTGACGGGCGCCTGGCAGGAGGAGCTGGCCGCGTTCCGGCGGGTGCGAAAGGGGTATCTCCTGTACAAGTAGCACGTGTTCTCGGGGCGAGGGAGCCCGGCATGGCGGATCCTGGGACGAGCGTGACCCCCTACTGGGAGCTGACCTTCGACGCGGACGGGGACGTGGACGGCCCCGCACGCGACCGGCTGCTGGCGCGGGTCGCCGAGCACGGCGTCCGGGACCTGATCGTGTTCGCGCACGGCTGGAACAACGACCGTTCGGACGCGACCGCGCTGTACCGCCGGTTCTTCGCCCCCGTTCCGGCGCTGGCGCCGAGGGCCCGGGTCGGGTACGTCGGGGTGGTCTGGCCGTCGATGCGGTTCAGCGACGAGCCCATCCCCGACTTCCCGCGGTCCGCGGCGGCCGGGGCGGCCCCCCGCCCGGCACTGGACAAGGAGACCCGGCGCGCGCTGCTGGAGACCTTCCCGGGCCGGGCGACCGCGCTGGACCGGCTGGCCCGGCTGCTGGACGAGCGGCCGGCCGGCGACGCGGGGCCGGCCGAGTTCGGGCGGCTGGTGCGGCTGCTGCCGGAGCCGGACGGGCGGCCGGCGGTGGCCGACACGGACGAGGACGGCGAGCCCGCCGTCCTCACCTGCGATCCGGTGACCGCCTGCGAGCAGTTCGCCGCGGCCCTGGCCGCGCTCGAACCGGCCGCCGGCACCGCCGGGTTCGGCCTTCCCAACCCGTGGGACGGCGCGAAGGAGCTGCTGCGGCAGGCGGCGTACCACCAGATGAAGCGGCGGGCCGGGACGATCGGCGAGCACGGGCTCGGGCCGCTGCTCGGACGGCTGGCGACGGCGGCGCCCGGGGTGCGGGTGCACCTGGTGGGGCACAGCTTCGGCGGGCGGCTGGTGGCGTTCGCGCTGCGCGGGCTGCCCGCAGCGGTGCGCACCGTGAAGTCGGTGACCGTGCTCCAGGGGGCCCTCTCGCACTACGTGTTCTGCGCCCGGCTGCCGCACGCGGCGGACCGGTCGGGGGCGCTCGGGGACGCCCAGCGGCGCGTCGACGGCCCCCTGGTGTGCTCCTACTCGCACTTCGACACCGCCCTCGGCACGTTCTACCCGCTGGCCTCGCGGCTCGCCGGGGACGACCGGTCCTGCGCCGGGAACGAGATCGCGGCCGTGCTGGGACCGCGCTGGGGTGCCCTCGGGCACGACGGGGTGCAGGCGGTGCCGCACGCCGTCCGGCTGGACCTGACGACGGCCCTGGCCGGGGGGCTGCCGGCGTCGGGCTGTGTGAGCGTGGACGCGGCGGCCGTGGTCCGGCGCGGGGGCCCGCCGGCCGGGGCGCACAGCGACATCGTGCACCCCGAACTGGCGCGGCTGGTGCTGGCGGCGGGCCGGATCGCCTGACCCGCCGCCGGGAGCGCACCGGCCGGCTCAGCGGTGGGAGGTGAACTCCACGACCTGCTGGTAGGTCGGCCGGTTCTGCCAGCCGATCCTGCCGTGCTTGATGCCGCCCAGGGTGCGCTGGACGATGGAGTCGGCGCACCACTGGTCGCCCGCCGCGCACTGGTCGTCGCCGGGGTAGACCTGGGCGGCGGTCAGCGCGGCCGCCTGCTTCAGGGTGCCGGTCAGCAGGTCGCGGCAGGCGGCGAGGTCGCCGCCGCCGCAGTACGTGCGCGCGAGCGGGCCCCGTACGGGTTCCCCGAGCACCGCCCGGATGTCCTTGTCGACGTAGGACCACCAGCCGTACTGGAAGGCGCTGCCGGCGTGCGAGCCGGTCGGGCCGTGTCCGGCGGACGGGGCCTCGTCGACGGGCAGGTTGCGGGTGAGCGCGGTGTACAGGCCGGTGCCGAGGCCGGGTTCGAACTCCGCCTTGACCAGCAGCGGCCACCAGGCGTCCAGGATGCGGATCGCGTCGGCGTCGGCGTAGGTCTTCGACCCGGCCGACGTCTCGGCGCGCCTGGCGCCCGCGGTCACCCACGCCTGGAGCCTGTTCACCGCGGCGGCGGCCGCGGGGTCGGTCACCGGCCGGGAGGTGACGACCTTCAGCAGCCCGGGCAGCACGTCCTCGGCGCGCAGGTCGGCGAGGCCCGCGTCGGCCATGGCCCGGGTGAGTGCGGCCCGGGTCACCCCGCCCGCCGCGACGAGCCTCTTCACCCGGTCCTCCAGCAGGTCGCCGCGGTGCACCGAGCCCTCGCCCCAGGGCGCGGCGGCGTAGTCCTTCGCCTGCTTGTTGTTCCAGGAGACGTAGTAGTCCTGGTCGACGGAGTTCGGGTGGGCCCCGGCCGGGGTGTACTCGGCGGTGTTGCCGACCGGGTCCCAGCCGCGCCACTCGTAGGCGGGGGCCGCCCACACGGGGAAGTCGGCGTCGACCCCGGCGGCCCGGACCGGGTTGTCGCCGCTGTTGTAGTACGCGGTGTGCTCGGAGTCGGCGTAGAACCAGTTGAAGGTGTAGTTGATGTGCCTGGCCGCGTTCTGGAAGTCCTGCGGGCCCTTGACGTAGTCGGGGTCGTTGAGCATCTGGAAGCCGATGATGGAGTCGGCCTCGTGCAGGTAGGAGGAGCGCAGGGTGGTGTAGGCGACCTTCTTGCCGCCGACCGTCGCCCGGTAGGCCACCGGTCCGTACGCGGTGCGCCACACGCGCATGGTGTACGACCCGGCGGCCGTGCCGTCGGCCACGGTCGGCTTCCAGGCGTTCTTCCGCTCGGCCTTCTCCATGGCGGTGCAGGTGCCGTGGAACAGGTAGTGGTAGTCGTCCTGGCACAGCTCGACCGCGTAGGTGTCGATGATGTCCTGGCCGGAGGTGGTGGCGCTCCAGGCGTAGTCCTGGCCGCGGCCGAGTTCGACGTACATGCTCAGGCCGGCGAAGGAGGCGCCGCGGGCGCTGATGCCGGGGCCCTGGATCTCCTGGAGCAGCAGCAGCTGCGGGGCGAAGTAGCCGGTCTGCGGCCCGAAGACGGCGATCGGGTGGCCGCTCGCGGTGTGCTTGCCGCTGACCACGAGGGCGTTGGACATGCCGCGCCGGGCGGAGCCGGCCGTGGCCCGGGCCGCGGTGGCCGAGGTCCGCGCGGCGCTCGCGGTGGCGGCGCTGCCGGTGCGGTCGTACACGAGCGGTTCGGGGGTCACCGAGCCGGCGTCGGGCAGGGCCGCGCCCCGCGGGTCCGCGGGCTTGGCGCCGTAGGGGAAGCTCTCGCCGTCGTGGACGGTGAGGACGGCCTCGGGGTCGTTGCGCTCCCGGAAGGACTCCCAGACCTTCGTGCCCTCCTCGACGCCGTACCTTTCCTGGGCGGCGAGCAGGGAGAGGGCGTTGTCGACCTCCCCGCCGCCGCCCGAGCCGAACAGGGAGCCGATGACGGAGGCCAGCGCCACCAGGTCGGTGACCTTGAAGTGGTCTATGGTGCCGGCGTTGGTGATCGAGTCCTTGTGGCCGGTGAGGACGTACTCGCCGGGGAAGTAACGGCCGCTGTCGGAGGCGTCGATGTAGGCGTTGATGCCGTCGAGGTAGGCCTTGACGTCGGCGAGGGCCTGCTGGCCGCGGGCGCCGTTGTGCGCGGTGGCGTTGTCGATCTGCGCCTGGAGGTCGGCCTCGGTGTAGGGGGCGTTGCGGTAGAACTGCTGCTCCAGGCCCTGGTTGGCGGGCGCGCCGCCCGCGAAGCCGGTGAGCTGACCGCGTCCGACGTGGCGGAAGACGTCCATCAGCCAGAGCCGGTCCTCGGCCGCCGCGTATCCGGCGCCGAACTCGGTGCCGTAGCGGGTGGTGCCCGTGATGTGCGGGACGCCGGTCTTCTTGTCGCGGACGATGGTCACGTCGCCGCGGCCGGCCGGCTTCTCGGTGGAGGCGACCTGGTCGGCGGGGACGCCGAAGGAGGCGTCGTTGAAGAAGGTGTTGACGGTGGCGTCGGTCAGGGTCTTGTAGCCGCTCGCGAGTTGCGCGTACGGGCCGAGCTGGTCCTCGGCGTGCGCGGGCTGGGTGCCGAAGGCCTGGTTGAGCAGGATCTGCGCGAGGGTGGCGTTGCCGTTCTCGCCGGGCGGCAGGATGTCCGAACACCGGCCGCCGCAATGGTCGTTGGGGGCCGTGGCGGCGGTCGCCGCCCCGGCGGTCCGTGTGAGGGGTGTGAGGAGACCGGCGACGAGGAGGCATACGGACGCCGTCTTCAGGAACCCGGGGAGTCGGCGGGACGTTCTCAGTCCGTCAGGGGCGGTGCGTGGGGTTCGCCGTGGCATGGCGGCTCCTAGCGACTGGGGTGGCCGAACGTTACCGCCGGTTATCCCCACGTTAAAAGGTGAACATGCGTCACTTTCAGGAGTCCGCAGGGAGAGCCGGAGAAGAGATGGAGCCGAATCGCCTGTCGATACGTCTATTCGGCGACGTCCGTGCGATGACGCCGAAGTGACCGGAGTGCAGGTGCAGGTGTGACGGAGGTGCAGGGCGATGGCCGGTTTCCGGAGTCTGGCGAGACAGGTACGCGACCCGGACTGTGATCTGGCACTGCGGCGGTACTCGCTGCGCAAGTGCCTGGAGAAGTTCGCTCCTTATGGGCATCGGGCGACCTGGGACCATCTGTGCTCCCGGGCGGGGTTCGGCCCGGAGGACCGCTCCCCCGATCCGGCGCGGCTGGTGGCCGCGCTGGAGGAGCTGGAGGAGGCCCGCGACGTCTGGCTCGCCTACGAGACGGACTTCACCGAGCGGCGCAGGAGGGAGAAGCACGACGGACTGCGCCGGCCGGGCAGCGTGGACGACTGGCACCGCCTGACCTGGGGCGGGTTCGGGGTCGCCTGGTGCGACGATCCCCGCGTCCACCCGCGGGCACCGCTGGCGGAGGTGCTGCGCCGGCTGATCGCCGCGCTGGAGCGGGAGCCGGGGTCGTCGTGCCCGGTGTGCGGCGGTGAGCGCCTGGTCTGGAGGTACGGCCTGGACCACGAGCCGTCGTCCGGCCCGGTGTGCACGGACTGCGGCATCCTGGTCCCGTCCCCCGTCCTCAGCCCCCGGGCCCTGCGGCACGCAGGCCGGGACCGCCAGCTGACGCCGGCCTGACCACCGGTCGCGGCGGTGTGCGGAGGGTGCGCAGGGGATGCCGCACCCCTTCCGGGGAAGGTGCGCCCGCGCGGCGGGAAGCGTCCTTCGGCCGTTGCCGGTGACGGCCTGCATCATCGAGGCATGGTGCAGGCGTGTCTCAACGGAAGCCGGTCGGCCGCCGACGGCGCGGGTGTCCCGGTGTCCCCCGGGGAACTGGCCCGCTCCGCCGCCGAGGCCGTGGCGGCCGGTGCCGCCTCGGTGCATGTCCATCCCAGGACACCGTGCGGGCGCGAGAGCCTGTCCGCGCGCGTCGTCGGCCCGGCGCTGGAGGCGATACGGGCGCGGGTGGCGGTGCCGGTCGGGGTGACCACCGGTGCCTGGGCGGAGCCCGACCCGGCGGCCCGGCTCGACCGGGTGCGCTCCTGGGCGGTGCTGCCCGACTTCGCCTCGGTCAACTGGCACGAGCCGGGCGCCGAGGAGGTCGCGGCGGAACTCCTCGCCCGGGGCGTGGGCGTGGAGGCGGGCCTGTGGTCCGGCACCGAGGGGGCGCGCCGGTTCGCGGCCTCGCCGCTCGGGCCCCGGGTGCTGCGGGTGCTGGCCGAGGTGACCGACCCGGATCCGGCGACCGCCGAGGCGTCGGCACGGGCGCTGCTGGCGGAGCTGGGGACGGCGCACGGCCGCCCGGTGCTGCTGCACGGCGAGGAGGGCGGCGCCTGGCCGGTGCTGCGGCTCGCGCTCCGGCGGGGCCTGGCCACCCGGATCGGCCTGGAGGACACCCTGCTGCTGCCGGACGGCCGGCGGGCCGGGTCCAACGCCCGGCTGGTGGCGCAGGCGAGGGCCGAGGCCGCCCGGACACGGCACGCGTCCTGAGCCGGGCACGTCGGCCCAGGGGGCGACGGCGACACCGCCGGGTCCGGCCGGCGCACGGTCCCGTCCGCCTCGGCCGGGACGCCGGACGGCGCGCACCCCGAGGACGTGCCGGAGGGCGAACTGCCGCTCGTGCCCCGGCTGTACGCGGGGCCGTACGGCATCGGGCGGGTACCACAGTACGCCGACGGACGCGAGACGGCGTCCGCCCGCGCGCCGCGTCCCCGGGGGGCGTCCGGCCCACCGTGGACCGCTACGGCCCGGCGGGCGGCGCAGGCTCGGCCCGGCGTACTCGGCCTTCCAGGGGCACGGAGTACGCGGGCGGGCCCGCCGCCCGGACCGCGGACGGCGCGTCAGCGGCGTTCCGCCATCAGCCGGGAGCCGGTCAGGCGGTCGCCGAACACATCGTCGGGGTTGGACAGCGCGCAGGTCTTCAGCGACAGGCAGCCGCATCCGATGCAGTCGGTGAGCTGGTCGCGCAGCCGGTTCAGCTGCTGGATCCGCTCCTCCAGTTCCGCGCGCCACTTCTCCGACAGCCGTGCCCAGTCCTCCCGGGTCGGGGTGCGCCCCTCCGGGAGTTCGGCCAGGGCGTCGCGGATCGTGGCCAGCGGGATGCCGACCCGCTGGGCCGCGCGGACGAAGGCGACCCGGCGCAGCGTGTCGCGGCTGTACCGGCGCTGGTTGCCGGAGGTGCGCCGGCTGGAGATCAGGCCTTTGGACTCGTAGAAGTGCAGGGCGGACACCGCGGCTCCGCTGCGCGCGGACAACTGGCCGACGGTCAGCTCGTGGATCTTCTCGGGGATCTGGGGCACCCCTCAGAGATTACAGAGACCCCCCGCCCCACCGGCCGCGCGTCCGTTGACATCGCCCCGTCGCCCGACCATGCTAAGCAGTTGCTTAGAGATGCGAGCGAGAGGCCGGGAACATGGCAGAACCGAGGACCTTCACCTCCCCCGACGAGCTGCGGGCGGCCGTGGGCGAGCGGCTGGGGTACACCGACTGGCTGGAGGTCGACCAGAAGCGGATCGACCTGTTCGCCGAGGCGACCGGGGACCACCAGTGGATCCACGTGGACCCGGAGAAGGCCGCCGCCGGGCCGTTCGGGACCACCATCGCGCACGGCTACCTCACCCTGTCGCTGCTGCCGCTGTTCGGGCCGCAGCTCATCCGGGTCGAGGGCGTGAAGATGGGTGTCAACTACGGGACGAACAAGGTCCGTTTCCCCTCCCCCGTCCCCGTCGGCTCCCGGCTGCGCGCCACCGCGGCGATCACCGGTGTCGAGGACGTCGCCGGCGGCGTGCAGGTGACGGTCGCGTTCACCGTGGAGCGCGAGGGCGGCGACAAGCCGGTGTGCGTCGCGGAGTCGGTGTCCCGCTACTACCTGTAGGCCGCGGGGCTAGCGGGCCCCGACCATGCGCAGGACGAGGTCGGCGTAGAGCGCGCCGACCTCCTCGGGGGTGCGCGGGCCGTCCACGTTGAACCAGCGGGCCACGTCGATGCACAGGGACAGCACGGCGAGCGTGGTGCCCTGCACGTCCAGGACGTCGAACTCGCCGGCGGCCACGCCGTCCTCGATGATCCGGCGCACCTCGGCGTCCACCTGGCGGCGCAGCGCGACGATCTCCGCGCGGGCGTCGGGGCCGAGGGCGTCCAGCTCGTACTGCACGACCCGCGCGGTGGTGCGCCGTCCCGCGTGCCAGCGGACGAAGGAGCCCACCGCGTCGGCCAGCCGCTCCTTGGCGGTGCCCTCGCGGCCGGCCGCGGTGCGCAGGATGCCGAGGGCCTTGTCGTGGCCGATCCGGCTGATCCGGTGGAGCAGCTCTTCCTTGGTCTTGTAGTGGATGTACAGCGCGGCCGGGCTCATGCCGGCGCGGCCCGCGATGTCACGGGTCGTCGTCGCGTGGTAGCCGCGCTCGGCGAAGGCCTCCACGGCGGCGACGAGCAGCCGCCGGGCCGCGTCCGGGGTGACCTCTTCCCACGGCTCCACTTCGCCGCCGGTCGTCTCCTCCGCCGTACTCATCGCTCGCTCGCCCCTCTCGGTGACAGGAGCACCACCATACCGCCGACGGTGAGCGGGCGCTTAGCCTGGCCGCTCAGACCTTGTCGAAGGGGTCGTGCTCGGCGAGCAGCTTCTCCAGCCGGGCCTGGTCGACCCGGCTGACGAGCTGCCCGGCCTCCTGCCGGTCGCGGATCACCTTGGCGAGGGTGAAGGCGGAGGTGACGAGGTACAGCACGGCGATCGCCAGGAAGCCGCGGACCCAGGCGCTCGCGTCCAGCCGGAGGATGCCGATGCCGGTGGCCGCCATGGCGACCGAGAAGGAGGCCACGGCCTGGCCGTAGAAGGCGGTCGTGCTCTGCTGTCGGACCGGTGTGTCGCTCATGGCCCCAGCATCGGCGGACGCGCCCCGCGGCACATCCGCCGGAGTACTCAGACGGTACTCAGAAGGCCGACACCCCCGTCAGGGCCCGCCCGATGAGCAGCTTCTGGATCTGGCTGGTGCCTTCGTAGAGGGTCATCACGCGGGCGTCGCGCAGGAGTTTGCCGACCGGGTACTCGTCGATGTAGCCGTAGCCGCCGAAGACCTGGAGGGCGTTGTTGGCGGCGCGGACGGCGGCCTCGGAGGCGAACAGCTTGGCCTTGGAGGACTCCACGGCGAACGGCTCGCCGCGGTCGATCAGGTCGGCGACCCGCCAGGTCAGCAGCCGGGCCGCGTCGACGTCCACGGCGATGTCGCTGAGCAGCTCCTGCACCAGCTGATGGCGGGCGATGGGGGTGCCGAACTGCTCGCGCTCGCCCGCGTAGGTCACGGCCGCCTCCAGCGCGGCCTGGGCTATCCCGACACAGCCGGCGGCCACGGACATCCGGCCCTTGGCGAGCGCGGACATGGCGACGGTGAAGCCCTTGCCCTCGGGGCCGAGCAGGGCCGACGCGGGCACCCGCACGTCCTCCAGGACCAGTTCGGCGGTGGCCTGGCCGCGCAGGCCCAGCTTGCCGTGGACGGTGCGACGGGTCAGGCCGGGCGTGTCGGTGGGGATCAGGAAGGCGGAGACGCCCTTGTGGCCGGGCTCGCCGGTGGAGCGGGCGAAGAGCAGCACGACGTCCGCCCAGGTGCCGTTGGTGATGAACATCTTGGTGCCGTTGACCACGTAGTCGTCGCCGTCGCGCACGGCGCGGGTGGTGAGGCTGCCCGCGTCGGAGCCGGTGCCGGGCTCGGTGAGGCCGAAGCAGCCGACGTACTCGCCGGCGGTCAGGCCGGGCAGCCAGCGCCGCTTCTGCTCCTCGCCGCCCCAGGCCGCGATCGTCTTGGCGACGAGCCCGAGGGAGACGGACACGATGCCGCGCACGGAGGAGTCGCCGCGGCCCAGTTCCTCGGTGACCAGGCAGTACGCGAGGTGGTCGCCGCCCGAGCCGCCGTACTCCTCGTCGATGGTCAGGCCTAGGAAACCGACGTCGCCGAGCTTCTTGACGATGCCCCGGTCGACCTCCTCGGCGCGGTCCCAGGCGACCACGTGGGGGGCGATCTCGCGCTCCACGAAGTCCCGGGCGAGCTGCCGTACGGCCGCCTGCTCCTCGCTGAGCCCCAGGTTCACCACGAGATCACCCCACACCGAACGGATCCGCCGACGGATCTTGAAAGCCGTACATTTAAATTAGCACTGCTAGTTTCTTGTCGCAGCCCTACTATGTGCGCCATGGCCCGACCACGCAAGCCCCTCCTCAGCCCCGACCGGATCGTCGAGACGGCCCGGGACCTCGTGGACCGGGAGGGCCTGGCGGCCGTCTCCACCCGGCGCCTCGCGGCCGAGCTGGGGGTCAGCGGGCCCTCGCTCTACAACCACTTCCGCACCAAAGACGAGATCCTGGAGGCCGTCGCGGACTCGGTGAGCGCCCAGGTCGACCTGTCGGTGTTCGAGGACGGCCGGGGCTGGCGGACCGCGCTGCACGACTGGGCGGTCTCCTACCGGGCGGCCCTGCGCGACCACCCGAACATCGTCCCGGTCCTCGCCCGGGGCCCCGGCCGCCGCCCGGCCGCGCTGCGGCTGGCCGACGCGGTCTACGGCGCGATGGTCGACGCGGGCTGGCCGCCGGCGCAGGCCACCTCCATCGGCGCGCTGATGCGGTACTTCATCATGGGCTCGGCGCTCGGTTCGTTCGCGGGCGGCTTCGTGGACGACGCGAGCGCGTACGACCCGGCCGACTATCCCCACCTCGGGCAGGCCCATCTGCTCGCCGAGCAGCAGGAGAAGATCGACGAGCGGGCCTTCGAGACGGGGCTCGGCGCGCTGCTGGACGGGCTGGCGCAGCAGTACGAGCGGGTCCGGGTGTGACGCTTCGGCGACCGCCGAAACGCCGGTGTCCCATGCTGGGGGCATGAGCACCGCAGACCCCCGGGCCGCCGGCCTCGCCGCGCTGGCCGGACTGATCGCCGACCGGACACGGGCCGCGTGCCTGCTGGCGCTGCTGGACGGGCGGGCGTGGACGGCCGGCGAGCTGGCCCGGCTCGCCGGGGTGGCCCCCTCCACGGTGAGCGAGCACCTGGACCGGCTGGTGGGCGGCGGGCTGCTCGTCCAGGAGCGGCAGGGGCGGCACCGGTACGTGCGGCTGGCCGGCGCGCGGGTGGCGCAGCTGGTGGAGGATCTCGCCGCCCAGGTGTCCCCGGCGGAGGTACGACGTGCCCCGCGGGGGCTGCGCGAGGCGAGCGCCGGGGCCGCCCTGGCCCGGGGGCGGACCTGCTACGACCATCTCGCCGGGCGGCTGGGCACCACGGTCGCCGACGCGCTGACCGAGCGGGGGCTGCTGCGGCGGGACACCGGGTTCGCGCTGACCGGCGCGGGGCTGGAGTGGTTCGGCGCGGCAGGCATCCCGCTCGACCCCTCCGGCCGCCGCCCGCTCGCCCGCGCGTGCCTCGACTGGACCGAACGCCGGCCGCATCTCGCGGGGGCCTCGGGGGCGGCGCTGTGCCGGCGGGCACTGGAGGCGGGGTGGTGTATGCGGGTGGGCAGCGGGCGGGCCGTGCGGATCACTCCGGCGGGCGAGCGGGCCCTGTCCGACCTGCTCGGCATCCCGTCCGGCGCGCTGCGGTGAGGGGCGCCGTCAGAACAGCACCACCGCCCGGCCCCCCTTCCCCGCGAGCATGTTGTCGAAGGCCGCCGGGATGTCCTCCAGGGTGATGTGGTCGGTGACCAGGGTGGAGAGGTCGAGGCGGCCCTGCCTGATGTGCTCGGCGAGTACCGGCACGTCGCGGGCCGGGTCGGTGTTGCCGTAGACGCAGCCCGACAGGGTGCGGCCCCAGTGGAAGAGTTCCAGGGCGTTGAAGGTGACCTGCTGGTCCTTGCCGCCGATGCCGACGACCGTCGTGCGGCCGCCCCGGCGGGTGGACTCCCAGGCGGCGCGGATGGAGACCGCGCGGCCCACGCACTCCACGGACACGTCGACGCCCTGCTTGCCGGTGAGGGCGCGGATCTCGCGGGGGGTGGTGTCGGAGGCGAGGACGTAGTCCGTGGCGCCGGCCGCGCGGGCCAGTGCCTCCTTCGCCGGCGACACGTCGACGGCGATGATCCGGGCCGCGCCCGCGATCCGGGCCGACTGGAGCGTGGCGAGGCCCACCCCGCCGACGCCGAACACGGCGACGGTCTCGCCGGCCCGGACCCGCGCCGAGTAGTGGACGGCGCCGTAGCCGGTGAGCACCGCGCAGCCCAGCAGGGCCGCGTCGGCCGGCGCCACCCCGTCGGGCACCGGCAGCACGCAGGACGCGGAGACCACCGTCTCCTCGGCGAACGCGGCCACGTTCAGACCGGGGTGCAGTGCGGTGCCGTCGGTGGTGCGGGCGTAGACCTCGGCGGATCCGTTCAGCGCGTTGGCGCAGAGCCAGACCTCGCCGAGCGCGCAGGCGTGGCAGGTGCCGCAGGAGGGCGCCCAGTTGAGGACCACGGGGCTGCCGGGCGCGACGTGGGTGACGCCCTCGCCGACGGCGACGACCGTGCCGGCGCCCTCGTGGCCGAGGACGGCCGGGACCGGCACCCGCATGGTGCCGTTGGACAGGGACAGGTCGGAGTGGCACACGCCGGCGGCGGCGAGGCGGACCCGGACCTGTCCGGGGCCGGGGTCGGGCAGCTCGATGGCGGTGATCTCCAGCGGGGCGCCGACGGCGGGCAGGACGGCGGCTCGTACGGCCATGGTCGCGGACTTCCTTAGAACTGGAGGGACTTGGTCTGCAGGTACTCGGCGAGTCCGTGGCTGCCGAGTTCCCGGCCGACGCCGGACTGCTTGTAGCCGCCGAAGGGCGCGAGGGGGTTGAACCGGCCGCCGTTGATGTCGACCTGGCCGGTGTCCATGCGGCGCGCGAAGGCCGCCGCCTCGGCCTCGTCGGCGGCCCAGACCGCGCCCGCGAGGCCGTACACCGTGCCGTTGGCGATGCGCAGGGCGTCCTCCTCGTCCTCGTAGCGCAGGATGGTGAGGACCGGGCCGAAGATCTCCTCCTGGGCGATCGTCATCTCCGGGGTGACGTCGGCGAAGACGGTGGGGCTGACGAAGTAGCCGCGCTCGCGCGGGGCCTCGGGGCCGCCCGCGACCAGCCGGGCGCCCTCGGCGACGCCCTTCTCGATGTACCCGCGCACCCGCTCCCGCTGCCGGGCGCTGACCACCGGGCCGATGCGGTCGCCGTACTTGGCGGCGGCGGTGGCGGCCAGCTCGACGGCCTCGGCGTACCGGTCGCGGTGGACCAGCATGCGGGTCCAGGCGCTGCACGTCTGGCCGGAGTTGGACATCACGTTGGCGACGCCGACGTTCACCGCCCGGGCGAGGTCGGCGCTCGGCAGGATGACGTTGGCGGACTTGCCGCCGAGTTCCAGGGCGACCTTCTTCACGGCCGCGCCGGCCACCGCGCCGATCCGCCGGCCGATCGCGGTGGAGCCGGTGAAGGAGACCAGGTCGACGCCGGGGTGCTCGGCGAGGGCCTGTCCGGCGACCGGGCCGAGGCCGGTGACCAGGTTGAACACACCCGCGGGCACGCCCGCCTCGTGCACCGCCCCGGCGAACAGCTGGGCGGTGAGCGGGGTGTCCTCGGCGGGCTTGAGGACGACCGTGCAGCCGGCGGCGAGGGCCGGGGCGACCTTGGCGACGATCTGGTGGAGCGGGTAGTTCCAGGGGGTGATGGCGCCGACCACGCCGATGGGCTCGTGCAGGACCGTGGAGTTGCCGACCTTCTCCTCGAAGGAGTGCCGCGCGGCCAGTTCGGCGAAGGAGGCCGCGACCGCGAGGGGCACGGCCGCGTGCACGGCCTCGGAGAACTTCAGCGGTGAGCCCAGCTCGGCGGTGACCGTCTCGGCGATCTCGTCCTTGCGGTCGACGAGGGCGCGGTGCAGGGCGGCGAGGCGGGCGGCGCGTTCGGCCGGGGGCGTCGCGGCCCAGGCGGGCAGGGCGGCGCGCGCGGCCCGTACGGCGGTGTCGACGTCCAGCGGGCCGCCCGCCGGGACCTTGCCGATGACCTGCTCGTCGGCGGGGTTGACGACCTCGATCACGTCCCGGCTCTCGGCGGGGCGCCAGTCGCCGTCGATGTACAGGGCGTCGTGTGCCTTCATGCTGTGTCCTCCCGGCGGGTCCGCGTCGTCCGGCACACAAACTAGCGGTGATAGTTTTGTTGCGCCAGACGTTCCCGGGCCATGGGCCCACCGGGACATCATCGCGGACGGCCCGGCCGCGCGGACGCGGAGCCCGTCACGGCCGGGCCGCCGGCCTCCGGTGGCCCGCGCCCGCTCACCTCGCCGCGGTGAGATGGGCGAAGACCACCACGTTGCTGGTGTAGCCGGTGCGCCGGCTGAACAGGCCGCCGCAGGTGATGACCCGCAGCTCGGGGCGCCCGGTCGCGCCGTAGACCTCCTTGTCGGGGAAGCCGGCCTTGTCGAAGACCTTCACCCGGTCCACGGAGTAGACGGCGGTACGTCCGTCCGCCCGCCGCACCTCGACGGTCCGGCCCGGCGCGGCCTGGGCGAGCCCGGCGAAGACGGCGGGTCCGCTGCGGGTGTCGCGGTGGCCGACGGCGATCGCGGTGCCGGCCTCGCCCGGCGTGGGCCCGCCCTCGTACCAGCCGACCAGCCGGGGCCGGTCCACCGGTGGCGTCTCCAGCTCCCGGTTCGCGTTCAGGCGCAGGGGGGTGACCGGGGCGTCGATGCCGAGCGACGGCACCCGGAAGGAGGTCGGCCGGGACCGGGGCAGCGGGCGGGGCGGCGGGGGGGGGGGGGGGGGGGGGGGGGGGGGGGGGGGCGGCGGCGCGCGCCCCCCCCACCTCACCCCCCGCCCCCCTCCATCC
>NZ_JBVJOT010000070.1:0-36290 GCF_055583025.1 Streptomyces sp. NPDC104831
CCAACCACCCACCCCCCCCCCCGACCCTCAGCCCCTCTCCCCCCCCCCCCCCCCCCCCCCCCCCCCCCCCCCCCCCCCCCCCCCCCCCCCCCCCCCCCCCCCCCCCCCCCGTCCCGTGTCAGCGGCTCACCGGCCGCCGCGGTCTACGCGGCGCCAGACCACGGCCACGCCGAGGAGGGCGGCGCCCGCCGCGCCCGCGAGCACCGCCGGGCGGGGGTGGCGCAGCGCGGCGCGCACGGTCCGGCGCACCGGCCGCGGCAGCCGCAGGTCGTGCTGCGCGGTGTGCCCGGCGTGCACCGCCCGGTCGCGCAGCAGGTGCCTGCCGTGGCCGGCCTGCTCCTGCACCAGGTGACCGGCCCTGGTCATCCGCTCCTGGGCGCCGTGCCCGGCCCGCACGGCCCGGTCCTGCACCAGGTGCCCGGCCCTGGCCGCGCTTTCCTGCACCCGGCCGCCCGCCCTGGCGGCCCGGCCCTGCACGAGGTGGCCCGCCCTGGCCGCCCGGTCCTGGGCGCCGTGTCCCGCCTGGGCGGCGCCGGAGCGCAGTTGCACGGTCATGGCGCCGGCCTTGTCCCTCAGGTCCGCGGCCCGGGTCCGGGCCCGGCCGGCCACGTCGGCGCCGCCCCTCAGCCGGCCGACGGTGCCGCCGAGCCGGCCCCGGGTCTGTTCGATCTGACGGCGCAGCTCGTCGGGGCCCTTGGCGCCCGAGCCGCGCGGGTTCCTGTGCCTCATCGGTGTGCCCTTTCCTGATCGCGTCCGGGCCGTCCGGGTACCCGGAGCGGAGTCCCTCACCCCTGCCCGCCGCCCGCGGCCCCGGACTCGCAACACGGCGGTCACGGCGCCGAGTTGGGCACACCGGCCCCGGCTCCGGCCGTCGGCCCGCCCCCGGCCGGCACAGTGGGGCCACGCCGAACCTCTCAGCATTGCTAATCAATATCTCGTAGGAGAATTAAGTAGCGCTTCACTTAGGTGCCGCCGACACTACTCCCATGACGAGCTTCCGCGAGCCACCGCCCTTCGGCCGTACCCTCTGCGCGATGATCACGCCGTTCACCGGGGCGGGCGCGCTCGACCCGGACGGCGCCGGCCGGCTGGCGGCACACCTGGTGGCGGAGGGCTGCGACGGCCTGGTCCTGAACGGCACCACGGGCGAGTCGCCCACCACCACCGACGAGGAGAAGGCCCGGCTGGTCGCGGCCGTGCGGGAGGCGGTCGGCGACCGGGTGGCGCTGGTCGCGGGCGTCGGCTCGGCCGACACCCGGCACACGGTGGAGCTGGCCCTGGCCGCGGCCAAGGCGGGCGCGGACGGCGTCCTGGTGGTGACGCCGTACTACAGCCGGCCCCCGCAGGAGGCCGTGGCCGCGCACTTCCGCGCGGTCGCCGACGCGAGCGAGCTGCCGGTGATGCTGTACGACATCCCGGGCCGCACCGGCACCCGGATCGAACCGGAGACGCTGATCCGGCTCGCCGAGCACCCCCGGATCGTCGCCGTCAAGGACTGCTCCCACGACTTCCTCGGCACCCAGAAGGTGCTGGCCGAGACCGGGTTGGCGTACTACGCGGGCTGCGACGAACACGTGCTGGCGCTGTACGCGGTCGGCGCGGCGGGCTGTGTCAGCACGGTCGCGAACGCCGTACCGGCGCACATCGCCGCGATCCCGGCCGCGTTCGACGCCGGCGACACCGCGCGGGCGCGGCGGCTCCAGCTCGCCGTCACGCCGCTGACCGAGGCGATGATGGGCGCGGGCCTGCCCGGCACGGTCACCGCGAAGGCGCTGCTGGGCCGCCTCGGACTGCCCGCCGGCCCGGTCCGCGCCCCGCTGCTGCCCGCCGGCCGGGAGACGGCCGACGGGCTGCTGGCCCGGTACGAGGCACTGCGGGCGGGGTGACCACCGCTCGGCGCACACCGGGATCCGTGCCGGCATGCCGCGGCGCCCTCCACCGTGCGGTGGAGGGCGCCGCGTGTGTGACGTGGGGTCAGTTGTGGCTGTGCAGGATGTCGTTGAGGCCGCCCCAGACCGCGTTGTTCGGGCGGGCCTCGACGGCGCCGGTGACCGAGTTGCGGCGGAAGAGGATGTTGGAGGCGCCGTTCAGCTCGCGGGCCTTGACGATCTGGCCGTCGGGCATGGTGACCCGGGTGCCGGCGGTGATGTAGAGGCCGGCCTCGACCACGCACTCGTCGCCGAGGGCGATGCCGATGCCCGCCTCGGCGCCGATCAGGCAGCGCTCGCCGATGGAGATGACCACGTTGCCGCCGCCGGACAGGGTGCCCATGGTGGAGGCGCCGCCGCCGATGTCCGAACCGTCGCCGACCACGACGCCCGCGGAGATCCGGCCCTCGACCATGGAGGTGCCGAGCGTGCCGGCGTTGAAGTTGACGAAGCCCTCGTGCATGACCGTGGTGCCCGCGGCGAGGTGGGCGCCGAGGCGGACCCGGTCGGCGTCGGCGATGCGCACGCCCTTGGGGACGACGTAGTCCGTCATGCGCGGGAACTTGTCGATCGAGGTCACCTGGAGGTGCAGGCCCTCGGCGCGGGCGTTCAGGCGCACCTTCTCGATGTCGTCCACGGCGACCGGGCCCAGCGAGGTCCAGGCGACGTTGGCGAGGAAGCCGAACTGGCCCTCCAGGCTGAGGCCGTGCGGCTTCACGAGCCGGTGGCTGAGCAGGTGCAGCCGCAGGTAGACGTCGTGCGCGTCGACCGGCTTGTCGTCCAGCGAGGCGATGACCGTGCGGACCGCGACGACCTCGACGCCCCGGCGGGCGTCCGGGCCGGTCGCCGCGGTCGCGCCGCCGCCCAGCAGCTCCGCCGCCCGCTCGGCGGTCAGCCGCTCGGTGCCGGCCGGTCCCGGCTCCTCGACCAGCTCGGGGGCCGGGAACCAGGTGTCGAGAACGGTGCCGTCGGAGGCGATCGTGGCGAGGCCGGCGGCGACGGCGCCGGGGGTACGGGTTGCAGACTCGGTCATGGGGGAAAACCTAACGTGGGCGAGGTGGTCAGGGCGAACCGCGTCTCACGTGCCGGGCGCGGTTCAGGGGATCAGCCGAGCCAGCAGGGTCCGCGCGCACTCCTCGTCGTACGCACCGCCCGTCAGCAGCACCTGAAGGCACAGGCCGTCCATCAGCGCGAGCAGGGCCCGGGCCGTCGCCGGGTCGGTGCGCCGGGCCAGCGGCGCCGCCGCCCGCTCGGTCCACTCGGCGGCGACGGGGCGCAGCGCGGGGCGGCGCAGCGCGGCCAGGTACAGCTCGTACTCCAGCTCCACGCCGGTGCGCCCGCCGCCCAGCCACGCCCCGAGGGCCCGGGCCAGCTCCGCGGCGAGGCCGTCCGGGCCGCCGTGTTCGGGCACCAGCTCGGCCAGCACCCCGGAGAAACCCTCGCCGGCCTGCCGCAACGCGGCCACCAGCAGCTCCTCCAGGGTGGCGAAGTGGTACGTGGTGGAGCCGAGCGGCACACCCGCCTCCGCGGCGACGCTGCGGTGGCTCAGCCCGGCGATGCCGTCCCGCCCGGCCACCCGGACCGCCGCGTCGATGATCCGCTGCCGGCGCCCGGGATCGTGCCGGCGCGGCATCAGTGCGCCGCCCCGCCCAGGTTCAGCACCACCACGCCCCCGATGATCAGCAGGATCCCGCCGACCTTGGCCGGCGTCAGCCCCTCCCCGAACAGCAGCAGCCCGAGGAGGGCGATGGCCGCGGTGCCGACCCCGGACCAGATGGCGTAGGCGGTGCCGATCTGCACGGTCTTCAGCGTCTGCGCGAGCAGCGCGAACGACACGACATACCCCAGCGCGGTCACGACCGAGGGCCACAGCCGGCTGAACCCCTCGCTGTACTTCATCGCCGTGGTGGCGGTGACCTCGGCGGCGATGGCACCCGCGAGCAGCAGATATCCCATGTGTACGAGCGTACACAACGACCGTGCGCGGCCGTGGCCGACGGGACATTGGGCATCATGAGGGCTCGGTCGCACACACGGCAGGTGAGGATCATGGGAGAAGAGGCCAGGTATCCGGAGTTCGGTGCCGCGGTGAAGAGCCTCATCACCGATTCGGGTCTCACGCTCGACCGCATCGCCGCGGAGTCCCTCAAGGCCCGCCGTACGCGGCTCACCCGCACGACTCTCAGCAGCTGGCAGCAAGGCCACAGCCGTCCACGGGACTGGGCGGCGCTGGCCACCCTCCTGAGCCTGGTCAGGGAGCACTCCTCGCTGCCTGCCGACCGCTTCAGGGAGGGTGTCTGGCGCGCCCTGTACCGGAAGGCGACCGCCGGCGGCGCGCCGCCGGCGGCATCGACCACCACGCCGAAGCACTCCTTGGCGGGAGAGGCCGACCCCGTCCTCCTGGGCGTCCGGCAGACCCGCGAGTCGGCCGGGCACGACCCCCTGCCGCCCTATGTGCCACGGGACGCCGACGCCGCAATCGACAGGGCGCTGGCGGCGGCGGCCCGGACCGGCGGCCTGGTGCTGATCCGCGGCGACTCCGCCAGCGGGAAGACCCGCGCCGCCTTCGAGGCCGTGATCCGCGTCCTGCCGGACCGCCGTCTCCTCCAGCCCCGGCGGCACAGCTCCTTCGGCCCGTGCGTGGACGCCGCCCGTGCCCTGGCGCGGCGGGGCGAGCGCTGCGTGGTCTGGCTGGACGATCTCGAGCACTATCTGGGCCCCGCCCAGCTCGACGAGGTCGCGCTGCGTCAGCTGGTGCTCTGCGGGGCCGTGCTCATCGCCACCATGCGGCTCTCGGAACACCATCGGCGCGCGCCCCGGGCGACGGGGACGGCCAAGGGCGACGACGCCTACGCCAGGATCGACCTCAGCGACCCCGTCCTGAAGGCGGCCCACGCCATCGATCTGCACCGCAAGTGGAGTGACGGCGAGCTGGCCCGCGCCGGAGAGGAGACGGATCCGCGACTGCGCGAGGCACTCGCCCATCACCGGCGCTACGGCGTCGCCGAATACCTTTCCGCCGGGCCCCATCTGTGGGACCGCTGGCGCAACGCCCGTTACCCGGGCGGCAACACGCGCGGACACGCGCTGGTGAGGGCCGCGATCGACCTGGCCCGCGCGGGCCTCGGCCCCGTGCCCGTCGACCTCATCGCCTCGCTGCACACCGCTTACCTCGCGGACGAGGAGAGCGCGATGCTCATGCCCGAGCCCTTGGACGAGGCCGTGGCATGGGCCACGCGGGACCCCCTCGGGGTGAGCCGGCTCCTGATGCCCGCCGGGAAGGAGCTGTGGCGCCCGTTCGAGTACCTCGTCGACATGCTGGCGCAGCTCCCCGATCCGCCCCCGGTACCGGACTCCGTCCGCGAGGCCGCCGTGCGCCACGCGAGCTCGGTCCACGAGCGCTACAGCGTGGGGGTCTCCTGCTACGAGGCCGGGCGCGAGGACCTCGCCTTCCGCGCCTTCCTCCCGTCCGCGCAAGCGGGGCACGTCGACTCCATGCTGTACGTCGGCTCGATCCTGCTGGACCAGGGCAAGGAAGCGGCGGCGGAGATCTGGTGGCGTCACCTGGCCAGGGCCGGCCACACCCACGGCATGCTCAACCTCGGCGTGCGCCACTCCAGGAAGGGACGGCACAAGAAGGCGGAGAAGTGGTGGCGGCGGGCCTTGGAGGGCGGCCTGCCGGACGCCGCGGCGAAACTCGCCCAGGTGCACGAGGACCGTGGCGAGCGGGAGGAGGCGGAGCGGCTCTGGAACCTCGCGCTCGAAGCGGAGGTCCCGGACGCCTTCTTCCACTTCGGCCTGCTGGCCGGCCGGCGGGAGGACCACGCCGAAGCGGAACGGCTCTACCTCGAAGGTGCGAGGCGCGGGCACCGGGAGTCGACCACCAACCTGGCCAAGCTCTACTACTTCGTGCAGAACCGGCCGGAAGAGGCGGAGAAGCTCTACCTCATCGCCGCCGACGCCGGGGACAGCGTGGCGATGCGCGCACTGGGGCTCATCACCGAATGGCGCGGGCGGATGTATCCCGCGAACGAGCCCGCGGAGGAACGCGAGCAGAGGTTCGCGGCCACGCTGGGCCGCCTGTTCGAGGACGCCGAGCGGGAAGGCAGGTGGGACACCGCGGCGAAGAGCGCCAGGGCCTGGTACGAGCGGGCCTTCGCCCACGGTGACCTGCTCTCCCTGCGCCTTTTGGGGAATCTGTACCACCGCCGCGGCAAGTACGGGAAGGCCCACAAGTGCTACCGCCGGGCCGCCGAGTCGGGCGACCCGGCTTCGGTCGCCTATTTCAACCGGCCGGGACTGGCGTACACCGAGCCGCTCGACGTCCCTTCCCCCGACGGGGAGGAGGACGGGCCGTGGGTGCCGAGTCCGCGTACCCTGCGCGTGCTCGAGGCAGCGCTGCGCATCGAGGCCGACATGTCCGCCGAGGGGCTGCGGAGGCTGGGGGAACAGCCGGTCACAGCCGACCGGTGGACCGGGGGCTGCTTCGACGAACTGCCCGCACAGACCTGGAACCAGGGGCTGGAGTGGCGCCGCCTGATGATCCGCGCCTTCGACGACCTCGCCGACGACATCAAGGCCGGCGGTGTCCCCCGTCCTCGCTGCACCGGGGAGGAAATGGCACTGCACCTGGCCCTGGAGCATGCCGCCGCGATCACCGACGACGCCCCGGACCTCGCCGAGGAGTTCACGGAGGGCCTGCCCGAACAGCCGGACGACTACGACTGGTTCGCCTGCAAGGACCTCCTGTTCGAGGACCACGACGTCCTGATGCTCTACGAGCCCTGGATGGAGGGGATCGAGAATCCCGACAACGCGGTGAACCAGCACTTCGGCATGGTGCACCTGCGGCCGGACGACTGGTTCAAGCCCTTCCGGCCGGACGACGGACGCGACCCGGCCCGTCCGTCCCGGTACTGATCCGGACCGCCCCGGAATTCCCGAGCGCCCCGCTTGACCTGCGCGAACCGGCTGCCGGAGAGTTCGGACGCTGGCCGGAGACCGCCGCGTGGGAGTTCGATCGTCCCGTCCTTCCACCCTGTCGAAAGGCCGGCTGTGTCCCTGCCCGAGTTGCTCGTTGTCGTGATCGTCCCGTTGGTCTTCACCGTCGTCCTGCTGGTGGCCTTCCTCGCCGCGCTGCGGGGGCTGCGGGGGGACCAGCGCATCACCGCCTTCCGGGTCTTCGTCCGGGCACTGCGGCGGTGACAGCGCGAAGGCTCCCTGGAGCGTCTCCAGGGAGCCTTCGCGCGAGGAGGGTGCGCGGTCAGACGTTGAAGCCCAGCGCGCGGAGCTGTTCGCGGCCGTCGTCGGTGATCTTGTCGGGACCCCACGGCGGCATCCAGACCCAGTTGATGCGCAGCTCGTTGACCAGGCCGTCGGTGGCGGACTTCGCCTGGTCCTCGATCACGTCCGTCAGCGGGCAGGCCGCGGAGGTGAGGGTCATGTCGACGGTCGCGATGTTGGAGTCGTCGACGTGGATGCCGTAGATCAGGCCGAGGTTGACGACGTCGATGCCCAGCTCGGGGTCGACCACGTCCATCAGGGCCTCGCGGAGTTCCTCCTCCGATGCCGGCTTCATCTCAGCGGTGTCGGTCATGCCGTCTTCCTTTCGGCGTCGGCGCCGCCCAGCGCCTGGGCCGTCGCGTCCTTCCACGCCATCCAGCTCAGGAGGGCGCACTTGACCCGCGCGGGGTACTTGGAGACCCCGGCGAACGCGACCGCGTCCTCCAGGACCTCCTCCATCGCGTCGTCGGGCTCGATCCTGCCCTTGGACTGCATCAGCTCCAGGAAGGTCTCCTGGATCCGCTGTGCATCGGCCAGGTCCTTGCCGACCAGCAGGTCGTTGAGGACCGACGCGCTGGCCTGGCTGATGGAGCAGCCCTGGCCCTCGTACGACACGTCCTCGATCTTCGTGCCGTCGTACTTCACGCGCAGGGTGATCTCGTCGCCGCACGTCGGGTTCACGTGGTGCACCTCGGCGTCGCCGTCCCTCAGACCACGCCCGTGCGGGTTCTTGTAGTGGTCCAGGATGACGTCCTGGTACATCGAGTCCAGCTTCACCTTGTCAGCACGCCTCTCAGCCGAAGAAGTTCCGTACGTGCTCCAGGCCGTCGACCAGAGCGTCGATCTCGGCCGGCGAGGAGTACAGATAGAACGACGCTCGGGTGGTCGCCGGAATTCCGTAGCGGAGGCAGACCGGACGGGCACAGTGGTGGCCGACCCGGACCGCGATGCCCTGCTCGTCCAGCACCTGGCCCACGTCGTGCGGATGGATGTCGCCGAGCGTGAAGGAGATCGCCGCGCCCCGGTCCTCGGCCGTCGTCGGGCCGATGATCCTCAGGTCCGGGACCTCCGCCAGGCGCCGCACCGCGTACTCGGTCAGCGCGTGCTCGTGGGCGAGGATCTTGTCCATGCCGATCGAGTTCAGGTAGTCGATCGCCGCGCCGAGCCCGACCGCCTGGGCGATCGGGGGCGTGCCCGCCTCGAACTTGTGCGGGGCCGGGGCGTAGGTGGAGGAGTGCATCGAGACGGTCTCGATCATCTCGCCGCCGCCGAGGAACGGGGGCAGGTCCTCCAGCAGCTCCTGGCGGCCCCACAGCACGCCGATGCCGGTCGGGGCGCACATCTTGTGGCCGGTGAAGGCCACGAAGTCGGCCTGGAGCGCCTGCACGTCCAGCGGCATGTGCGGGGCGGCCTGGGAGGCGTCGATGCACACCAGCGCGCCGACCTCCTGGGCGCGCCGGATGATCGTCTCGACCGGGTTGACCGTGCCCAGGATGTTCGACACCAGCACGAAGGAGACGATCTTCGTCTTCTCCGTGATGATCTCGTCGATGTTCGACAGGTCCAGCCGGCCGTCGTCCGTGAGGCCGAACCACTTCAGCTTCGCGCCGGTGCGCTGCGCCAGCAGCTGCCACGGCACGATGTTGGAGTGGTGCTCCATCTCCGTGATGACGATCTCGGTGTCGGCGTCCACCCGGTAGGGCTCGTCGGCCCAGCCGAGCATGTTCGCCACGAGGTTGAGCGACTCGGAGGCGTTCTTGGTGAAGATCACCTCGTCGCGGCTCGGCGCGTTCACGAACGCCGCGACCTTGTCGCGCGCGCCCTCGTACAGCGCCGTGGCCTCCTCGGCGAGCACATGCACACCGCGGTGGACGTTGGCGTTGTAGCGCTCGTAGTACTCGCTCAGGGCGTCCAGCACCTGGCGCGGCTTCTGACTGGTCGCCGCGTTGTCCAGGTACACGAGCTTCCTGCCGTCGTGGACGACTCGGTCCAGAACGGGGAAGTCCTTGCGGATCGCCTCGGTGTCGAGGAGGCCCGGCAGCTGTGTCACGCGGATGCGCCACCCTTCACGTATGCCTCGTAGCCCTCGTTCTCCAGCTTGTCCGCGAGCTCGGCGCCGCCGGACTCGACGATGCGGCCGCCGGCGAACACGTGGACGTGGTCGGGCTTGATGTAGCGCAGGATGCGCGTGTAGTGCGTGATCAGCAGGGTGCCGACCTCGCCGGTCTCGCGGACGCGGTTGACGCCCTCGGAGACGATGCGGAGCGCGTCGACGTCCAGGCCGGAGTCCGTCTCGTCCAGGATCGCGACCTTCGGCCGGAGCAGCTCCAGCTGGAGGATCTCGTGGCGCTTCTTCTCACCGCCGGAGAAGCCCTCGTTGACGTTGCGCTCGGCGAAGGACGGGTCCATGTTGAGGCGCTGCATGGCCTCCTTGACCTCCTTCACCCAGGTGCGCAGCTTCGGGGCCTCGCCGCGGATGGCGGTGGCGGAGGTGCGCAGGAAGTTGGAGACGGAGACGCCGGGGACCTCGACCGGGTACTGCATCGCCAGGAACAGGCCGGCGCGGGCGCGCTCGTCGACGGACATCTCCAGGACGTCCTCGCCGTCGAGGGTGACGGTGCCGCCGGTGATCGTGTACTTCGGGTGACCCGCGAGGGAGTAGGCGAGGGTCGACTTGCCGGAGCCGTTGGGGCCCATGATGGCGTGCGTCTCGCCCTGCTTCACGGTGAGGTCGACGCCCTTGAGGATCTCCTTCGTGGCGTTGTCGGCCTCGACGGTGACGTGCAGGTCTCGGATTTCAAGCGTTGCCATGGGTGCCTCAGGACTCCTGGGTGAGGGAGACGAGAACGTCGTCCCCTTCGATCTTTACGGGGTAAACGGGGACGGGGCGCGTCGCCGGAAGACTGTCGGGCTTGCCGGACCGCAGGTCGAAGCGCGAGCCGTGCAGCCAGCACTCGAGGTGGCAGTCGTCGACCTCGCCCTCCGACAGCGAGACGTTCGCGTGCGAGCAGATGTCGTGGATCGCGAACACCTCGCCCTCGGTGCGCACGACCGAGACCGGCGTGCCGTCGATCTCCACCCGCTTCGGGGTGTCCTCCGCCAGCTCGCCCAGCCCGCAGACGCGTACGAAGGTCGTCATGCGACCGAAGCCTCCAGCTCTTCCTCGATCTTGGCGAGCAGACGCTCCTCGATGTCGGCGACGCCGATCTGCTGGACCAGCTCGGCGAAGAAGCCGCGGACCACCAGACGGCGGGCCTCGTGCTCCGGGATGCCGCGGGCCATCAGGTAGAAGAGCTGCTCGTCGTCGAAGCGGCCGGTGGCGGAGGCGTGGCCCGCGCCGACGATCTCGCCGGTCTCGATCTCCAGGTTCGGCACCGAGTCGACGCGCGCGCCGTCCGTGAGGACCAGGTTGCGGTTCATCTCGTAGGTGTCCGTGCCCTCGGCCGCGGCCTCGATGAGCACGTCGCCGATCCAGACCGCGTGCGCGGCGTCGCCCTGGAGCGCGCCCTTGTAGACGACGTTCGACTTGCAGTGCGGGGTGTTGTGCGTGACCAGCAGGCGGTGCTCGTGGTGCTGGCCGGCGTCGGTGAAGTACAGGCCGAACAGCTCGGCCTCGCCGCCGGGACCGGCGTACTCCACACGCGGGTGGATGCGCACCAGGTCGCCGCCGAAGGTGACGAGGACGTGCTTGAAGCTCGCGTCCCGGCCCACCAGCGCGCTCTGCTGGGCGACGTGCACGGCGGTGTGGTCCCAGTCCACGATGGTGACCACGGTCAGCTTGGCACCGTCGCCGAGGACGTACTCCACGTTCGCGGCGCGGACGGTGTCGCCGGTGTGGTCGATGACGACCGTGGCCTCGGCGAAGGCGCCGAGCTCGAACACGGTGTGCCCGTAGGTCACGCCGCCCTCGCCGTGCAGGGTGAGGCGCACCGGCTCGGTCAGCACGGTCTCCTTCGGCACGGTGACGATCGTGGCCTGCTCGAAGGAGGAGTACGCCTGGGCCGCGACCCGGTCCACCGGCTTGCCGGCCCTGCCGAGCCGGGCGTCGTCGCGGCCGACGGTCTCCAGGGTGACGCCGTCGGGGGCGGAGAAGTCGGTCTTGACCGAGCCGCCGGCGGCCGCGGTGCCGTCGTGCAGCCCGCGCAGCCGCTCCAGCGGGGTGAACCGCCACTCCTCCTCACGGCCGTGCGGGACCGGGAAGTCCGCCACGTCGAAGGACGGGGGCGCGCTCATGCGCGAGACGACGGTCGACTCCGCGGCGACCGCGATCGAACCGGCGGTGGTGGAACCCACGAGTGGGGGTCCCCCCGCGCGAGCGGAGCCGAGCGTGGGGGAGTTCTGGGCCTCAGCCATGGCTGTCGTAGTGCTCTCTTTCCTGAGTAAGACGTCTGCTGGCGATGGGGGCGGTCAGCCGACCGCGCCCTCCATCTGCAGCTCGATCAGCCGGTTGAGCTCCAGCGCGTACTCCATGGGCAGTTCCTTGGCGATCGGCTCGACGAAGCCGCGCACGATCATCGCCATCGCCTCGTCCTCGGACAGACCGCGGCTCATCAGGTAGAAGAGCTGGTCCTCGGAGACCTTGGAGACGGTGGCCTCGTGGCCCATGGACACGTCGTCCTCGCGGACGTCGACATAGGGGTAGGTGTCCGACCGGGAGATGGTGTCGACCAGCAGCGCGTCGCACAGCACGTTGGACTTGGAGCCGGCGGCGCCCTCGCCGATCTCGATCAGCCCGCGGTAGGAGGTGCGGCCACCGCCGCGCGCCACGGACTTGGAGACGATGTTGGACGACGTGTTCGGCGCCATGTGGACCATCTTGGCGCCCGCGTCCTGGTGCTGGCCCTCGCCCGCGAAGGCGATGGACAGGGTCTCGCCCTTGGCGTGCTCGCCCATCAGGTAGACGGCCGGGTACTTCATCGTCACCTTGGAGCCGATGTTGCCGTCGACCCACTCCATCGTCGCGCCCTCGTAGGCGACGGCGCGCTTGGTGACCAGGTTGTACACGTTGTTCGACCAGTTCTGGATGGTCGTGTAACGGCAGCGGGCGTTCTTCTTGACGATGATCTCGACGACCGCGGAGTGCAGCGAGTCCGACTTGTAGATCGGCGCCGTGCAGCCCTCGACGTAGTGCACGTAGGCACCCTCGTC
Source organism: Streptomyces sp. NPDC104831 (assembly GCF_055583025.1). Taxonomy (NCBI): domain Bacteria; kingdom Bacillati; phylum Actinomycetota; class Actinomycetes; order Kitasatosporales; family Streptomycetaceae; genus Streptomyces; species Streptomyces sp. NPDC104831. The sequence continues at coordinate 12,360 of NZ_JBVJOT010000070.1, forward strand.
GACGATGATCAGGGTCCGCTCGAACTGGCCCATGTTCTCCGTGTTGATGCGGAAGTAGGCCTGGAGCGGGATCTCCACGTGCACGCCCTTCGGCACGTAGATGAAGGAGCCGCCGGACCACACGGCGGTGTTCAGCGCGGCGAACTTGTTGTCGCCGGCCGGGATGACCGTGCCGAAGTACTCCTTGAAGAGCTCGGGGTGCTCCTTCAGCGCGGTGTCGGTGTCGAGGAAGATGACGCCCTGCTCCTCCAGGTCCTCGCGGATCTGGTGGTAGACGACCTCCGACTCGTACTGGGCGGCGACACCGGCGACGAGGCGCTGCTTCTCGGCCTCCGGGATGCCCAGCTTGTCGTAGGTGTTCTTGATGTCCTCGGGCAGGTCCTCCCAGGACTCCGCCTGCTTCTCCGTGGAGCGCACGAAGTACTTGATGTTGTCGAAGTCGATGCCCGAGAGGTCGGAGCCCCAGTTCGGCATCGGCTTCTTGCCGAAGAGCTTCAGGCCCTTCAGGCGCAGCTTGGTCATCCACTCCGGCTCCGACTTCTTGTCGGAGATGTCGCGGACGACCTCCTCGCTCAGGCCGCGCCTGGCGGAGGCACCGGCCACGTCCGAGTCGGCCCAGCCGTATTCGTACTTGCCCAGGCCCTCGAGCTCAGGGTGGGCAGTCTCCGTGGGGAGAGTCATGCGGGGTTCCTCCCGGCCGTGCTTGCAGGTGCGTCAGTGGAAATCTTGGGGATGAACGTCGTGCAGACGCCGTCGCCGTGCGCGATGGTCGCCAGTCGCTGGACGTGCGTGCCCAGCAGCTCCGCGAAGATCTCCGTCTCCGCCTCGCACAGCTGCGGGAACTTCTCCGCGACATGGGCGACCGGGCAGTGGTGCTGGCAGAGCTGCTCGCCTACCGGTGCGCTGCGCGCCGTAGCAGCGTACCCGTCCGCGCTCAGGGCCCTGGCCAGCGCTTCGGCGCGTTTGTCCGGGGTCGCGGCCTCGATCGCCTCGCGGTACGCGCTCGCCTGGGCGGCGACCCGGGCGCGGGCGAAGGCGGCGACCGCCTCGGCGCCGCCCTCCCGCTCGGCGATCCAGCGGAGCGCGTCCGCGGCGAGCTTGTCGTACGACTGGTCGAAGGCGTCCCGGCCGCAGTCGGTGAGCGCGAAGACCTTGGCGGGGCGGCCGCGCGTGCGCGTGCCGTACACCCGCTGTTCGCGGGCCTCCACGACCTCGTCGGCGACCAGCGCGTCCAGATGACGCCGGACGGCCGCCTGGGTCAGTCCCAGCCGGCCGGCGAGTTCGGCGACGGTCGACGGCCCGTGGTCCAGGATGGACCGCGCGACCCGGTTGCGCGTCGAACGCTCACCGGTCGCTAGCTCCTCCTGAGGAACCCCCATGGGGGTCTCCCGAGCCTCGCCGACGTTTTTCACAACGCCATTGTTGCGTAATTCCGCGGAGCCTGACAAGCGACGTCCGGATCATCGCGCGGTGCCCTGCGTCACTTAGGCATACCTAATCTGACCTGCGCAAACGATCTTCCGCCGATCATTCAAGACGTGGCCCCGGCCGAATTCACTGGCCTGCCCAGTCCCCGTCCGGAAGACTGCCGGACCATGCCCGCACCCCCTCCGACCGGCCCACTTGTCACCCGGGACACCCTCGCCGCAGGTCTGCGCCTGCTGGGGGTCGAATCCGGCCAGATTCTGCTCGTGCATTCCTCGCTCAGCTCGCTCGGCTGGGTGAACGGCGGCGCGGTCGCGGTCGTCCAGGGCCTCCTGGACGCGCTCGGCCCCGCCGGCACGCTCGTCGTCCCCACCCAGACCGGCGACCAGTCCGACCCGGCCGGGTGGCAGAACCCGCCGGTGCCCGAGGAGTGGTGGGACCGGATCCGCGCCACCATGCCCCCGTACGACCCGCTCCGCACCCCCTCGCTCGGGGTCGGCGTGATCCCCGAGACCGTGCGGACCTGGCCCGGCGCCCTGCGCAGCGCCCACCCCCAGACCTCCTTCGCCGCGCTCGGCCCCCGCGCGCGGGAGATCACCGAGGGCCACGCCCCGGACTGCCGGCTCGGCGAGGCGAGCCCGCTGGCGAGGCTGGAGGAGCTGGGCGCCCGGGTGCTGCTGCTCGGCGCGGGCTACGACTCCTGCACCGCCTTCCACCTGGCCGAATACCGCATCCCCTCCCCGCGCGTACGGGTCGGCCGGCCCGCTCCCGGCGGCGGCTGGGAGACGGTGGCCGAGGTGTCGATCACCTCGGACCGGTTCGACGAGCTGGGGCACGACTTCGAACGGGACCGGTCCGTCGTCCGCGGCCGGGTCGGCGGCGCGGACGCCCGGCTGTTCCCGCTGGCGGACGCGGTGGCCTACGCCGAACGGTGGCTCGCGCTGCACCGGCCGCAGGAGGAGGACTTCCCGCACCCGCCCGCCTGAACCGCGCGCGCTCTCCCTACACTCGGCCCCATGCGAAGTGAGCCCGCCCGCCCGTCTCCCGACCACCGTCCCCCAGGGAGACGCTTCGCGTCGCACCCCCTCGTCGAGGTGGCGGGCCTGGTGATGCGGTACGGCACGAAGACCGCGGTCGACGGCCTGGACCTGGTGGCCGGGCCGGGCGTGACCGCCGTCCTCGGCCCGAACGGGGCGGGGAAGACGACCACGGTCGAGATCTGCGAGGGGTACCGGAAGCCGGATTCCGGCACGGTGCGCGTCCTGGGGCTCGACCCGGTCCGGCAGGCCGCCGAGCTGCGGCCCCGGATCGGCGTGATGCTCCAGTCCGGCGGTGTGTACTCCGGCGCCCGCGCCGACGAGATGCTCCGGCACGTGGCGAAGCTGCACGCGCACCCGCTCGACGTCGGCGCCCTGATCGACCGCCTCGGCCTCGGCTCCTGCGGCCGCACCAGCTACCGCCGGCTCTCCGGCGGCCAGCAGCAGCGGCTCGCGCTCGCCATGGCCGTCGTGGGCCGCCCGGAACTGGTGTTCCTGGACGAGCCCACCGCCGGCCTGGACCCGCAGGCCCGCCGGGCCACCTGGGACCTGGTGCGGGACCTGCGCACCGACGGCGTCTCGGTGATCCTCACCACGCACCACATGGACGAGGCCGAGCAGCTCGCCGACGACGTGGCGATCATCGACGGCGGCCGGGTCGTCGCCCAGGGCTCCCCGGAGGAGCTGTGCAGGGGCGGCGCCGAGAACACCCTGCGCTTCACCGGCCGCCCCGGCCTGGACGTCGGCTCGCTGCTCAAGGCCCTCCCCGCCGACTGCGCGGCGGCCGAGCTGACCCCGGGCAGCTACCGGGTGACCGGCAAGGTCGACCCCCAGCTGCTGGCCACCGTGACCTCCTGGTGCGCCCAGCACGGGGTGATGCCCGACCGGATCTCCGTGGAGCGGCACACCCTGGAAGACGTCTTCTTGGAGCTGACCGGCAAGGAGCTGCGTTCGTGACCACCGCGGGTACCTATTCCCCCCGGCCCGGGGCCGCCCCGCTCCCCCGCATGATCGCGGCGCAGGCGGCGCTGGAGACCAGGATGCTGCTGCGCAACGGCGAGCAGCTGCTGCTGACGGTCGTGATCCCGACCCTGCTGCTGGTGCTCTTCAGCTCGGTCGACATCGTGGACACCGGCGAGGGCGAGGCGGTCGACTTCCTCGCCCCCGGTGTGCTGGCCCTGGCCGTGATGTCGACCGCGTTCACCGGGCAGGCCATCGCCACGGGCTTCGAGCGCCGCTACGGCGTGCTCAAGCGGCTGGCCTCCTCGCCGCTGCCGCGCTGGGGCCTGATGACCGCGAAGACGGTGTCCGTGCTGGTCACGGAAATCCTCCAGGTCATCCTGCTCACCGTGATCGCCTTCGCACTGGGCTGGTCCCCGCACGGCAACCCGGCCGCCGTCGTGGCCCTGCTCGTCGTCGGCACCGCCGCCTTCTCCGGGCTCGGCCTGCTGATGGCGGGCACCCTGAAGGCGGAGGCGACCCTGGCCGCCGCCAACCTGGTCTTCCTGCTGCTGCTCGTGGGCGGCGGGGTGATCGTGCCGCTGGAGAAGTTCGGCCCGGCGGGCGAGCGGATCCTCGGCCTGCTGCCCATCTCCGCCCTCTCCGACGGCCTGCGGGACGTGCTTCGGCAGGGCGCCGGGATGCCCTGGGGCGACCTGGGCGTGCTCGCCGTGTGGGCGGTCGTGGGGCTCGCCGCGGCCGGACGGTTCTTCCGCTGGGAATGACCCGTTCGCGAGCGGACGTACCGCCGCAGGAGTGACCCTCGTGAACGCGTGCACAAGCGGCGGCCTACGATGGTGGGCGTGCCTACGCTGAACCGCGCCGACGTCGAAGCCGCCCTGCGCAATCCGCTCGCGTTCATCGCCGACCGCTGGACCCCGGATCCCCGGACCGTCCGGCGGGCGGCCCTCGCCGCGCTCGTCATGTCGGTGGTCATCGTGGTCACCGGCGGTGCCGTCCGCCTGACCGGCTCGGGCCTCGGCTGCCCGACCTGGCCCACCTGCACCGACGACTCGCTGACCACGACCCGGGCCATGGGCTTCCACGGGATCGTCGAGTTCGGCAACCGCATGCTGACGTACGTGCTGTGCGCCGCCGTCGGCTGGGCGATCATCGCCGCGCGCTCCGAGAAGCCGTGGCGCCGCGGGCTGACCCGGCTGGGCTGGGCCCAGTTCTGGGTGGTCATGGGCAACGCGGTGCTCGGCGGCATCGTCGTCCTGGTCGGCCTCAACCCGTACACGGTCGCCGCGCACTTCCTGCTCTCCACGGCCCTGATCGCCATCGCCACGGTGATGTGGCAGCGCACCCGGGAGGGCGACGCGGCGCCGCGGCCGCTGGTCGGCAAGGCGGTGGCGCAGCTGGTGTGGTTCCTGGTGGCCGCGTCGGCGCTGCTCATCGCGGTCGGCACGGTGGTGACCGGGGCGGGGCCGCACGCCGGCGACTCCAGCGAGGTCGCGCGCATCCCGATCGACTGGGAGAACGTCTCCAAGCTGCACGCGGTGCTCGCCTGGATCGTGGTCACGCTGACGTTCGCGCTGTGGTTCGTGCTCAAGGCGGTCGACGCGCCGAAGGCACCGCTGGCGCGCACCCGGGAGCTGTTCGTCGTCCTGCTGTGCCAGGGCGCCATCGGCTACGTCCAGTACTTCACCCACCTCCCGGAGGCCCTGGTGGCCGCCCACATGCTCGGCTCGACCGTGATGTGGATCTGGGTGCTGCGGGTGCTGCTGGCGCTGCGGGAGCGCCCCGGGGTCCCGCAGGACGTGCCGGCGCCCCCGGCCGGGGTGACGGTCGGCTCGCGGGCCTGAGTCATCCCCCGCCCGCGCCCCGGACCAGGGCGTCGATCGCCGGGCCCAGGAACGCCCGGGTCGCCCCGGCCCGCCGGGTGAGCCAGTCGGGACCGGCCGGGGCGGGGGCGGGGCTCTCGTACCGCCGGCGGGCGATGTCCGCGACGACCTCGTCGGGCGCGCCGAGACCCGGCAGCTCGGCCAGGGCCTCCCGCTTCGGGATCAGCCGGCCCTCGCGCAGGGTCACGGTGGCCCGGGCGAAGGTCAGCAGGCCCAGGTCCACCCAGGCGTCCTGCCGCCACAGCCGGGCCCTGTCCACCGCCGGCCGCCAGAAGTCGCGCTGGTCGCGCACGACGAAGCGCCTCAGCTGCCCCTCCGGCACCGGCGGCAGCAGCCCGGCCGGCGGCTCCCCGTACAGCACCCGCCCGAACTCGTGCAGCTCGCGCCGGGTGACGGGGGTGACCGGACGGCGCAGCACCCCGCCGTGCGCCCAGGTCAGGTGCGGACGGTCCGGGTCGTCCAGGGCGGCCGGGGTGAGGTAGCTGCAATGGAGCCCGGCGGCGAGGGGCCGCCCGCGCAGCCGGGTGTGCAGGGCCGCGATCCGCCAGGCGTGCCGCGGGCCGAGGGGACCGGGCAGGACGGCGATGAGGTCGAGATCGCTGCGCCCCTCCTGGTAGTCGCCGCCGGCCAGGGAACCGTGGGCCCAGACGGCGCGGGGCCGCAGCGGCGTCAGGGCGTCCAGGAACGCGTCGAGCAGGGAAGCGGTCGTCATCCGCCCAGTCTCGACGGCCCTCCCGGGCCTGTACACCCGGCGCGCGCCGTCCCCGGCGATCAGCCGGGCCGACCCGCCGGGTGTCGCTCCAGGGCCCCGGCCCGGACGTGGTCCTGCGGGAAGGAGCCCGGCCGGACGGGCGGCGTGACGGGGGTACGGGGGCACGGGCGCCGTGCGGCGGGATCAGGCCGGTGCCGCGGGCCGGCGGCGGCCGGGCGGAGGCGGTGGGCGGTACCGGGCCGGTGCGGTCGGCGTGGGCGCCGGGCCCGGCGGGACCCGGGTGCGGTCGGGGAGCCAGGCCGCCTTCCGGCAGGTGCCGGCCGCCTGGCGCCGCTCGCGCCCCGGCGGGCGGTCCGCGGTCGTGCCCCGGCCCGCCCCGGACGGACGGGAGCCCCGTGACGTGCGCGGCGCAGGTCACGGGGCTCTCCGGGCGTGGGGCCGCGCCGGGGCTTGCACCGGTACGAGGCCGCTCGGCGCACGCCGGTGCGAGGCGCTCTGGGCCGGGGCGGCGCACGCCGCGCGGTGATGCCGTACGGCGGTGGGCGCGGTGGTCAGCCGCCCAGCTGGATGCCGGCCATCCGCTTCCACTCGTACGGGCCCGTCGTCACCTTCGCCGCGAACTCGCCGTCGAACGACTCGTGGACCGTGATGCCGGACTTGGCCACCGCCTGCTCGGCGAGGGCGTACGTGGGGGCCACCAGGTCGCCCCAGCCGCCGTCCGCGCCGACGAGGACGATGCGGGCACCGCGTTCGCCGATGTGGGCCACCTGGCCCTCCGCGCCGCCGTGCGCCTTGGCGAAGGCGCCGATCCGGTGGGCGAGCCGGGACACCGTGCGCTCGGCCCTCGCGTCAACCTGCTGCGTGTCTGCCATGCCCAGGATGCTACTCACCGGTAGATCGACTGGCGAGGGCGGGGCGCTGTGACGTACGCCCGGTGCCGTCAGCGCAGGAAGGGGTCCACCGCCACCGCCACGAACAGCAGCGACACATAGGTGATGGACCAGTGGAAGAGCCGCATCTCCTTCAGCTTCGTGCCGGTGGTCTCGGCCTTGGCCCGGTTCTGCAGCGCGTGCGCCTCCCACAGCCACCAGCCGCCCGCCGCGAGGGCGACGGCCGTGTAGAACCAGCCGGTGTAGCCGAGGGGCGTCAGCAGCAGGGAGACGACGACCATCACCCAGCTGTAGATGACGATCTGCTTGGCGACGACCTTGTTGGAGGCGATGACCGGCAGCATCGGCACGCCGACGCGCGCGTAGTCCTCCCTGACCTTCATGGACAGCGGCCAGTAGTGCGGCGGGGTCCAGAAGAACATGACGAGGAAGAGGATGACCGGCGCCCACGACAGGGAGTTCGTGACGGACGACCAGCCGATCAGCACCGGCATGCAGCCCGCGATGCCGCCCCACACGATGTTCTGCGACGTGCGCCGCTTGAGGATCATCGTGTAGACGACGACGTAGAAGAGGAGCGCCCCGAGTGACAGCCAGGCGCTCAGCCAGTTGACGGTGAGCCCGAACAGCAGCGTCGAGACGACCGCCAGCGTGATGCCGAACGCCATGCACTCGCGCGGGCTGACCATGCCCGTCACCAGCGGACGCTGCGAGGTGCGGTCCATCAGGGCGTCGATGTCCCGGTCGATGTACATGTTGAGCGCGTTGGCGCCGCCCGCCGACAGATAGCCGCCGAGGCAGGTGATCAGGACCAGCTTCAGGTCCGGCACACCCTGCTGCGCCAGGAACATCACCGGAACGGTGGTGATGAGGAGCAGCTCGATGATCCGCGGCTTGGTCAGCGCCACGAACGCCTTGACACGGGCCCCGAACGGCCGGTGAACCGAGCCCTGACTCGCACCCCCGGGCGCACCCTCCCCCAGGGCCTTGAGGGCCTGGGAGGGACCCCCAGGACGGGATTCGACGGCCGTCACGCACACCCCTGACAGAGACATCCCAGCAAGCCTCCCCGCCGGACACTGCGGGGTGAGGCTCACGCGTACCACGCCACTTTAGACGTTGCCCATACCCCGGCCTTCGCGGGGGTGGGGTCGTGTTGGCGAGGGCCCTCGCACACCTGTGCGCGAACCCACTCGGACGCGCCCGCGAGGACGTGATCCTCCGTGCGCCGGAAAGCTCTCCTGAGCGGTCAGATGAGCGGGTCCGTATTCATGTGCCGAATGCCGCTTCGCCCAGTCGGGAGGCGGATCCCGAAGACTCCCGGCAGTCTGGAAACACTCGAAAAAACGCACGTCCTCACGGGGGTAGGCTCGACAACGGCCGGCGGGCGACAAGCCCGTCGGCGGCCGGGTGGGGCGCATGCCCGACGACCGGCGACCGACATGTGGAGAGGAGCCCTGACCCAGGGTGAGCACCAAGCCGACCACCACAGACCTTGAGTGGACCGAGCTGGACCAGCGGGCCGTGGACACCGCCCGTGTCCTGGCCGCAGACGCCGTACAGAAGGTCGGCAACGGCCATCCCGGTACGGCGATGAGCCTGGCCCCCGCCGCCTACACCCTCTTCCAGAAGGTGATGCGGCACGACCCGGCCGACCCGGAGTGGGTCGGGCGCGACCGCTTCGTGCTGTCCGCCGGCCACTCGTCCCTGACCCTCTACACCCAGCTCTACCTGGCCGGCTTCGGCCTGGAGCTGGACGACCTGAAGGCCTTCAGGACGTGGGGCTCGAAGACCCCGGGCCACCCGGAGTACGGCCACACCAAGGGTGTGGAGACCACCACCGGCCCGCTGGGCCAGGGTGTGGCCAACGCGGTGGGCATGGCGATGGCCGCCCGCTACGAGCGCGGTCTGTTCGACCCGGAGGCGCCGGCCGGCGAGTCCCCCTTCGACCACTACGTCTACTGCATCGCCGGCGACGGCTGCCTCCAGGAGGGCATCGCCGCCGAGGCGTCCTCGCTGGCCGGCCACCAGAAGCTGGGCAACCTGGTCCTGCTGTGGGACGACAACCACATCTCCATCGAGGGCGACACCGAGACGGCCGTCTCCGAGGACACCGTCAAGCGGTACGAGGCCTACGGCTGGCACGTGCAGCGGGTGGCGGCCCAGGAGAACGGCGACCTGGACCCGGCGGCGATCTTCGCCGCGATCCAGGAGGCCAAGCGGGTCACCGACCGGCCGTCCTTCATCGCGATGCGCTCGATCATCGCCTGGCCCGCCCCGAACGCGCAGAACACCGAGGCCGCGCACGGCTCGGCGCTGGGCGACGACGAGGTCGCGGCCACCAAGCGCGTCCTCGGCTTCGACCCGGAGCGGAGCTTCGAGGTCGCCGACGAGGTCATCGCCCACACCCGCAAGGCGCTGGAGCGCGGTGCCGAGGCGAAGGCCGAGTGGGAGAAGTCCCTCCAGGTGTGGCGCGAGGCCAACCCGGAGCGGGCCGCCGAGTTCGACCGGATCAGCGCGGGCGAGCTGCCCGCCGGCTGGGAGGACAAGCTCCCGGTCTTCGAGCCCGGCAAGGGCGTGGCCACGCGTGCCGCGTCCGGCAAGGTGCTCCAGGCGCTCGGCGCGGTGATCCCCGAGCTGTGGGGCGGCTCCGCCGACCTCGCCGGGTCGAACAACACCACCATCGACAAGGACAGCTCGTTCCTGCCCGCGGGCAACCCGCTGCCGGAGGCCGACCCGTACGGCCGCACCATCCACTTCGGCATCCGCGAGCACTCCATGGGCGCCGAGCTGAACGGCATCGCCCTGCACGGCAACACCCGCGTCTACGGCGGCACCTTCCTCGTCTTCTCCGACTACATGCGCAACGCCGTGCGCCTGTCGGCCCTGATGCACCTGCCGGTGACGTTCGTGTGGACGCACGACTCCATCGGCCTCGGCGAGGACGGCCCCACCCACCAGCCGGTCGAGCACCTGGCCTCGCTGCGCGCCATCCCGGGCCTGAACATCGTCCGCCCGGCCGACGCCAACGAGACCGCGATCGCCTGGCGGGAGATCCTCAAGCGCTGGACCAAGGAGTTCGGCAAGGGCCAGCCGCACGGCCTCGCGCTCACCCGCCAGGGCGTGCCGGTGTACGAGCCGAACGAGGACGCGGCCAAGGGCGGCTACGTCCTGTTCGAGGCCGACGGCGGCGAGCCGCAGGTCATCCTGATCGCCACCGGTTCCGAGGTGCACGTGGCCGTGGAGGCGCGTGAGCAGCTCCAGGCCGACGGCGTTCCCACGCGTGTCGTCTCGATGCCGTCCGTGGAGTGGTTCGAGCAGCAGGACCAGGGGTACCGGGACTCCGTGCTGCCGCCGTCCGTCAGGGCCCGCGTCGCCGTGGAGGCGGGCATCGGGCTGACGTGGCACAAGTACGTGGGGGACGCCGGCCGCATCGTTTCCCTGGAGCACTTCGGTGCTTCCGCGGACGGCAAGCTGCTCTTCCGCGAGTTCGGCTTCACTGCCGAGAACGTGGCCGCCAAGGCGCGGGAATCCCTCGCCGACGCTCAGCGCTGACGCTCATATACGACACGTAGGAGATGTAATTCCATGACAGACGCACTCAAGCGCCTCTCCGACGAAGGCGTCGCGATCTGGCTGGACGACCTGTCGCGCAAGCGGATCACGTCCGGCAACCTCGCCGAGCTGATCGACCAGCAGCACGTCGTGGGCGTCACCACCAATCCGACGATCTTCCAGAAGGCGATCTCCCAGGGCGACGGCTACGACCAGCAGCTGTCCGACCTCGCCGCCCGCAAGGTCACGGTCGAAGAGGCCATCCGCATGATCACCACGGCGGACGTCCGCGACGCCGCCGACATCCTGCGCCCGGTCTTCGACGCCACCGGCGGCCAGGACGGCCGGGTCTCCATCGAGGTCGACCCGCGCCTGGCCCACAACACCAAGGCGACCGTCGCCGAGGCCAAGCAGCTCGCCTGGCTCGTCGACCGCCCCAACACCCTGATCAAGATCCCGGCCACCGAGGCGGGTCTGCCGGCGATCGCCGAGGTCATCGGCCTCGGCATCAGCGTCAACGTCACGCTGATCTTCTCGCTGGAGCGCTACCGGGCCGTCATGGACGCGTTCCTCAGCGGCCTGGAGAAGGCCAAGGAGCGGGGTCTCGACCTGTCGAAGATCCACTCCGTGGCGTCCTTCTTCGTCTCCCGCGTGGACACCGAGATCGACAAGCGGCTGGAGGGGATCGGCACCGACGAGGCCAAGGGGCTGCGCGGCAAGGCCGCCCTCGCCAACGCCCGCCTGGCCTACCAGGCGTACGAGGAGGTCTTCTCCTCCGACCGCTGGACGGCGCTGGAGAGCGCCGGCGCCAACAAGCAGCGTCCGCTGTGGGCGTCGACCGGCGTGAAGGACCCGGCGTACCCGGACACCCTGTACGTCACCGAGCTGGTCGCACCGAACACGGTCAACACCATGCCGGAGGCCACCCTGGAGGCCACCGACGACCACGGCGAGATCACCGGCGACACCATCGCCGGCACCTACGAGCAGGCGCGCGCCGACCTCGACGCGCTGGAGCGGCTCGGGATCGCGTACGACGACGTCGTGCGGGTGCTGGAGGACGAGGGCGTCGACAAGTTCGAGGCGTCCTGGAACGACCTGCTCAAGTCGACCCAGGCGGAGCTCGAGCGCCTGGCCCCCTCGGAGGGCTGAGTTGTCACCCGTTTCCGGTTCCGGAGCGAACCCGCTTCGTGACTCGGCCGACCGACGGCTCCCGCGCATCGCGGGGCCGTCGGGCCTGGTCATCTTCGGTGTCACGGGCGACCTGTCCCGCAAGAAGCTGATGCCCGCGGTGTACGACCTCGCCAACCGTGGTCTGCTGCCGCCGGGCTTCTCCCTGGTGGGCTTCGCCCGCCGCGACTGGGAGCACGAGGACTTCGCCCAGGTCGTGCACGACGCCGTCAAGGAGCACTCGCGCACCCCCTTCCGCGAGGAGGTCTGGCAGCAGCTCATCCAGGGGATGCGCTTCGTCCAGGGCACCTTCGACGACGACGAGGCCTTCGACCGGCTGCGCGCCACCATCGAGGAGCTGGACAAGGCACAGGGCACGGGCGGCAACTTCGCCTTCTACCTGTCCGTGCCGCCGCGCTCCTTCCCGGTGGTCATCCAGCAGCTGAAGAAGCACGGCCTGGCCGACCAGACCGGCGGCTCCTGGCGCCGCGCGGTCATCGAGAAGCCGTTCGGGCACGACCTGGAGTCCGCCGAGGAACTCAACAAGGTCGTGCACGAGGTGTTCGAGCCGGACCAGGTGTTCCGGATCGACCACTACCTCGGCAAGGAGACCGTCCAGAACATCCTGGCGCTGCGGTTCGCCAACACCATGTTCGAGCCGATCTGGAACCGGTCCTTCGTGGACCACGTCCAGATCACGATGGCCGAGGACATCGGCATCGGCGGCCGGGCCGGCTACTACGACGGCATCGGCGCCGCCCGCGACGTCATCCAGAACCACCTGCTCCAGCTGCTGGCACTGACCGCCATGGAGGAGCCCGCCTCCTTCGACGCGGACGCGCTGGCCGCGGAGAAGGAGAAGGTGCTCGGCGCCGTCCGGCTGCCGAAGGACCTGGGCGCCAACACCGTGCGCGGTCAGTACGCGGCGGGCTGGCAGGGCGGCGAGAAGGTCATCGGCTACCTCGAAGAGGAGGGCATCGACCCGAAGTCGAAGACCGACACCTACGCCGCGGTCAAGCTGGAGATCGACAACCGCCGCTGGGCGGGCGTCCCCTTCTACCTGCGCACCGGCAAGCGGCTGGGCCGCCGGGTCACCGAGATCGCGGTGGTCTTCCAGCGGGCCCCGCACTCCCCGTTCGACACCACGGCGACGGAGGAACTGGGCCAGAACGCGATCGTGATCCGCGTCCAGCCGGACGAGGGCGTCACGGTCCGCTTCGGTTCCAAGGTGCCGGGCACCTCGATGGAGATCCGGGACGTGTCCATGGACTTCGCCTACGGCGAGTCCTTCACGGAGTCCAGCCCGGAGGCGTACGAGCGGCTCATCCTGGACGTGCTGCTCGGCGACGCCAACCTCTTCCCGCGCACGGAGGAGGTCGAGCTGTCCTGGAAGATCCTCGACCCGATCGAGGAGCACTGGGACACGCACGGCAGGCCCGCGCAGTACAAGTCGGGCACCTGGGGTCCGGTGGAAGCGGACGAGATGCTCGCACGAGACGGACGGAGCTGGCGCCGGCCATGAAGATAGATCTGACCGACACCACCGCCGGAGATGTCAACAAGGCGCTCGTGCGGGGCCGCCGCGCCATCGGCACACCAGCCGTCGGCATGGTCCTCACCCTCGTCATCGTCACCGACGAGGAGAACGCCTACGACGCCCTGAAGGCCGCCAACGACGCCTCGCGCGAGCACCCCTCGCGCACCCTCGTCGTCGTCAAGCGGGTCTCCCGCGGCCCGCGCGACCGCACCGCCTCGCGCCTGGACGCCGAGGTGCGGGTGGGCGCGGACGCGGGCACCGGCGAGACGGTGGTCCTGCGGCTGTACGGCGAGGTCGCCGAGCACGCCGACTCGGTAGTCCTGCCGCTGCTGCTGCCGGACGCCCCGGTCGTCGTGTGGTGGCCGGTGAACGCGCCGCTCGACCCGGCGAAGGACCCGCTGGGCGCGCTCGCCCAGCGCCGGGTCACCGACAGCTACGCCGCCGAGCAGCCGGTACGGGAGCTGTCCGCCCGCGCCGCGGCCTACACGCCCGGCGACACCGACCTGTCCTGGACCCGGATCACGCCGTGGCGCTCCATGCTGGCGGCGGCCCTGGACCAGATCGACTGCGAGGTGCGCGGCGTCGAGGTGGAGGGCGAGGAGTTCAACCCGAGCTGTGAGCTGCTGGCGATGTGGCTCGCGGACCGGCTGGACGTCCCCGTCCGGCGCTCCCTGTCCCCCGGCCCGGGGCTCACGGCCGTCCGACTGGACACCAGCCGGGGCCCGATCACGCTGGACCGCGCGGACGGCTCGCTGGCCACGCTCGCCATCGAGGGCCAGCCGGCCCGCGCGGTGGCGCTGAAGCGGCGGGACACCGCCGAGCTGATCGCGGAGGAGCTGCGCCGGCTGGACCCGGACGACACCTACGCGTCGGCGCTGCGCTACGGCGTGGAGCGGCTGACCACGCTGCCCCGGCAGGCCGGCGGGACCCCGGCCGAACCGGCCGCCGAACCGGCCACTGCTCCCAAGACCGCTGGCCCCGAGGCCGCTGGTCCGGAGGCGGCGGCCGAGCCGGTCGCCGAGCCGGAGCCCGTGGAGGAGGCGGCCAAGGCTCCCGCGAAGAAGGCGACGGCCAAGACCGCGAAGAAGGCACCGGCGAGGAAGGCGACGGCGAAGTGAGCACACCGCAGCTGGTCGTCCACCACGACAAGGAGCTGATGGCGCAGGCCGCCGCGGCCCGCCTGATCACGAAGATCGTGGACGCGCAGGCCTCCCGGGGCACCGCGTCCGTGGTCCTCACCGGCGGCCGCAACGGCAACGGCCTGCTGGCCGCGCTGGCGGCGGCACCCGCCCGGGACGCCGTCGACTGGGGCCGGCTGGACCTGTGGTGGGGCGACGAGCGCTACCTCCCCGAGGGCGACCCCGAGCGCAACGTCACCCAGGCCCGTGAGGCCCTGCTCGACTCCGTCCCGCTGGACCCGGAGCGCGTGCACGCCATGCCCGCCTCCGACGGCCCCCACGGCACGGACGTCGAGGCGGCGGCCGAGGCGTACGCGGCGGAGCTGGCGAAGGCGGCCGGGCCGGAGAACCACGGCGCGGTGCCCGCCTTCGACGTCCTGATGCTGGGCGTCGGCCCGGACACCCACGTGGCCTCGCTCTTCCCGGAGCTGCCGGCCGTGCGGGAGACCGAGCGCACGGTGGTCGGCGTGCACGGCGCGCCCAAGCCCCCGCCGACCCGGATCACCCTCACCCTCCCCGCGATCCGCGCGGCCCGCGAGGTCTGGCTGCTCGCGGCCGGCGAGGACAAGGCGGAGGCCGCGGCCATCGCCCTGTCCGGCGCGGGCGAGATCCAGGCCCCGGCGGCGGGCGCGTACGGCACCCGGCGCACCCTGTGGCTGCTGGACTCGGCCGCGGCCTCGCAGCTGCCGCGGTCGCTGTATCCGCCGGCGTCGCCCTGAGACACCGGCCGCAACGACGGGCGGCGGGGGCTTCGGCCCCCGCCGTCCGCTTTTCCCGGCGCCCGGCTCAGCTCCGGCCGCGCAGCTCCCGGTACCTGGCCACCAGCGCCTTCGTCGACGCGTCCAGGCCGGGGACCTCGGCGCCCTCGGTGAGCGCGGGTTCGACGCGCTTGGCGAGGACCTTGCCCAGTTCCACGCCCCACTGGTCGAAGGAGTCGATGTTCCACACCGCGCCCTGGACGAACACCTTGTGTTCGTAGAGGGCGATCAGCTGGCCGAGCACGGACGGGGTCAGCTCCCGGGCCAGGATCGTCGTGGTGGGCCGGTCGCCCTGGAAGGTCTTGTGCGGGACCAGTTCCTCGGGCACGCCCTCGGCGCGGACCTCCTCGGCCGTCTTGCCGAAGGCGAGCGCCTGGGTCTGGGCGAAGAAGTTGGCCATCAGCAGGTCGTGCTGGGCCTTGAGTTCCCCGCTCAGCTCGGCGACCGGCTCGGCGAAGCCGATGAAGTCCGCCGGGATCAGCTTGGTGCCCTGGTGGATCAACTGGTAGTAGGCGTGCTGCCCGTTGGTGCCGGGCGTGCCCCAGACCACCGGCCCGGTCTGCCAGTCCACCGGGTGGCCGTCACGGGCGACGTACTTGCCGTTGGACTCCATGTCGAGCTGCTGGAGGTAGGCGGTGAACTTCGACAGGTAGTGCGAGTACGGCAGCACCGCGTGCGACTGGGCGTCGTGGAAGTTCCCGTACCAGATGCCGAGCAGGCCCAGCAGCAGCGGCGCGTTGGCCTCGGCGGGCGCGGTGCGGAAGTGGTCGTCGACGAGCCGGAAGCCGTCGAGCATCTCCCGGAACCGGTCCGGCCCGATCGCGATCATCAGGGACAGGCCGATCGCGGAGTCGTACGAGTACCGCCCGCCGACCCAGTCCCAGAACTCGAACATGTTGTCCGTGTCGATGCCGAAGTCGGCGACCTTCCCGGCGTTCGTGGACAGCGCCACGAAGTGCTTCGCCACTGCCTTCTCGTCGCCGAGCGCGGCCAGCAGCCACTGGCGCGCGGAGGTGGCGTTGGTGATGGTCTCGATGGTGGTGAAGGTCTTGGAGGCGATGACGAACAGGGTCTGAGCCGGGTCGAGGTCCCGGATCGCCTCGTGCAGGTCGGCCCCGTCCACGTTCGACACGAAGCGGACCGTGAGATCCCGGTCGGCGAAGCTGCGCAGCACCTCGTAGGCCATCGCGGGGCCGAGGTCGGAGCCGCCGATGCCGACGTTGACCACGTTCCTGATGCGCTTGCCGGTGTAGCCGGTCCACTCGCCGGAGCGGACCCGGTCGGCGAAGTGGGCCATCCTGTCCAGCACCGCGTGCACCTTCGGCACCACGTTCTCGCCGTCGACCTCGATCACGGCGTCCCGGGGGGCGCGCAGCGCGGTGTGCAGCACCGCCCGGTCCTCGGTGACGTTGATCTTCTCGCCGCGGAACATGGCGTCCCGCAGGCCGAAGACGTCCGTCGCCGCGGCCAGCTCGCGCAGCAGCCGCAGGGTGTCGTCGGTGACCAGGTGCTTCGAGTAGTCGATGTACAGGTCGCCGACCTGGAGCGTGTACCCGGTGCCGCGTCCGGGGTCGGCGGCGAACAGTTCCCTCAGCCGGGTGTCCGCCAGTTCCTCGCGGTGCTCGGCGAGGGCGGTCCACTCGGGCGTCTGGTGGAGCCTGGTACGGCCGTCTGCGTTCATGTCCGACTTCAGCCTTCTTTCCTGCGACCTTGACCGCTGCCGGTTCCAACCTAATTGATCAGCGTCCGGTGCGAGTCTCGTCCGGCGTCACCACACGTATGTCCCGCTCGCGCAGCGGTATCAGCGCGGTGACGGCCGACGCGAACAGGAGGGCCGCGAGCAGGGCGGGGCCGTTGAGGCCGTACGGCCCGGCCACGGCTCCGCCGAGGAACGCGCCGAGCGGGGCGCCGGAGACGGAGGCGGTGCGGAAGGCGGCGGCGATGCGGCCCGTCATCGACTCGGGGCTGCGTTGCTGCATCAGCGTGACCTGGTTGACGTTCCACACCATGTTCATCGCGCCGAGCAGCAGCATGCCGGCGACCAGCGCGGCCACGTGCCGTACGGAGCCGATGAGCAGCAGCGCGCCCGTCTGGACCGCGCAGCCGGACAGCAGGGCCCGGACCCGCCCCGTACGGCGGGCCATCCGCTGGGCGACGAAGCCGCCGGCCAGGCCGCCGGCCGCGTACGCCGTCATGGCGGCGACATAGCCGGTGTCGCCGGCGTCCAGCCAGCGGGTGACGTGCAGCGCCAGCGTGGCGATCAGGGCGCCCATGCCGATGTTGCAGAGCAGGGTCGCCAGGCACACCGCGCGCAGCACCCGGTCCCGGCCCAGGGCGCGCAGGCCCGCGCCGATCTCCGAGCGCAGGGTGCTGCCGGCCGCGCGCGGCTCCCGCTCCGGCGGCCGTGTCCGCAGGGACGCCACGAGCGCCGCGGCCACCAGGTAGGTGCCGGCGTCCGCCACGAACGGCGTGCACGCGCCGGCCGCCAGCAGCAGCGGCACGAACGGGGCTGCCAGCAGCCCGCCCGCGAGTTGCTGACCGGTCATCAGCCGGGCGTTGGCGCCGCCCAGTGCCCCGCGTCGCACCAGGGAGGGCAGCAGGGCCGTGGCGGCGTTGTCGAAGAGCGTCTGGAGCGCGGTGAGCGAGAAGGCGAGGGCGATCAGCAGCGGGACGGAGGCGTGCCCGAGGCCCACGGCGAGGGCGAAACCGGCGACGAGCAGGCCCCGCACGGTGTCCACGAGCCACATGGCCCGCCGCTGGTCGACCCGGTCCGCCACGGCGCCGCCGAACAGCCCGAACAGCAGCCAGGGCAGATAGCCGCAGGCGGTGACGGCGGCGACGACGAGGGGATCGTCGGTGAGGCGCACGGCGAGCAACGGCAACGCGGAGGTCCGCAACGCGTCACCGAACCTGGAGACGACGGCGGCCGTCCACAACCGCCCGAATCCCCCGCGCCAGGCGGGCCTTGTCCCGCTTCCCGACTCGACCCCGGCCACGCTCTCCCCCTCACGACGTGCCGATGCGCACACCGTAGAGGGCGCCACCGACAATCGGTCGGCGTCGCCTGGGACCAGACGGCTCCGGCCGGGCGCCCGTAGGCACCCGGCCGGTGAGAAGTCCTAGATCTCGCCGCGCAGTTTGGCGAGCGCCTCGGCGAGGATCGCCTCGCCGTCCGCGTCGCTGCGCCGCTCGCGGACGTACGCGAGGTGCGTCTTGTAGGGCTCGGTGCGCGGCGGGGCCGGCGGGTTGTCCCGGTCCTGGCCGGCCGGGAAGCCGCAGCGGGGACAGTCCCAGGTCTCGGGAACCTGCGCGTCGCTGGCGAAGCTGGGCTGCGTCTCGTGCCCGTTGGAGCACCAGAAGGAGATGCGCAGACGCGGCGCGGACTCGCCGCGCTCGGCCTCGCCCATCGGCCCCGCCCCGACCCGGCTTCCTCGGATCGCGTTGCCACTTGCCACGGTCGTAACTCCCTGCGTGATGGTGCCGCGAAGCGAGTCGGCGTTTCGCTTCGCCGCGAGCGCCTCAGTCTACGTAAGGCCCAACGCGCGTCCAGTGATTGGAGTTACCGGCCCCCACACCCAGACGCAAGCCCCATGATAGGCCGCGCTCACTGGCGCGTACCCAACATGGGGCTTCGCGTGGGAAATACGTGGTGCGACCCGGACCTGCGGCCGGTTCGCGGTCGCGTGTCAGTTGTTCGACTTCATGACGAGGCCGAGGACGATGATGCACGCGAACCACAGCAGGCCGATCACGATGGTGATCCGGTCGAGGTTGCGCTCGGCGACCGAGGAACCGCCGACGGAGGACTGCATGCCACCGCCGAACATGTCGGACAGGCCGCCGCCCTTCCCCTTGTGCATCAGCACCAGCAGCATCAGCAGCAGGCTGAAGACGATCAGGGCGATCGAGAACCCCAAAACCACGGCTGGACCAACTTCCTCGGATTCGGATGGACGACGGGGGCACAGCGCCTCGGCTGTGCCCCCGCAAGAGTACGACGTATCGCCGCTACCGCCTACTCACGGTCCGGCGTCACTGATCGCGGAAGCGCACGATCTTGACGAACTCGTCGGCGTCCAGCGAGGCGCCGCCGACCAGGGCGCCGTCGATGTCGGGCTGGGCCATGATCTCGGCGCAGTTGCCCGACTTCACGGAGCCGCCGTACTGGATGCGGACCTTGTCGGCCACGTCCTGGGAGTACAGTCCGGCGATCTTGGCGCGGATCGCGGCGCAGACCTCCTGGGCGTCCTCGGCGCCGCAGACCTTGCCGGTGCCGATGGCCCACACGGGCTCGTAGGCGATCACGACGGTCTCGGCCTGCTCGGCCGGGAGGTCCTTCAGACCGCCCTCGACCTGGGCGAGGGTGTGGGCGACGTGGTTGCCCGCCTCGCGGACGTCCAGCTCCTCGCCGACGCACAGGATCGGGGTGAGGCCGTGCTTGTAGGCGGCCTTGACCTTGGCGTTGACCAGCTCGTCGGTCTCGTGGTGGTACTGGCGGCGCTCGGAGTGGCCGATCGCCACGTAGGTGCACTTCAGCTTGGCCAGCATGGAGCCGGAGATCTCGCCGGTGTAGGCGCCGGAGTCGTGCTGGGAGATGTCCTGGGCGCCGTACTTGATCTTGAGCTTGTCGCCGTCGACCAGGGTCTGCACGGAGCGCAGGTCGGTGAAGGGCGGCAGGACGGCGACCTCCACGGCCTCGTAGTCCTTGTCGGCCAGGGCGAAGGCGAGCTTCTGGACGTGGGCGATGGCCTCGAGGTGGTTGAGGTTCATCTTCCAGTTGCCCGCCATCAGCGGCGTGCGCGTGCTCATTGAGGTCAGTCCTCCAGTGCGGCGAGGCCGGGGAGCGTCTTGCCCTCGAGGTATTCGAGGGAGGCGCCGCCACCGGTCGAGATGTGGCCGAATGCCTTCTCGTCGAAGCCGAGCGTGCGCACGGCCGCGGCGGAGTCACCGCCGCCGACGACGGTGAAGCCGTCGGAGTCGACGAGTGCCTGGGCGACCGCCTTGGTGCCCTCGGCGTAGTCGGGGTGCTCGAAGACGCCCATGGGACCGTTCCAGAAGACGGTCGCGGCGTCGGCGAGCTTCGAAGCGTACAGCGTGCGGGTCTCCGGACCGATGTCCAGGCCCTCCTGGTCGGCCGGGATGGCGGTCGCGGCGACCGTGGTGGGGTTGGCCGGGGCCTTGGTCTTCAGGTCCGGGAATTCGGTCGAGACGAGGACGTCGACGGGGAGGACGAACTCCACGCCGCGCTCCTCGGCACGCTTCATGTACTCCTTGACCGCCGGGACCTGGTCCTCCTGGAGCAGGGAGATGCCGACCTCGTAGCCCTGGGCCTTGAGGAAGGTGTAGGCCATGCCGCCGCCGACGAGGATGCGGTCGGCCTTCTCCAGCAGGTGGTCGATGACGCCCAGCTTGTCGGACACCTTGGCGCCGCCGAGCACGACCGCGTACGGCCGCTTGACGTCCTCGGTGAGCTGCTTCAGGACGCCGACCTCGGTGGCGATCAGGTGGCCGGCGTAGTGCGGCAGCCGGGCCGGGAGGTCGAAGACGGAGGCGTGCTTGCGGTGGACGGCGCCGAAGCCGTCGCCCACGTAGACGTCCGCGAGGGCGGCGAGGCGGTCGGCGAACTCCCCTCGCTCCGTGTCGTCCTTGGACGTCTCGCCGGGGTTGAAACGCAGGTTCTCGATGACCGCGACCTGGCCCGGCTGGAGGCCGTCGACGGCGTCGTGGGCGGCGGGGCCGACGGTGTCCTCGGCGAAGGCCACCGGGGCGCCGAGCAGTTCGCCGAGGCGCTCGGCCGCGGGCAGCAGCGAGAAGGCGGGGTCCGGGGCACCCTTGGGGCGGCCCAGGTGCGAGGCGACGACCACCTTGGCGCCCGCGTCCGCGAGGGCCTTGACGGTGGGCAGGACGGCGCGGATGCGGCCGTCGTCGGTGATCGTCCCGTCGGCGAGCGGCACGTTGAGGTCGGCGCGGACGAAGACCCGCTTGCCGCTCACGCCGTCGGCGAGAAGTTCGTCGATCGTCTTCATGGGGTGGTCTCCTGAGGAGGGCTCGTGTGCACCTGATCGTAAAAGGGCGGGGTCGGTACGTGGGACAGGGCCCGGACAGCGCGGCGGTGCGCTGCCCGAGCCCTGCTCTCACTTCGGGGTCCTGCGGTTTGCGATCAGAGCTGGTTGCCGACGAAGACCGTGAGGTCCACGAGGCGGTTGGAGTAGCCCCACTCGTTGTCGTACCAACCGATGACCTTCACGTTCTTGCCCTCCTGGACCATGGTCAGGGAGGAGTCGAAGGTGCAGGACGCCGGGGCGTTGACGATGTCGGAGGAGACGATCTGGTCCTCGGTGTAGTCGAGGAGGCCCTTCAGCTCGCCCTCGGCGGCCTTCTGGAAGGCGGCGTTGACCTCTTCCTTGGTGACCTCGCGGCTCAGCTCCACGACCAGGTCGGTGACCGAGCCGGTCGGGACCGGGACGCGCATGGCCATGCCGTCCAGCTTGCCCTTGAGGTGCGGCAGGACCAGGGCGGTGGCCTTGGCGGCACCCGTGGTGGTCGGGATGATGTTCTCGGCGGCGGCACGGGCGCGGCGCAGGTCCTTGTGCGGGAAGTCAAGGATGCGCTGGTCGTTCGTGTACGCGTGCACCGTCGTCATCAGGCCCTTGACGATGCCGAAGTTCTCGTCGAGGACCTTCGCCATCGGCGCCACACAGTTGGTGGTGCAGGAGGCGTTGGAGATGACGTTGTGCTGCGCCGGGTCGTACTTGTCCTGGTTGACGCCCATGACGATGGTGATGTCCTCGTCCTTGGCCGGAGCCGAGATGAGGACCTTCTTGGCGCCGCCCGCGAGGTGCTTGGCGGCGTCCTCGCGCTTGGTGAAGATGCCGGTGGACTCGATGACGATGTCGACACCCAGCTCGCCCCACGGGATGTCGGCCGGGTTGCGCTCGGAGAGCACCTTGATGGTGTGGCCGTCGACGGTGATCGTGTCGGCGGTGTGGGAGACCTCCTGCTTGAGGCGGCCCAGGATCGTGTCGTACTTCAGCAGGTGGGCGGTGGTCGCGGTGTCACCCAGGTCGTTGACAGCCACAACCTCGATGTCCGCTCCCTGCTCCAGCAGCGCGCGGAAGTAGTTACGACCGATGCGGCCGAAGCCGTTGATGCCTACGCGGATCGTCACGAACCGATCTCCTCGTTGGTACGCCGGCTATGCGGTGCCGGCGAGCTCTGTTTGGGATGTCCCCGACCACCCCCGACCCTACCTCTCCGAGGCCCCCTGGGTGACATCGAGACAACCCATACACGGGCAGGCGGTCCGTACCGGCCAGTAGAGGTACGGACCCCCTCGGATCGACAGCGGAATCACCCGTATTTGGTACGGAATGCCAGGCGCTCCCGACGTCGTTTTCACTCGTTCGTGAGCGGGTCGGCTCACTTGATGAACTGCTCGTCCGCGCACCGTTGAGAGGGGTCTCCGCTCACCTGTCGAGCGCGGCGAACGCCTTTCCCAGCAGGGCCGCCCGGTCGGCGGCCGAGACCATCTGTTCCAGCCCGAAGCCGAGCAGCACGGTGTCGTCCGTGGTGACCGCCGCGTAGGTCCGCAGCAGGGCCCCGGTGCGGGTCCAGTCCTTGCGGACCGGCACACTGCCCGGGGGCGGTCCGGCCGCCCGCCAGGCCCCCAGGGAGGACTCGAAGCCCTCGGTCTCCCGCGCCGCGCCGCCGACGACCAGCGAGGCGTCGTCGGCGAGGACGCCCCGGCCGCCGGTGCCGGTGTCGGTGACGTAGCCGATCGAGACCTCGACCTGCTTCCCGGCGTACGCGCTCAGGTCGAAGCCCACCCGCTGCCAGCCGGCGGAGGCGCCGGAGAGGCTGTTCCAGGCACCGCTGGAGCCGGTCGCGGAGCAGCCGGCGGCCGACGGCGTCAGGTAGTGCTTCAGCCAGGGGTGCAGCGCGGTCAGGGCGCCGCACTCGTCCGGCACGGTCGTCCGGGTGGCTCCCGAGGCCTCCGGCAGCGTGGTCCAGTCGTCGGCGCCCACGGTGTGCGCCTCCACCACCACGTGGTCGTAGCCGGGCTCGGTGTCCCACAGCAGCCGGGTGCTCAGGGCCGGCCTGTCGGCGGCGGCGACCCCGGTGAGGTCGAGGGTGCGGGTGAGCCGCTTGTAGGCGTTGTCGGTGTGCACGGCGGCGGCCATGAAGGCACCCGAGTACGGCCCGTAGGGATTGACGGTTCCGCTGAACGTTCCCGCGCCCGCGCTTTCGAACTGCGGGAACGCGGTGACCGGCAGTTCCTCGGAGGTGACGCCGTAGGCGCCCGTCGCGTCGAGCGGGTTGCCGGGCGCGTCGCCGAGGGCGCCGCCGGCGCCGGCGAGCGCGCCGGAGCCGGTGAAGCCGGTGGCCCTTCCGGCCGGCGTACGGCTGTAGGCGCCCAGGTAGTACTGGCTGAAGTCGTCGGAGAGGGTGCCGTCGCCGAGGTCGACGCTGCCGCCGGCCCGCTCGCCGGCCTCGATCAGCCTGCCGCCCTCGTTGAGGTAGGCGCGCAGCCGCAGCTGGGTGGCGTTGCCGGGGCCGTCCGGGCCGGAGTAGTGCACGACCGTCCGGAAGTGCTTCAGCACGCCGAGCGGGTCCGGGGCACCCTGCGCGGCCACGTCCCAGACGACGGCCCGGTGCCCGGCGGCCCGGACCGCGTCCGCGTAGGCCCGCGCCTGGCCGGCGGCGGTGCCCTCCTCGGCGACCACCAGGGTGTCGGGGGGGGGGGGGGGGGCGGGGGGGGGGGGGGGGGGGGGGATGGGGAAATTCCTCCCGCCCCCTTTCTCCCCTGTGGACCCAACACCCAACCTG
>NZ_JBVJOT010000071.1:0-35534 GCF_055583025.1 Streptomyces sp. NPDC104831
ACCACACCGCCGAGGGTGTCACCGTCCTTGTGGGCCTGGTCGATCTCCGCGACCATCGCCTTCGAGGCGTCCGCGTCCAGACACCGCACCGGGTCCGCGTCCAGCCTCTCCACGTCCGCCGGGGCCGGGTAGACGCCGTACGGCGCCTTCGCCGAAGCCAGCTCGACCACATGGGAGACGATCTCGATACCGGCCGTCTCCTTCAGGTACGACCGCGCCACCGCGCCGAGCGCCACCCGGGCCGCCGTCTCCCGCGCGCTCGCGCGCTCCAGGATCGGGCGGGCCTCGTCGAAGCCGTACTTCTGCATGCCCGCCAGATCGGCGTGACCCGGGCGCGGACGGGTCAGCGGCGCGTTGCGGGCCAGACCGGCCAGCACCTCCGGATCGACCGGATCGGCCGCCATGACCTGCTCCCACTTCGGCCACTCGGTGTTCCCCACCATGACCGCCACCGGCGAGCCCAGCGTCAGCCCGTGCCGGACACCACCCAGGAAGGTGACCTCGTCGCGCTCGAACTTCATCCGCGCACCACGGCCGTAGCCGAGCCGCCGCCGCGCCAGGTGGTCCGCCACCATCTCCGTGGTGATCGGCACGCCGGCGGGAAGACCCTCCAGCGTCGCGACAAGTGCGGGACCGTGGGACTCCCCCGCGGTCAGCCAACGCAGCCTGCTCAACGGTGCTCCTCAGTGCTCGCGCCCGGTACTGCCCGGCGTACGCGTCCTCGCGCACGGCGACGGCGTCACCGGGTGCGCGACCCCGGCACGCCACCTCCGATCCTCCCACGTCCGCGGGCGGGAGACGGCCGCCGGTCCAGCAGGCGGACGCGCGCGGGGGCGTCAGCGGGCCGCGAGCGCCTTCTCCCCGGCGTGCCGCATGGCGTCCACCGGGCCCGGGGCCAGCCCCGTCATCCGCTCGAACTGGAGCACCGCCTGGTGGACCAGCAGATCGAGGCCGCCGACCACGGCGCCGCCGAACATGGACCAGCGGGCCGCCAGTTCGGTGGGCCAGGGGTCGTAGAGCACGTCGAAGAGGGTGGCGGGGCGTTCGGGCACGGCGGCGGCGAGCGCGTCGGTGGTCCCGGCGGGCGTGGTGGCGATCACCAGCGGGGCCCGCAGCGCCTCGGCGGCGTCGGACCAGTCCGCCGTGCGGACCTGCACGTCGAGCCGTTCGCCCCACTGCCGCATCTCGGCGGCGCGGGCCTCGCTGCGGACGTAGGCGACGACCTCCCCGGTGCAGATCCGGGCGAGCGCGGCGAGCGCGGAGGAGGCGGTGGCCCCGGCCCCCAGGATCGCGGCGGAGCCGACCTCCTCGATGCCGTGCTCGCGCAGCGCGGCCACCATGCCCGGGATGTCGGTGTTGTCGCCGACCCGGCGTCCGTCCTCGGTGAAGACCAGCGTGTTGACCGCGTCGACCGAGGCGGCGGTGTCGCTGACCTCGTCCAGCAGCGGGATGACCGCCCGCTTCAGCGGCATGGTCAGCGACAGCCCGGCCCACTCGGGCCCCAGCCGGTCGAGGAAGCCGGGCAGCGCGGCCTCGTCGACGTCGAAGCTGTCGTACGACCAGCCGGCGAGCCCGGCCGCCTCGTACGCCGCCCGGTGCAGCACCGGGGAGAGGGAGTGCGCGATCGGAGAGCCGAGCACGGCGGCACGGCGGCCGTCAGTTGCCCGTGTTGGCATTGAACTTGTCCCTGAGTTCTAGGAATTCCGCGTACGTCTTGGCGAACTCGGTGTTGCTCATACCGTCGGTCGCCACGAAGTAGACCCAGCCGTCATCGGTCGGGTTCAGCGTCGCCTTCAGCGCGTCCTCGCCGGGGTTGCCGATCGGGCCGGGCGGAAGTCCCGGGTACCGGTACGTGTTGTACGGGCTCGGGTCGCTGTTGATCTCCTTCTCGGAGATGTGGATGTTGCTCGTGCCCTTGGCGTAGTTGTACGTCGAGTCGAACTGAAGCTTGCGGTTGGTCTCGGTGTTGGTGGGCTTGAGGCGGTTGTAGACCACCTCGGCCATCTTGCGGAAGTCGTCGTGCGTCTTGCCCTCGGCCTGGACCAGGCTCGCGACCGTGACGAGCTGGAAGGCGTTCTCCACCCCGAGCTCCCTGGCCTTCTCGTCGAGGCCGTAGGCGGCGTACTTCTGCTTGGCCTGGACGACCATCTGCTTGAGGATGGCGTCGGGCTTCATGCCCTTGGCGGCCGGATAGGTGCCCGGGAAGAGGAAGCCCTCCAGCGGGTCCTTGACGTCGCCGCCGTTGCGCGCCCAGGCGGGCAGGCCGAGGGACTTGTACTCCTTCTCGGCGAGCTTCCGGGTCGCGCCCTTGGACAGTTCCAGCTTCTTGTCGATGGCCGCGTAGACGTCGGTGTTGCGCTCGCCGGGGGTGACGATCACGTTGTTCTGGCTGCGCGGGTCCATCATCAGCCGGACCGCGCTGGCGGCGGACATCTCCTTCTTCAGGAGGTAGGCACCGGCCTGGATGCCGTCGCCGCCCGGTGTCGTCGTCTGGGCGTGGACGAACGCGTCGGCGCTCTTGACGACGCCGGCCTCCTTCAGCCGGCGGCCGATCTCCCAGCCGCCCGCGCCCTTGGGGATCTCGACGGTGACGGTCTGGCCGGTGCCCTCGCCCGCGTAGTCCGGAGCCGCGCCGAAACGATTTTGGTAGAACTGGTACCCGAAGTACCCGACTCCGCCGAGGCCGCCGCCGAACACCAGGACGACCACCATGCAGGCGCAGCCGGTGCGCCGTTTCCTGGGCTTGACCGGCTTGCGGCCCTTGCCGCGCCGCTCCCGCCGGCCCTGGAGCTCGTGCTCCTCGCCGTCCTCGCCGCGGCTTGCGGCGAGGACGCCCTCCTCCTCGCCCGCCGGCTCCGGCTCGGGGCGTCTGCGGCCGGGCGGCTCCGGCGGCGGGTAGGCGTCCTCGGTGGGGTAGAGGTCGGGCTGCTCCGCGCCGTAGGCCACGGGCTGCTGGCCGTAGGGGTCGCCCGGGTCGGCCGCGTAGGGCACGTGGCCGTGGGTCCCGGTCGCGTCCCAGCCGCCCTGGTGGAACTGGTGCTGGGCGTGGGCGGTGAGCTGCTGGTCGTACTGCTGCCGGCCGTCCTGGTGGGCCTGGTACCGGTCGTCGTGCTGCGGGTGGTGCTGCCCGTCGTACCCCGGCTGCTGTCCCTCGTTCCAGTCGCCGTACCGCGGCGCCTGCGGGTGGTGCTGCGGCTGGCCGCCGTAGGGGGACTGCGAACCCTCCTGGGCCTGCTGTCCTCCCCATCCGCCGTCCCCGTGCAACGGGTCCTCCGGATTCCACGGTTCGGAGCCTTGGCCCCGGCCATACTCAGTCATCGATCCCCTAGAGCCGCGAGGCCGACGGACCCGCGGCTCGTGGGCCGGATTCCGCTCCGCCTCTTGCTGTGCCCCGGCTGTTCGAACACCGGCGCATCGCGCGGAACGTTACCGTATCGCGATCAGATGACCACTTCGACGCCCTCACCGGGTGGTTTGCCTGACACCCGTTCGGATTCCAGAGCCTGCTGCAGGATGACGACGGCCGCCGCCTGGTCGATGACCGAACGGCCCTTCTTGGACTTCACGCCCGAGGCGCGCAGTCCCTGGCTGGCCGTGACGGTCGTCATCCGCTCGTCCACCAGGCGCACCGGCACCGGCTGGATGCCCGTGGCCAGTTCCCCGGCGAAGGCGCGGACCTTGACCGCGGCCGGGCCCTCGCCCCCCTTGAGGGAGCGAGGAAGGCCGACGACGACCTCGATCGGGTCGTACTCCTCCACCAGTTGACGCAGGCGGCGGTGGGCGGCGGGGAGGTCCCGGCCGGGGACGGTCTCCACGGGGGTGGCGAGGATCCCGTCGGGGTCGCACGAGGCGACCCCGATCCGGGCGTCCCCGACGTCGATCGCGAGCCGGCGTCCTCTGCGCATCTGCTTCGACCGTTCCCTACTTGGCGGTCTCGGCGACGAGCCGCTCGACGGCCTCGACGGCCTCGCCGACGGCGGCCGGGTTCTGGCCTCCGCCCTGGGCCACGTCCGGCTTGCCGCCACCGCCGCCGCCGAGGGTCTTGGCGGCGGCGCGGACGAGGTCGCCGGCCTTCAGACCGCGGTCGCGGGCGGCGTCGTTGGTGGCGATGACCGTCAGCGGCTTGCCGTTGTTGACGGTGAACAGCGCCACGACGGCGGCCCGTCCGCCCTGGATCCGGCCGCGCACGTCCAGGACCAGCTTGCGCAGGTCGTCGGGCGTGGTGCCGTCCGGGACCTGCCCGGTGACCACGGCGATGCCGCGGATGTCCCGGGCGGAGCCGGCGAGGCCGGCGGCGGCCTGGAGGACCTTCTCGGCGCGGAACCGCTCGATCTCCTTCTCGGCGTCCTTCAGCTTGCCGAGCATCGAGGAGACCTTCTCCGGCAGCTCCTCCGGGCGGCCCTTGAGCAGCTCGGTCAGCTGGTTGACGACCGTGTGCTCACGGGCGAGGAAGTGGTAGGCGTCCACGCCGACCAGGGCCTCGATACGGCGCACACCGGAGCCGATGGAGGACTCGCCGAGCAGCTTCACCAGGCCCAGCTGGGCGGTGTTGTGCACGTGCGTGCCGCCGCACAGCTCCTTGGAGAAGTCGCCGATGGTCACGACGCGCACCCGCTCGCCGTACTTCTCGCCGAACTCGGCGATGGCGCCCTGCTTCTTGGCCTCGTCGATGCCCATGACCTCGGCGTGCACGTCGAGGTCGCGGGCCAGCACCTCGTTGATCTTCTGCTCGACGTCGGTCATCACGGCCGTCGGCACGGCGGACGGGGAGCCGAAGTCGAAGCGGAAGCGGCCGGGCTGGTTCTCCGAACCGGCCTGGGCGGCCGTCGGGCCGAGGGCGTCCCGCAGGGCCTGGTGGGTGAGGTGGGTGGCCGAGTGGGCGCGGGCGATGGCGTGGCGGCGGCGGGCGTCGATGGCGGCGTGGGCCTTGGCGCCGACGGTGACCTCGCCGACCTGGACGACGCCCTTGTGGACGTACACGCCCGGGACCGGCTTCTGGCAGTCGCGGACCTCGATGACGGCGCCGGTGTCCACCTTGATGCGGCCGGTGTCGCCGATCTGGCCGCCGCCCTCGGCGTAGAACGGGGTGCGGTCCAGGACGATCTCGACCTCGTCGCCCTCGGTGGCGGCCGGGGAGGAGACGCCGTCGACCAGGATGCCGACGACCGTGGACTCGGCCTCGGTGTCGGTGTAGCCGATGAAGTCGGTGGCGCCGGCGCTGTCGGCGATCTCGCGGTAGGCGCCCAGGTCGGCGTGGCCCGTCTTCTTGGCCTGGGCGTCGGCCTTGGCGCGCTCCCGCTGCTCCTTCATCAGGCGGCGGAAGCCGTCCTCGTCCACGGCGAGGCCCTGCTCGGCGGCCATCTCCAGGGTGAGGTCGATCGGGAAGCCCCAGGTGTCGTGGAGCAGGAACGCCTTGTCGCCGGAGAGGACGGTGCCGCCGGCGGCCTTGGTCTCGGTGACGGCGGTGTCGAGGATGTTGGTGCCGGCCTTCAGCGTCTTGAGGAAGGCGGCCTCCTCGGCGAGGGCGACCTTCTCGATGCGCTCGCGGTCGGTGATCAGCTCCGGGTACTGCTGGCCCATCATGCCGATCACGGTCTCGACCAGGTCCTTGACGACCGGACCGGTGGCGCCGAGCAGCCGCATGTTGCGGATGGCGCGGCGCATGATGCGGCGCAGGACGTAGCCGCGGCCCTCGTTGCCCGGGGTGACGCCGTCGCCGATGAGCATGGTGGCGGTGCGCATGTGGTCGGTGACCACGCGCAGGGACACGTCCGAGTCGTGGGCGTCGCCGTAGCGGACGCCGGTCAGCTCGGTGGCCTTGTCGATGACGGCCATGGAGGTGTCGATCTCGTACATGTTCTGCACGCCCTGCAGGATCATGGCGAGCCGCTCCAGGCCGAGGCCCGTGTCGATGTTCTTGCTCGGCAGGTCCCCGAGGATCTCGAAGTTGTCCTTGCCGATGCCCTCGCCCCGCTCGAACTGCATGAAGACGAGGTTCCAGATCTCCACGTACCGCTCGTCGTTGACGGCGGGGCCGCCCTCGGCACCGAACTCGGGGCCGCGGTCGTAGTTGATCTCGGAGCAGGGGCCGCACGGGCCGGGTACGCCCATGGACCAGAAGTTGTCCTTCATGCCCAGGCGCTGGATGCGCTCCTTGGGCACGCCGACGACCTCGTGCCAGATCTGCTCCGCCTCGTCGTCGTCCTGGTAGACGGTGATCCACAGGCGCTCGGGGTCGAGGCCGTAACCGCCCTTGTCCTGGGGCGAGGTGAGCAGCTCCCAGGCAAGCTTGATGGCGCCTTCCTTGAAGTAGTCGCCGAAGGAGAAGTTGCCGCACATCTGGAAGAACGTGCCGTGCCGCGTGGTCTTGCCGACCTCTTCGATGTCGGGCGTGCGCACGCACTTCTGCACGCTGGTGGCGCGCGGGAACGGCGGCTTGACCTCACCCAGGAAGTAGGGCTTGAAGGGCACCATGCCGGCGGGGACGAGGAGCAGAGTCGGGTCGTCCGCGATGAGCGACGCCGAAGGGACGACGGTGTGCCCGCGCTCCTCGAAGAAGCTCAGCCAGCGGCGGCGAATCTCGGCCGACTCCATCAGTGGTCCTCATTCCGGTTGTACGAGTGCATCGGGGCTTCGATGTACTTCGGTGTGCTGCTGTTGTCGTTCTCGACGGCGGTGTACCGCCGGGGCGCGGGGAGTTCCGGGTCCTCGTGGATGCCGAGGGCCTCCTCCAGCTCGGCCTCCCGCCGGGCCATGTTGTCGCGGACGTCGAACGCGAAGCCGACCGCGCGGTCCTTCAGGCGGTGACCGGTCTCCAGGGCCTTGTTCGCCGCGGTGGCGGCCAGGCTCTCCGGGGTCAGCTGCCTGATCTTGCGGTTGACCTTGGTGGTGGCCCACACGCCGGCGGCGACACCGGTGGTGAACCAGAACGTACGGCGGAACATCGCTCGGTCTCAGTCCTTACTTCCGCTTGCGTCGTGCGGCGGGGACCGTCCGGCCCACGATCACGGTACGCCGGGGGGACTTCGCAGGCACGTCCTCCCCCTTGCGGCCGCCGAGCGCCCGGCGGACGCCGTAGCCGAAGGCCGCGACCTTGACCAGCGGGCCGCCGAAGGTGGAGGCGACGGTGGTCGACAGCGCGGAGGCGTTGGAGGTGACCTCCTGGACGTCGGAGGCGATCGCGTCGACCCGGTCGATCTGGGTCTGCGCGGAGCGCACCGCCTGGGAGGCGTCGGAGAGCAGCGGGACGGCCTGGTCGGTGACGTCCGCGACGAGCTTGGTGGTCGCCTTGAGCGTCTGGGCCAGCCTCGCCAGCGCGACCGCGAGGAAGGAGACCAGGATCGCCCAGAAGACGGCCACCAGGATCCCGGCCACCTCTGTACCGGACACTGTGCGCACCCGCTCCCTGAAACGTGCCTGAGCATCGGAAAAGTCGTGCCCCGAGCCTATCGCGCCGGGGCCGCGGCTCCGTACCGGATTCCCGGCGGCGCGGATGCGGTGGTGCCGGGTGATTGTACGCAGTGAACACGTTTCAGTACGCTCCGTGTCCCATGCGAGATCCTCATGGTCCCGGCCCCTTCGCGGGCGTCGCCCCGCCCCTCGAACTCACCGCTTTCGTCGGGCGCTCGGCGGAGCTGGCCGAGCTGGCGGCGGCCCTCGGCCGGGCCCGGCTGGTGACGGTGACCGGGGTGGGCGGGGTGGGCAAGTCCCGGCTGGCGGCACGGGCGGCGGCGCGGTGGGCGGCCGGCGCTCCGGCGGGGCCCGCGGGCTGGAGCCGGGTGGAGCTGGCCGAGGTGCGCGATCCGCAGTTCGTGGAGTACGCGGTCGTGGAGGCGCTGGGGCTGACCGACCACACCACCCGGCTGCCCCGCGAGACGCTGCTGGAGCAGTTGGCGGGGCGGCGGATGCTGCTGGTGCTGGACGGGTTCGAGCATCTGGCGGCGGCCTGTGCCGCCCTGGTGGCCCGGCTGCTGCGCGGTCTGCCGGAGCTGCGGGTGCTGGCGGTGGGACGGCGTCCGCTGGGCCTCGCGGGCGAGCTGCTGTTCCCGCTGGCGCCGCTCGGCCCCGAGGAGGCGGTGGAGCTGTTCGCCGACCGGGCCCGGGCGCACGGGGTGCCGGTGGCCGACGCCCCGGAGGTACGGGAGCTGTGCCGCCGGCTGGAGGGGATCCCGCTGGCGCTGGAGCTGGCGGCCGGGCGGCTGCGCGCGCTGTCCCCGGCGCAGCTGCTGCACCGCCTCGGCGACCGGTTCCGGGTGCTGACCGGCGGCGCCCGGGACGCCCTGCCCCGCCACCGGACGCTGCGCACGGCGATCGGCTGGAGCCACGAGCTGTGCACGCCGGCCGAGCGGATGCTGTGGGCGCGGCTGTCGGTGTTCGCGGGCACCTTCGACCTGGAGGCGGCCGAGTACGTGTGCGGCGGTGCGGGGCTGCCCGCCGAGGACGTGCTGGACGTGCTGTCGGAGCTGCTGGCCCAGTCCGTCGTCGCCCGCGAGGAAGGCCCGGCGGGCCCGCGCTACCGGATGCTGGACACCGTGCGGGCCTACGGCGCCGAGTGGCTGGCGGCGGCCGGGGACGCGGACCGGCTGCGCAGACGGCACCGGGACTGGTACCTGGGCCTGGCGGCCTGCTGCGAGCTGGAGTGGTTCACGCCCCGGCAGCGGGAGGTGGCCGCGCGGGTGGACGCCGAGCTGCCGAACCTGCGGGCCGCGCTGGAGCTGTGCCTGGGCGAGCCGGGCGAGGCGCACCTCGGCCAGCAGCTGGCGGGGTCGCTGTGGTTCTGCTGGGTGGGCTGCGGGCGGCTGGCGGAGGGGCGGCGCTGGCTGGAGCGCGGCGTGGAGCTGGAGTCGGGGTACGAGAGGGCCCGGCTGAAGGCGCTGTGGGTGCTGGGCTACGTGGCGGTCCTCCAGGGCGACACCGGGCCGGCCCTGCGGACGCTGCGGGCGTGCCGGGAGCGGGCGGAGCGGGCGGCCGATCCGGCGGCGGTGGCCTACGCCGAGCACCGCATGGGCTGCCTGGCCCTGGTCACCGACGACATGGCCGGTGCGGAAACGCTGCTGCGCTCGGCGCTGGAGCGCTACCGGACGATCGGCGAGCTGAACAGCAACGTCCTGATGGGCCGGGTGGAGCTGGCGATGGCCCGGGCGTTCCAGGGGGACCTGCCGGACGCGGTGCGCCTGTGCGAGGAGGTGCGCCGGCTGTGCGAGGACCACGGGGAGCGGTGGGCGCGTTCCTACGCGCTGTACGTGCTGGCGTACGCGGCCTGGGCCGACGGGGACCCGGCGGGCGCGCGGGAGCTGCTGTCCGACGCGCTGGCCGACGCGCACGCCTTCCGCGATCTGCTGGGCTCGGTGCTCGTCATCGAGCTGCTGGCGCTGGTGACGGTGGCGCAGGGCGATCCGGTGGAGGCGGCGGTGCTCCAGGGCGCCGCCGGACGGCTGTGGACCTCGGTCGGGCTGCCGTTGTTCGGGTCCGCCCACTACAACGCGCCGCACGAGCGGTGCGAGGCCGCCGCGCGGCGGGCGCTCGGCGACGCGCGGTACGCCGAGTGCGTGCGGGAGGGGGCCGGGCTGGACCGGGAGGCCGCGGTGGCCCGGGCGCTGCGGCGCCGGGAGCCGGGGACGCTGGGCGCCCTGCCGGCACCGCGCGGCCCGGCCCCGGACGGCGGCCCCGGACAGCGCGAACCCGCCGCCTCGCCCACCCGGAAGGGCGGGGAGACGGCGGGCTGAGGCTTACGCCGCGACCGGGGTCAGCGGGCGTAGTACTCGACGACGAGCTGCTCGTCGCAGATCACCGGGATCTCCTTGCGGTTCGGCTCGCGGTCCAGGCGGAACGCCAGGGCCCGGAGGTTCACCTGGAGGTAGCGCGGGGTCTCGCCGTCGGGGGCGAAGCCACCCTCGCGGGCGATCTGGAACAGCGTCTTGTCCTTGGAGCGGTCGCGGACCTGCACGACGTCGTCCGGACGGACACGGAAGGACGGCTTGTCGACCTTCTGGCCGTTGACCTGGATGTGGCCGTGGACGACCATCTGGCGGGCCTGGTAGATCGTGCGGGCGATGCCCGAACGCAGGACCAGCGCGTCGAGACGGCGCTCCAGCTCGATGATCAGGGCCTCACCGGTCTTGCCCTGGACCTTGGAGGCACGCTCGTAGGCGCGCACGAGCTGGCGCTCGGACACGTCGTACTGCGCGCGCAGACGCTGCTTCTCCAGCAGACGGACCTTGTAGTCCGAGTTCTGCTTGCGGCCGCGGCCGTGCTCACCCGGCGGGTAGGGGCGGGCCTCGAAGTACTTGACGGCCTTCGGGGTCAGCGCGATGCCGAGGGCACGCGACTTCTTGACCTTGGGGCGGGACTGGTTCGCCACTGTCTCAATCTCTTTCGTAGTTTTCGGCTTGTCAGGGTTAGAGAGGTCGCATCCGCAGCCGGGAGAACCCGTCGGGTCCGCGGGGGACCTGCCGGGCAGCCGCTTCCCTGGTCTGGGCACATACGTGCAGCACGCGAGTGGCCCACCGACCGTCCCGGGATTGCACGGGGGGTGGTGGGCTGCCCGCGACACCGTTCGACGGTGCGCGACGCTCCTGGAGCCGGTCCGCTGGGGTCCGGGCTCCGGCCGGGTGTCCCGCTCTGACGGCACGGGACTCGGCACTTCGGAGCAGTCTACAGGCTGCTCAGGAAGGCTTGCGACCGAGGTGCCTGCGGGTCCACTCGACGGCGTCCGCGTACCGGGCCTCCGCGCCGTGCCGGCCCGGGGTGTAGTACTCGCGGTCCTTGAGGGCGTCCGGTGCGTACTGCTGCTCGGCGATGCCCTCGGGCAGGTCGTGCGGGTACACGTACCCCTGGGCGTGGCCGAGCTTGGCCGCGCCCTTGTAGTGCCCGTCGCGCAGGTGCGCGGGGACCGGGCCGGCCAGGCCCTTGCGCACGTCGTCCAGGGCGGCGCCGATCGCGGTGGTCGCGGAGTTGGACTTGGGCGCGAGGGCCAGGGCGATGGTGGCGTGGCTGAGGGTGAGGGCGGCCTCCGGGAAGCCGATCATGGCGACGGCCTGGGCGGCGGCGACCGCGATCGGCAGCGCGCCCGGGTCGGCGAGGCCGATGTCCTCGCTGGCGGAGATCATCAGGCGGCGGGCGATGAACCGGGGGTCCTCGCCGGCCTCGATCATGCGGGCGAGGTAGTGCAGGGCCGCGTCGACGTCGGAGCCGCGGATGGACTTGATGAGGGCGCTGGCGACGTCGTAGTGCTGGTCGCCGTCGCGGTCGTACTTCACCGCTGCGCGGTCGACGGTCTGCTCCAGCGTCCGCAGCGCGATCTCGCTCTCGCCCTGGTCCAGGGCGGCGCCGGCGGCGGCCTCCAGGGCGGTCAGGGCGCGCCGGGCGTCGCCGCCGGCGATCCGCAGCAGGTGCTCCTCGGTCTCCTCGGGGAGCGTGACGGCGTTCTTCAGGCCGCGTTCGTCGGTGAGGGCACGGCGCAGCAGGCCGCGCAGGTCGTCGTCGGTGAGGGGTTCGAGGGTGAGCAGCAGGGAGCGGGAGAGCAGCGGGGAGATCACCGAGAAGTACGGGTTCTCCGTGGTGGCCGCGATCAGGGTCACCCAGCGGTTCTCCACGGCCGGGAGCAGGGAGTCCTGCTGGGCCTTGCTGAAGCGGTGGATCTCGTCCAGGAAGAGGACGGTCTCCTTGCCGTACCCCCCGGTGGCGCGGCGGGCGCCGTCGATGACCGCGCGGACCTCCTTGACGCCGGCGGTGATCGCGGACAGTTCCACGAACCGCTTGTCGGTCGCCTTGGACACGACGTACGCCAGGGTGGTCTTGCCGGTGCCGGGCGGGCCCCAGAGGATCACCGAGGACGGTCCGGCGGGCCCGCCGGAGCCCTCGCCGACCAGACGGCGCAGGGGTGAGCCGGGCGCCAGGAGATGCCGCTGGCCCACGACCTCGTCGAGGGAGCGCGGGCGCATGCGCACCGCCAGCGGGCTGCCCGCCGGGTCCTTCTCCTGGCGTTCTTCTGCTGCGGCGGTGAACAGGTCGGGTTCCACGCTGAAACCCTAGAACACCGCACTGACAATCCCGTCGGGGCGGTCAGCCGGTCCAGAACTCCCACCAGCGGGTGAGCACCAGCATGGCGATGATGCCGATGTGCGCGACCGGCAGGACCCAGGTGAACTCGCCGAAGAAGGACCTCAGCCAGCGCGGGGCCGGCAGGAAGGCGTTGCGGACGTTGAACGAGGTGACGTACCAGAACATGGTGATCGTGGCGACCCAGGCCAGCGAGCACCACAGGCACAGCGCGTTGATCCGGTACAGGGACTGGAACTGCAGCCAGGTGCAGAAGCCCACGCCGAACAGCGTGCCGAAGTTGAACGTCAGCCAGTACCAGCGCGGGAACCGGGCGCGGCCCAGCAGGCTCATGCCGACGCAGACGACGATGCCGTAGGCGACCAGCCCGAGCATCGGGTTCGGGAAGCCGAACGCGGCGGCCTGCTTGCTCTCCATGACGCTGCCGCAGGAGACCACCGGGTTGAGGCTGCACCCGGGGGTGAAGGTCTTGCCCGCGACCTTGGCCTCGAGGATCTTGAACTTGTCGATCGTGATGACCCACGAGGCCAGCAGTCCGGCCGCGCCGGTGATCACCAGCAGGATGGCGAGGGCACGGCTGCCGCCGGCCGCGCGCGGGGCGTCGGCGGCGCGCTCCGGACCGGGCTTTGCGGAGACGTCGTTCACTGTCGTCTTGCTCATCACGCCGATTCCGTCACTCGAGGGTCGGACCTTCTTCGGGCAGGGGTCATTGTGCCGCACGCGCCTGTGTCCGCACCGTTCGATGCGCATAAGGATGTGCGTACGACCGGTGCCCCCCGCTCGGTACGGCCGGGCCTCCCGCGCCCCGCTGCGGCAAGGGCGCCGGACGTCCCCCGGGAGGGGGGCGTCCGGCGCCCACGCGCGTGTGCGGCTAGCCGAGCCGGGACTCCAGTTCCGCCACGATCTCGTTGACGCCGATCGCGGTCTGCTCGCCGGTCTCCATGTCCTTGAGCTGGACGAGGCCCTCGGCGAGGTCGCGCTCGCCGGCGACGACCGCGTAGCGGGCGCCGGAGCGGTTGGCACTCTTCATCGCGCCCTTCAGCCCCTTGCCGCCGTAGGCGAAGTCGGCCGCGATGCCCACCTTGCGCAACTCGGTGACCTTGGCGAACAGCACCCGGCGGGCCTCCTCGCCGAGCGGGACGGCGTACACGGACGTCGAGGACGGCAGGTCCAGGGCGACACCCTCGGCCTGGAGCGCGAGGACCGTGCGGTCCACGCCCAGGGCCCAGCCGACGGACGGCAGCGCGGGGCCGCCGATCATCTCCGACAGGCCGTCGTAGCGGCCGCCGCCGCCCACCGCGGACTGCGCGCCCAGGCCGTCGTGCACGAACTCGAAGGTGGTGCGGGTGTAGTAGTCCAGGCCGCGCACCAGCTTGGGGTCGTCCTCGAAGGAGACGCCCGCGGCGGTGATCAGCTCCCGGACCTCCTCGTGGTACGCCTTGCACGCGTCGCACAGGTAGTCCCGCAGCAGCGGGGCGCCGGTGAGCTGCTTCTGCACCGACTCGCGCTTGTCGTCCAGGACCCGCAGCGGGTTGATGTCGATGCGGCGGCGGGTGTCCTCGTCCAGGTCCAGGCCGCGCAGGAAGTCCTGGAGCGCGGTCCGGTACACCGGGCGGCACTCCTTGTCGCCCAGGCTGTTGAGCAGGATGCGGAAGTTCCTGAGGCCCAGCGAGCGGTACGCCTGGTCGGCCAGGATGATCAGCTCGGCGTCCAGCGCCGGGTCCTCCGCGCCGATCGCCTCGGCGCCCACCTGGGAGAAGTGGCGGTAACGGCCCTTCTGGGGACGCTCGTAGCGGTAGTACGAGCCGGAGTACCAGAGCTTGACCGGGAGGTTGCCCGTCTTGTGCAGGTTGGCCTCCAGGGCCGCCCGCAGCACGGACGCGGTGCCCTCGGGGCGCAGGGCGAGCCTGTCGCCGCCCTTGGTCTCGAAGGCGTACATCTCCTTGGTCACGATGTCGGTGGACTCGCCGACCCCGCGCGCGAACAGTTCGACGTTCTCGAAGCCGGGGGTCTCGATGTAGCCGTAGCCGGAGTTGCGCAGCGGGGCGGCGATGGCCTCGCGGACCGCCAGGTACGCGGCCGAGTCCGGCGGGATCAGGTCGTAGGTGCCCTTGGGGGCCCGAAAAGTGCTCACGGAAGGTCTCTCGTCACATTCCTCGTCGGGGAGCGTCCACGCTTCCCGGGCCGGCGGCCACCTGCCGCAGATAGGGGTTGGTGGCGCGTTCCCGGCCGATGGTCGTCTGGGGGCCGTGGCCGGACAGCACCACGGTGGAGTCGTCGAGCGGCAGGCACACCCGGGCCAGCGACTCGAGCATGTCCGCCATGGATCCGCCCGGCAGGTCGGTGCGTCCGATGGAGCCGGCGAACAGCAGATCCCCGGAGAAGAACACCGACGGGACGTCGGCGGCCTCGGGCATCCGGAAGGTCACCGACCCCTTGGTATGGCCCGGCGCGTGCGCGACGGAGAACGTGAGGCCGGCCAGTTCCAGCGTCGTGCCGTCCGTCAGCTCCCTGACGTCGTCCGGCTCCCCCACGGTCAGCTCGCCCATCAGCGGCATGCCGATGGACCGGCCGAGCGCCTTCTCCGGGTCGCTCATCATGTACCGGTCCTCGGGATGGATCCAGGCCGGTACCTCGTGCGCGCCGCAGACGGGGACGACCGAGGCCACGTGGTCGATGTGGCCGTGGGTGAGGACGACGGCGACGGGCTTGAGCCGATGCTTGCGCAGTGCTTCCGCGACGCCTTCGGCGGCCTGGTGGCCGGGGTCGATGATCACGCACTCCTCACCGGCGGCGGGGGCGACGAGGTAACAGTTCGTCCCCCAGGCCCCGGCGGGGAACCCGGCAATGAGCACGATCGTCCTTCGTTGTGTCGGTTGCAGACGGCTTTCGCTGCTCCCAGAGCCTACCGGCGCTGCCTTTTCCTCAGCGAACCCATATACGGTACGGGGCTACACGCAGCGGTCGGAGCACGAGGACGCACGCGTACCGCCCGACACACGACACGCATGAGGAGAAACCCGGTGGTCAGCCAGGAGCAGCGGCGGCGTCAGCTCGCCCGGGAGAAGTTCTTGCGGCAGCAGCAGCGGCGCACCGAGGCGCGGCGCAAGGCCCGCCTGCGCAACTCCGTGATCGCGTCGGTACTGGGCGTGGTCGTGATCGGCAGTGTCGCCCTGT
Source organism: Streptomyces sp. NPDC104831 (assembly GCF_055583025.1). Taxonomy (NCBI): domain Bacteria; kingdom Bacillati; phylum Actinomycetota; class Actinomycetes; order Kitasatosporales; family Streptomycetaceae; genus Streptomyces; species Streptomyces sp. NPDC104831. Next base: position 15,238 of record NZ_JBVJOT010000071.1, read on the forward strand.
ACACGACCGGGGTGCTGAAGGACGACGACGGCAAGAAGACGAACGCGAGCGCGGAGGTCACCCCGAGCGCCTCGCCGACCGCCAAGGCCGCGGACCCCTGCGAGAAGCCGGCGGCCGGCTCGGTGAAGAAGCTGAGCTGGAAGAAGGAGCCGGCGATGAGCATCGACACGTCGGCGAAGTACACCCTGAAGCTGGCGACGACGTGCGGGGACATCGGCGTCGCGCTGAAGACGTCGGCGGCTCCGCACACGGTGAACTCGTTCGACTTCCTGGCGGGCAAGGGCTACTTCGACCACACCAAGTGCCACCGGCTGACCACCCAGGGCATCTACGTCCTGCAGTGCGGCGACCCGCAGGGCACCGGGGCGGGCGGCCCGGGCTACACGCTCCCGGACGAGAACCTCAAGGACAAGAGCCTGAAGGACAACACCTACCCGGCGGGCACGGTGGCGATGGCCAACACCGGGCAGGCGCACACCGGCGGCAGCCAGTTCTTCCTCGTCTACAAGGACAGCCAGCTGCCGCCCAGCTACACCCCGTTCGGCACGGTCGACGCGGCCGGCATGAAGGTGCTGGACAAGATCGCGGCGGCCGGTGAGAACACGGGCGCCGGCGACGGCGCGCCGAACGCGACGGTCGTGATCGACAAGGCCGCGGTCGTCAAGTCCTGACGCCCGTGCCCGGACCCCGCCGGCCCCCTTCCGCCGCCCGGACCCGAAGGTCAACAGGGCGGGCGGCGGAATTTCGGTCGTGCTGGATGCGGACAGGCCACCCGCTGGTCGCCTATGTTGGCCGTGACGAAACTGTGGACGATGCCCGGGGGTGCTGAGGCCCCCCGCAGGCATCATGTGGAGGAGGCGCTGTGAGCAGCGACCCGTGGGGCCGCGTCGACGAGACGGGGACCGTGTACGTGCGTACGGCCGACGGCGAGAAGGTCGTCGGTTCCTGGCAGGCCGGCTCCCCCGACGAGGCGCTGGCCTACTTCGAGCGCAAGTACGAGGGCCTGGTTGTCGAGATCGGCCTCCTCGAGAAGCGGGTGCGGACCACCGACCTGTCGGCGAAGGACGCCCAGGCCGCCATCGGCCACCTGCGTGAGCAGGTGGACGCGCACCACGCGGTCGGCGACCTGGACGCGCTGCGGAAGCGGCTGGACAAGCTCGTGGCGACCGTCGAGGCGCGCCGCGAGGAGCGCAAGGCGCAGCGGGCCCGGCAGTCCGACGAGGCCCGCAAGGCCAAGGAAAACCTGGTCGCCGAGGCCGAGCAGCTCGCGCAGTCCGACCAGTGGCGGTCCGCCGGGGAGCGGCTGCGGTCGCTGGTGGACACCTGGAAGGGGCTGCCGCGGCTGGACCGCAAGTCCGACGACGAGCTGTGGCACCGCTTCTCGCACGCCCGGTCGGCGTTCTCCAAGCGCCGCAAGGCGCACTTCGCGCAGCTGGACGCGCAGCGCGAGGAGGCCCGCCGGGTCAAGGAGCGGCTGGTCGCCGAGGCGGAGGCGCTGTCCGGTTCGACGGACTGGGGTCCGACGGCCGCCCGGTACCGGGAGCTGATGGCGGACTGGAAGGCCGCGGGCCGCGCCCAGCGCGAGCACGAGGACGACCTCTGGAACCGCTTCCGCGGCGCCCAGGACGTGTTCTTCGCCGCCCGCAGCTCGGTGTTCGCCGAGCGGGACGCCGAGCAGTCGGAGAACCTGAAGCTGAAGGAGGAGCTGGCCGAGGAGGCCGAGAAGCTCCTGCCGATCGCCGACCTGAAGGCCGCGCGGGCCGCCTTCCGCTCGATCAACGAGCGCTGGGAGGCCATCGGTCACGTCCCGCGTGACGCCCGGCCGAAGGTCGAGGGCCGGATGCACGCCGTGGAGCGGGCGCTCCAGGAGGCCGAGGAGGCCGAGTGGCGCCGGACCAACCCGGAGGCACGCGCGCGTGCCGAGGGTCTGACCGGTCAGCTCCAGGCCGCCGTGGACAAGCTGCGGTCGCAGATCGACCAGGCGCGCGCCCAGGGCAACAACGCCAAGGCCGACAAGCTGGAGAAGGAGCTGGAGGGCCGTCAGGCGCTGCTGGACCAGGCTCTGAAGGGCCTGCACGAGTTCGGCGGCTGAATCCCTCGCCGCCCGGCTGACAGGGCCCCGTACGCGCGTACGGGGCCCTTCTCGGTGTCCGGCTCCCGGACCGGGCCGGGGCAGGTGCGCGGCTACGAGCGGCTGCGGCCCGAGGTCACGCGGTACACGTCGTAGACGCCCTCCACGCCCCGGACGGCCTTCAGGACGTGGCCCAGGTGCTTGGGGTCGCCCATCTCGAAGGTGAACCGGGAGGTGGCGACCCGGTCCCGGGAGGTCTGCACGGCCGCCGACAGGATGTTGACGTGCTGGTCGGACAGGACCCGGGTGACGTCCGACAGCAGCCGGGAGCGGTCCAGGGCCTCCACCTGTATGGCGACCAGGAAGACCGAGGACTGGGTCGGCGCCCACTCGACGTCGAGGATGCGCTCCGGCTCGCGGGACAGCGAGTCGACGTTGACGCAGTCGCTGCGGTGAACCGATACGCCGCTGCCGCGGGTGACGAAGCCGATGATCGGGTCGCCCGGCACCGGCGTACAGCAGCGGGCCAGCTTGACCCACACGTCCTCGACGCCCTTGACGACGACGCCCGGGTCGGCGCTGGAGCGGCGCTTGCGCCCGCGCCCGCGGGACGGCGGGACCGACTCGTCGATCTCCTCGGTGGCGGCCTCCTCGCCGCCGAGGGCCTGGACGAGCTTCTGCACGATGTTCTGCGCGGAGACGTGGCCCTCGCCGATCGCCGCGTACAGCGCGGAGATGTCCGAGTAGCGCATCTCGTGCGCGAGCGTGACCAGCGAGTCGCCGGTGAGGATGCGCTGGATCGGCAGGTTCTGCTTGCGCATGGCCCGCACGATGGCGTCCTTGCCCTGCTCGATCGCCTCGTCGCGGCGCTCCTTGGAGAACCAGGCGCGGATCTTGTTGCGCGCCCGCGGCGACTTGACGAAGCCGAGCCAGTCCCGGGACGGTCCGGCGCCGGCCGCCTTGGAGGTGAAGACCTCGACCAGGTCGCCGTTGTCCAGGGTGGACTCCAGCGGTACGAGACGCCCGTTGACCCGTGCCCCTATGGTGCGGTGGCCGACCTCGGTGTGCACGGCGTAGGCGAAGTCCACCGGGGTGGCGCCGGCCGGCAGCGCGATGACATCGCCCTTGGGGGTGAAGACGAAGACCTCGTTGCGGGACAGGTCGAAGCGCAGGGACTCCAGGAACTCGCCGGGGTCCTCGGTCTCCTTCTGCCAGTCCAGCAGCTGCCGCAGCCACGCCATGTCGTTGATGGCGTCCTTGTCCTTCGCCGACGTCTTCGGCGCGTCGGTGCGGACCTTGGAGGCGCCGGCGACGGCCTCCTGCTTGTACTTCCAGTGCGCGGCGATGCCGTACTCGGCGCGGCGGTGCATGTCGAACGTGCGGATCTGGAGTTCGACCGGCTTGCCGTTGGGCCCGATGACCGTCGTGTGCAGCGACTGGTACATGTTGAACTTGGGCATCGCGATGTAGTCCTTGAACCGGCCGGGGACCGGGTTCCATCGCGCGTGCACCGTGCCGAGGGCGGCGTAGCAGTCGCGGACCGTGTCGACGAGGACGCGGATGCCCACCAGGTCGTAGATCTCGGCGAAGTCGCGGCCCCGCACGATCATCTTCTGGTAGACGCTGTAGTAGTGCTTCGGGCGGCCGGTGACGGTGGCCTTGATCCGGGCGGCGCGCAGGTCGGACTGGACCTCGTCGGTCACTATGGCCAGGTACTCGTCGCGCTTCGGCGCCCGCTCGGCCACCAGCCGTACGATCTCGTCGTACATCTTGGGGTAGAGGATCGCGAACGCGAGGTCCTCCAGCTCCCACTTGATGGTGTTCATGCCGAGGCGGTGGGCGAGCGGGGCGTAGATCTCCAGCGTCTCGCGCGCCTTCTTCTCCTGCTTCTCGCGCTTGAGGTAGCGCATGGTGCGCATGTTGTGCAGCCGGTCGGCGAGCTTGATGACCAGGACCCTCGGGTCCTTCGCCATGGCCACGACCATCTTGCGCACGGTCTCGGCCTGCGCGGCCTCGCCGAACTTGACCTTGTCCAGCTTGGTCACGCCGTCGACGAGCAGGGCGACGACGTCGCCGAAGTCGCGGCGCAGGTCGTCGAGGCCGTACTCGGTGTCCTCGACGGTGTCGTGCAGCAGCCCGGCCATCAGGGTGGCCGGGTCCATGCCCAGCTCGGCGAGGATGGTGGTGACGGCGAGCGGGTGCGTGATGTACGGGTCGCCGCTCTTGCGCTTCTGGCCGCGGTGCCAGCGTTCGGCGACCTGGTAGGCGCGCTCGATCTGGCGCAGCGTGGAGTTCTCGATCTTGGGGTCGTTGCTGCGCACTATCCGCAGCAGCGGCTCCAGGACCGGGTTGTAGGGGTTCGCGCGCTGCACACCGAGGCGGGCGAGGCGGGCCCGGACCCGGTTGGAGGAGCCGCTGCGGGTGGGCGGCGTGGCCGGCTGGCGCACCACCGGGGGCTGTGCCGGGCGCTCGGCCGGGGCCTGCTTGGGACGCGCGGACTCGGCGCTCTTCTCCACCGGGGCGGAGTGGGCGTGCTCGACGGCCCCGCGGGTGTCGTTCTTCACCTGCGACGTGCTCGGCGCGGGCTTCGCCGCGGCGGCCGAGGCGGGCTCGGGCTTGGCGGCGGTCAGTGGCTGGGCCTCGTCTGGCAAGAGGGCTCCTCGTGCGCGATCCGGGTCCCCCGGTCAGGCTCCGGACACCCCATGGTAGCGATCCTGCGCCCGGTCATCGCCTTCAGGCGGCTGTGAGGACCGTGTACCCCTGCAACGCGGGAGGCTGCCGGAGGATTCCGGGCGGCCGGTCGCCGGGCGCCCGCGCGGTCGCCGGCGGCGGGCGGCCGCACCCCGGCGGACCTGGGGAAACGACCGCATGGGAGACGCGGCACGGCCCCGGGGCCCGGTGGGACGCGGACGGCCGCACCCGGCACCGCGTGCCGGGTGCGGCCGTGTCGCCGCGAGCGCGCTCAGACCTGGAGCAGCGCCTCCAGCGGGGCCCCGTCCAGCGCGGTCTCCAGCCGGGCCCGGCCGCCGAGGAAGCCCAGCTCCATCAGCACCGCGAGAGCGGACACCTCGGCGCCGGCGCGCTGGATCAGATGGATCGCCGCCTCCGCCGTACCGCCCGTGGCCAGGACGTCGTCGACGATCAGCACACGGTCGCCGGCGGTCAGGTCCTCGGCGTGCACCTCGATCTCCGCCGAGCCGTACTCCAGGTCGTAGGCCTGGCGCAGGGTGGCCCCGGGCAGCTTGCCCGCCTTGCGGACCGGGATGAAGCCCAGGCCGGCGCGGACGGCGACCGGGGCGCCGAGGATGAAGCCCCGGGCCTCCAGACCGACGATCTTGGTCGCGCCGGTGTCGGTGGCGATCCGGGCCAGCGCGTCGGTGAGCACGGTGAAGGCCGCAGGGTCGGCCAGCAGCGGCGTGATGTCCTTGAACATCACGCCCGGTTCCGGGTAGTCGGCCACATCGCGGATGCGGCTCAGCAGCAGTTCCTGGATGTCGGTCATCGGCGCTTCCCCGAGGTGCGGCCGCGGCCCCGGCCCCGGGGCGCGGGCTGGTTGCGCGGGCCCACGACGGCGGGTGCGCCGTCGTCGGCGTCGTCGCCGGCGCGGAACTCGGGGCGGTCCTCCTCCGTGGCGGCCTGGGCGCGCTTGGCCAGGACCCGCTTGGTGAGGGCCTTCATCGCCGGCTCGCGCTCCTTGAGGTCGGCGACGAGCGGGGTGGCGATGAAGATCGACGAGTAGGCACCGGCCGCGAGACCCACGAACAGCGACAGGGAGATGTCGTTGAGCGTGCCCGCGCCGAGGAAGCCGCCGCCGATGAAGAGCAGACCGGCGACCGGCAGCAGCGCGACGACCGTGGTGTTGATGGAGCGGACCAGGGTGCCGTTGATCGACCGGTTGGCGACCTCGCTGTAGGTGAACCGGGTCTGCTTGGTGAGGTCCTTCGTCTGCTCCTTGAGGCTGTCGAAGACGACGACCGTGTCGTAGAGCGAGTAACCGAGGATGGTCAGCAGACCGATGACCGTGCCGGGCGTGACCTCGAAGCCGACCAGGGCGTAGATACCGGTCGTGATGGTGATGTCGTGGATCAGCGCGACCAGCGCGGCGACGGCCATGCGCCACTCGAAGGCGATCGCCAGGTAGATCACCACGAGGACCATGAAGATCGCCAGGCCCTCCCAGGCCTTGTTGGCGATCTGCTCGCCCCAGCTCGGGCCGACCAGGTCGGCGGCCAGCTTCTCGGGGTCGAGCTTGAGGTCCTTGGCCAGCTCCTGCTTGATCCGGTCGGACTGGTCGGTGTCGATGCCGGCGATCTGGATGCGCAGGCTGCCGTTGCCCAGCTTCTGCACGATGGCCTGGTGGCCGGAGGCCTCGTTGGCGTACTCCTCCGCCTGGGCCACCGAGGCGCTCATCTTGGTGGGCGTCGTGAAGACGGCGCCGCCTTCGAACTCGATGCCCATGTTCAGGCCGCGCACCGCCAGGCCGACGATGGCCGTGATGGTGATCAGGATCGAGACGCCGTACCAGATCATCCGCTTGCCGACGAAGTCGTAGGCGATCTCGCCGCGGTGCAGTCGAGCGCCGATGTTGCCGAGTTTCGACATCGCTCACGCCTCCTTCGGGTCGACGGGACCGGCGGCGGGGCCGGCGGGACGGCGGGTTCGGCGCAGCGGGGGCTTGGCGCCCAGGCTCTTCGGGTCGAGGCCGGACCACTTGTGGCCGTCCGCGAAGAACGAGCGGCGGGCGAGGAGCGTCATCAGCGGCTTGGTGAAGAGGAAGACGACGACCACGTCGAGCAGGGTGGTCAGACCCAGCGTGAAGGCGAAGCCCTGCACCTTGCCGACGGTGACGATGAACAGCACGGCGGCGGCCAGGAACGACACGAAGTCGGAGACCAGGATGGTGCGCCGGGCGCGCGGCCAGGCCCGCTCCACGGCGGGGCGCAGCGTGCGGCCCTCGCGGATCTCGTCCCTTATGCGCTCGAAGTACACGATGAACGAGTCCGCGGTGATACCGATGGCGACGATGGCACCGCAGACGGCCGGCAGGTTCAGCGCGAAGCCGATGGTCGGGCCGAGCAGCGACATGATCACGTAGGTGAGGATCGCGGAGACCACCAGCGAGGCCATGGCCACGATCGACAGGCCGCGGTAGTAGACCACCAGGTAGATCACGACCAGGGCCAGGCCGATCGCGCCCGCGAGCAGACCGGCGTGCAGCTGCTCGCCGCCGAGCGCGGCGGTGACGGTGGTGACGGACTGCTCCTGGAAGGACAGCGGCAGCGCGCCGTACGACAGCATGTTGGCGAGGCCCTGCGCCTCCTCCTGCTTGAAGCTGCCGGAGATCTCCGCCTGGCCGCCGGTGATGGACTGCCGCACGTACGGGCTGGAGACGACCTCGCCGTCCAGGACGATGCCGAACTCGTTCTGCGGCTGCGTCTTCTGGGCCAGCTCGCCGGTGATGTCGGCGAACTTCTTGGCCCCGCCGGAGGTGAAGGTCATCTGGACCTGCCAGCCGGAGGCGCCCTGGGTGTCGTAGACGGCCTGCGCCTTCTTCACCTCGGTGCCGTCCACGGCGGCGGGGCCGAGCAGGTACTTGTACCAGGCGCCGTCGATCTCGCCGCAGGCCACGGTGGGCTGGCCGGGCTTGATGTTCTTGCCGGCCTTGGCCCGGTCGGTGGGCTTGCTGCAGTCCAGCGCCGCGTACCGGGCCTGGAGCGCGGCGTCGGAGCCGCCGCCGGCCGGGGCCGACGGCGTGGCGGACGGCTTGGCGCTGCCGGAGGCGGAGCCGCTCGGCGAGGGAGTGGGGGCCTTCTTCAGGGCGTCGGTGACCGCGCGGCCCTGGGAGGTCGCCGAGGCCGAGGGAGAGGTGGAGCCGCCGGTCGAGGACGCCTTCTCCTTCGAGGAGGCGGACGCGGACGGGCTGCCGCTCGGCTTCGGGGAGGAGCTGCTGCCGGTCGACGCGCCCGGCGACGGGTTCTTCGCCGCGGGACCGCTCGGCTCGCTGGCCAGGACCGGCCGGAAGTACAGCTTGGCGGTGGTGCCTACCTGCTCCTGGGCCTCCTTGGAGTTGGTGCCCTTGGGGATGTTGACGATGATGTTGTCGTTCCCCTGGGTCTGCACCTCCGCCTCGGAGACGCCCAGGCCGTTGACCCGGCGGTTCATGATGTCGACCGCGGTGTCCATGTTGGCCTTGTTGATCGCGGACCCCTGGTCGGCCTTCGCCTTGAGCGTGATGCTCGTACCACCGGCGAGGTCGATGCCGAGACGCGGGGTGGTGTGCCCGGAGGCGAACATCCCCCCGGCGAGCGCCACGATGGCGATCAGGATGAGGGCCAGCGAGCGCCCTGGCTTGCTCGGGGCGCTCGCGCTTCGGCCCCTCTTAGGTGCTGCCACCTTCTCGTACTCCCTCTCGGGCCGCCCCGCGCCCGGTCGGCGCGGTCGGCCATGACATGGTGTCGGGCTCCCGTGCGGAAACAGACGCGCCGGGGGCACGCGGGGCGCCCATCATGCCGCCGCCGCGCGTCCCGGGGTGCGGCTACTTCGCGTCGGAGTCGCCGTCGGTCTTCTTCGGCTGGTCGTCCGCCCCGGCCTCGGCGGCGTCCTTCTTACCGAGGTCGATCTTGTCGTCCGAGGCGGCGGCAGCGTCGGCGGATCCGTCGGTCTCGTCGGTCTCGGTGAGGGAGGAGGCGTCGTCCGGGACGATGCCGGTGTCGGACTTCAGGTCGTGCTCGACGCCGTGGACGATGCGGTTGTACTCGTCATCGGTGAGGACGGCGCCGATCGAGTTCTTGGCGAAGAGGAGGTCGACGCCCGGCCCGGCGTCGAGGAGGACCGTGTCCTCGTTGACCTCCTTGACCGTCGCGTACATCCCCCCGATCGTGCGGACTCCGGAGCCGGGCTGCATGTGGTTCCGCATGTCGGCGGCCTGCTGCTGCTTCTTCTTGGCCGAACGCGTCATCAGGAACATGGCCGCGATGAGCACGATGAACGGGAGAAGGGTATAGGCATTCACGGGACGGAATTTCCTTCGCGCGACCGCGCGGGTGAGCGGCCTGTTGGATGGGGGTTGGTCGGCGCCGCCCGCAAGGGCGGCATCGGCGGAGTCTAAGCGAGTCCGCTCTCATGGAACAACGCTCAGCATGGCACCTGGGTTCCGGCCGGGCCATCGTCCTCGCCGCTCGGCCGCCGTCACGCCCCGAACAGGTCCTGTTGTCCGTTTCCCGCGGCCGGCGCGTGCGGCGGGGTCAGCCCGAGGTGCGCCCAGGCGGCGGGAGTGGCGACCCGGCCGCGCGGGGTACGGGCGAGCAGGCCCTCGCGCACCAGGAACGGCTCGGCGACCTCCTCCACCGTCTCCCGCTCCTCCCCCACCGCGACGGCGAGGGTGGACAGGCCCACCGGTCCGCCGCCGAACAGCTTCAGCAGGGCCTCCAGCACGGCGCGGTCCAGCCGGTCCAGGCCGCGCGCGTCGACCTCGTAGACGGCGAGCGCCGCGGCGGCGATCTCCCGGGTGATCAGCCCGTCGGCCTTGACCTGCGCGTAGTCGCGGACGCGGCGCAGCAGGCGGTTGGCGATGCGGGGCGTGCCCCGGGAGCGGCCGGCGATCTCGGCGGCGCCGTCCGGCTCGATGCCCACGTCCAGCAGGCTCGCCGAGCGGTGCACCACGCGCTCCAGCTCCTGCGGGGAGTAGAACTCCATGTGCGCGGTGAAGCCGAAGCGGTCGCGCAGCGGCGGCGGCAGCAGGCCCGCGCGCGTGGTGGCGCCGACCAGGGTGAACGGCGGCAGCTCCAGCGGGATGGCGGTGGCGCCGGGGCCCTTGCCGACGATGACGTCGACGCGGAAGTCCTCCATCGCCATGTACAGCATCTCCTCGGCGGGCCGGGACATGCGGTGGATCTCGTCGAGGAAGAGCACCTCGCCCTCCTGGAGCGAGGACAGGATGGAGGCGAGGTCCCCGGCGTGCTGGATGGCGGGGCCGGAGGTGATCCGGATGGGGGCGCCCATCTCCGCCGCGATGATCATCGACAGGGTGGTCTTGCCGAGGCCGGGCGCCCCGGAGAGCAGCACGTGGTCGGCGGTGGCGCCGCGCGCGCGGGCGGCGCGCAGCACCAGGTCCAGCTGTTCGCGGACCTTGTGCTGGCCGATGAACTCGCCGAGGTCCTTGGGGCGCAGGGCGGCCTCGACGGCCTGGTCCTCCCGATCGGCCGACGCACCGACGAGCCGCTCCTCGGCGGGGGTACCGGTGGTGTCGTCCCAGTTCACGAAGTTCTCCTAGCGGGGTGGCGGGAGGTCAGCGGGCGCGGTTCAGGGTCTGCAGGGCGGCCTTCAGCAACTGGCCCACCTGCGGGGTGCCGTCCGCCGCCTCGGCCTGGGGCGCGACGGCGGCCACCGCCTCGTCGGCCTCCCGGGTGGCGTAGCCGAGCCCGATCAGGGCCGCGTGCAGCTGGTCGCGCCAGCCCTGGGTGACGGGCGCGCCGACGGCCGGGGCGCCGACGGGCTCGCCGAGCCGGTCCTTCAGCTCCAGCAGCAGCTTCTGGGCGCCCTTCTTGCCGATGCCGGGGACGGCGGTGAGGGCCTTCTCGTCCCCGGTGGCGACCGCGCGGCGCAGCGCGTCCGGGGTGTGGACGGCCAGCATGGCCTGGGCGAGGCGCGGGCCGACGCCGTTAGCGGTCTGCAGCAGCTCGAAGACCTGGCGTTCGTCGTCGTCCGCGAAGCCGTACAGGGTGAGCGAGTCCTCGCGCACGACGAGGGAGGTGTGCAGCCGGGCGGGCCGGCCGATCCGCAGCGTCGACAGGGTGTTCGGGGTGCACTGGACGGCCATGCCGACGCCCCCGACCTCGACGACCGCGGTGTCGGGGGCGAGCGCGGCGACCGTGCCGCTGACGAAGGCGATCATGCCGTGGGGCCTTTCGTTGCGTGGACCGCGTGCCGGGCGACGGCCTGCTGGAGCCGGCTTTGGGCGGGGGCCCGCCAGATGTGGCAGATGGCGAGGGCGAGGGCGTCGGCGGCGTCGGCGGGCTTGGGGGGCGCGGCCAGTCGCAGCAGCCGGGTGACCATGGCGCCCACCTGGGCCTTCTCGGCGCGGCCGGAGCCGGTGACGGCGGCCTTGACCTCGCTCGGGGTGTGCAGGGCGACGGGGATGCCGCGCCGGGCGGCGCACAGCATGGCCACGGCGCTGGCCTGGGCGGTGCCCATGACGGTGCGCACGTTGTGCTGGCTGAAGACGCGTTCGACGGCGACGGACTCGGGCCGATGCTCCTCCAGCCACTCCTCGATGCCCCGCTCCACGGCGAGCAGCCGGTGGCTGAGGTCGGCGTCGGCCGGGGTTCGCACGACTCCGACGCCGAGCATGGTCAGCGGGCGGCCCGCCACTCCTTCGACGACGCCGATCCCGCACCGGGTCAGGCCGGGGTCCACCCCCAGAACGCGCACGCCCGCCTCCCTTCGTCACCCGTTCGCATGTTCGTGCAGGCTATCGGGTGGCACCGACAGCGCCGTACAACGCGACGGGCCGACGGGGTGTGTCCCGTCGGCCCGGTCGTCAGCCGTGCGCGTTACGCGTCGACCTTCTCCATGATCTCGTCGCTCACGTCGAAGTTGGCGAAGACGTTCTGCACGTCGTCGCTGTCCTCCAGCGCGTCGATGAGCTTGAAGATCTTCTTGGCGCCCTCCTCGTCCAGCTCGACCTGCATGGTCGGGACGAAGTTGGCCTCGGCGGAGTCGTAGTCGATGCCGGCGTCCTGCAGGGCGCTGCGCACGGCGACCAGGTCGGTGGCCTCGCTGATGACCTCGAAGGTCTCGCCGAGGTCGTTGACCTCTTCGGCACCGGCGTCCAGGACCGCGCCGAGGACGTCGTCCTCGGTCAGCTCGCCCTTGGGGACGATGACGACGCCCTTGCGGTTGAACAGGTACGACACCGAGCCCGGGTCGGCCATGGAGCCGCCGTTGCGGGTCATGGCGACACGGACCTCGGAGGCGGCGCGGTTGCGGTTGTCGGTGAGGCACTCGATGAGCACCGCGACACCGTTCGGGCCGTAACCCTCGTACATGATCGTCTCGTAGTCGGCGCCGCCGGCCTCCAGGCCCGCGCCGCGCTTGACCGCGGAGTCGATGTTCTTGTTGGGGACCGACGACTTCTTCGCCTTCTGGATGGCGTCGTACAGCGTCGGGTTGCCCTCGGGGTCCGCGCCGCCCATGCGCGCCGCGACCTCGATGTTCTTGATCAGCTTCGCGAAGAGCTTGCCGCGCTTGGCATCGATCACGGCCTTCTTGTGCTTCGTCGTGGCCCATTTAGAGTGGCCGGACATCTGCCTGTCTCCTTCGCGTAACCCATCCTGTACGAACGCCCCTCGGTCGAAAGGCCGGGGGGACCCCCGGAGATCCTACAAGGACTCCGCCGCCCCGGTGGCGCGCACCATGTCGACGAACAGCGAGTGCACGCGGTGGTCGCCGGTCAGCTCCGGGTGGAAGGAGGTGGCGAGCGCGTTGCCCTGGCGCACGGCGACGATGTGGCCGTCGTGTTCGGCGAGCACCTCGGCGCCGGCCCCCACGGACTCCACCCAGGGAGCGCGGATGAAGACGCCCTCCACGGGATCGCCCGGGACGCCCTTGACGTCGACCGCGGCCTCGAACGACTCGTTCTGCCGGCCGAAGGCGTTGCGGCGCACGATCATGTCGATGCCGCCGATGGTCTCCTGGCCGGAGCGCGGGTCGAGGATCTTGTCGGCGAGCAGGATCATGCCCGCGCAGGTGCCGTAGACGGGCATGCCGTCGCGTACGCGCGCGCGCAGGGGCTCCATCACGCCGAAGAGGACGGCCAGCTTGGAGATGGTGGTGGACTCGCCGCCGGGCAGGACCAGGCCGTCGACCCCGGCGAGTTCCTCGGGGCGCCGCACCGGCCTGGCCACGGCGTCGGCCGCGGCCAGGGCGATGAGGTGCTCCCGTACGTCGCCCTGGAGGGCCAGGACGCCTATGACAGGAGTGTTCATGAGTGTCTTCCGAGGAGAGGGGTCACCAGCCGCGGTTCGCGTAGCGCTCGGTCTCGGGGAGGGTGTCGCAGTTGATGCCGACCATGGCCTCGCCGAGGTTGCGGGACGCGTCCGCGATGATCTTCGGGTCGTCGTAGAAGGTGGTGGCCTTCACGATGGCGGCGGCGCGCTTGGCCGGGTCGCCCGACTTGAAGATGCCGGAGCCGACGAACACGCCCTCGGCGCCGAGCTGGCGCATCAGGGCCGCGTCGGCCGGGGTGGCCACACCGCCGGCGGAGAACAGCACCACCGGGAGCTTGCCCAGCTCGGCGACCTCCTTGACCAGCTCGTACGGGGCGCGCAGGTCCTTGGCGGCGGCGTACAGCTCGTGGTTGTCCAGGCCGCGCAGGCGGGCGATGTCGCCCTTGATCTGGCGCAGGTGGCGGACGGCCTCGACGACGTTGCCGGTGCCGGCCTCGCCCTTGGAGCGGATCATCGCGGCGCCCTCGGCGATGCGGCGCAGGGCCTCGCCCAGGTTGGTGGCACCGCACACGAACGGGGTGGTGAAGGACCACTTGTCGGAGTGGTTGACCTCGTCGGCCGGGGTGAGCACCTCGGACTCGTCGATGTAGTCCACGCCGAGGGACTGCAGCACCTGGGCCTCGACGAAGTGGCCGATGCGGGACTTGGCCATCACCGGGATGGAGACCGCGTCGATGATGCCCTCGATCATGTCCGGGTCGGACATGCGGGCCACGCCGCCGTCCTTGCGGATGTCGGCCGGGACTCGCTCCAGGGCCATGACGGCGACGGCGCCCGCGTCCTCGGCGATCTTCGCCTGCTCCGGCGTGACGACGTCCATGATCACGCCGCCCTTGAGCTGCTCGGCCATGCCGCGCTTCACACGGGCGGTGCCGGTCTCGGGAGCCTGGTTGTCGGTGGTGGACACGGGTGACCTCGCTGAAGTGAAAGAGGGTTTCTGCACCACCGAGGAAACGGGAACGGACCAGGCCACAGCAAGGGCCAATGGCAAGCCGGTGGATCCTTTTCGTTCACCCGTGTTTCACGAGGCCCGCTCGACGAGGGCCGCGGGGGGCTCGTCGTCCATCTCGAAGGCCAGCGGGAAGGGGGCGTGGCCGGCCAGCCGGAACCAGCGGACCTTGCGGTGCTCGCGGAGCCTGCGGGCGGCTCCCACGGCGTCGTTGTGGAAGCGGCGGGCCATCGGCACCCTGCGGACGGCCTCGGCCAGCTCACGGGCCGCCGCGTCGCCGCCGGGGGCCTCGCGTACGGCCTCCACCTGGGCCGGCTCCTCGAAGACCGCCCGCAGCGCCTGGCTCAGCTCGCTCTCGGCGACCTCCCGCTGCTCCTCCTCGGCCTGCCGGGCCGCGTGCGCGGCCTCGTAGAGCACGATCGAGGCGGCAGGGTCCAGCACGCCGGAGGTCGCCAGCTCCTGGGCCACCGAGGCGCGCCGCAGCAGCTGGGCGTCGAGCGCGGCCCGGGCCGCGTCCATCCGCACGTGCAGCCGGTCCAGCCGCCCGGCCGTCCAGCTGAGGTACACGCCGACCACGACGAGCGCGACGAGCGCGACGAGGATCCAGATGAGGGTTGCGGTCACGCCCGAAGGCTATCGGCCGCCCCACGGCCCGCTCCAAGCCGCCGGGGCGCCGCGGTCCGTGCCGGCCGGCATCCACCGGGCCACGACCACGACCCGGGCCGTTCCCTCGCCCGCCGAGCCCGGCTCCACGGGCCCCGGTCCCGGTTGCCCCGCACCGCCCGACCGGTCCCGGGCCCCGGGTCGGGCGGCTGGACGCGGTCCCCGTGGACCCGGGCGGAAGGCCCGTCAGTCCCGGGCCAGGCCGAAGCGGGCCCGCAGGCCCGTCGTGCGCTCGTCCGCGGCGACCGCCGCCGCGCCCGCCGTCACCGTCTCGTAGACGGACAGGATGTCCGCGCCGACCGTCGACCAGTCGAAGCGCCGCACATGGGCGCTGCCCCGCTCGCGCAGCCCGGCCAGGCGGGCCGGGTCGCCGAGCAGGCGTACGGCGGCCCCGGCCAGCGCGTCGGCGTCCTCGTTGGCGAACACCTCGCCGGCCTCGCCCTGGTCGAGGACCTGCACGAACGCGTCCAGGTCGGAGGCGAGCACGGGCGCGCCCGCCGACATCGCCTCGACCAGGATGATGCCGAAGCTCTCCCCGCCGGTGTTGGGCGCCACGTACAGGTCCACGCTGCGCAGCAGCCGGGCCTTGTCCCGGTCGCTGATCATGCCGAGGAACTCCACGCGCGAGCGCAGCTCCCCGGGCAGTCCGGCGACGGCGGCCTCCTCGTCGCCCCGGCCGGCCACCAGCAGCCGGGTCTCCGGGCGGGCCGCCAGGATGGTGGGCAGCGCCCGCATCAGGACGGGCAGCCCCTTGCGCGGCTCGTCGATCCGGCCGATGAACCCGATGGTGCCGCCCTGCCACTCGGGCTTGGGCTCGGCCTTCGCGAAGAAGTCGACGTCGACGCCGTTGGGGATGACCACCGCGTCCCCGCCGAGGTGCTCGACCAGCGTGCGCCGGGCGTACTCGCTGACGGCGATCCGGGCGCTGATCTTCTCCAGCGCGGCCTGGAGGATCGCGTAGGCGGCGATCATCGCCCGCGAGCGCGGGTTGGAGGTGTGGAAGGTGGCCACGATCGGGCCGGACGCCGCCCAGCAGGTCAGCAGGCCCAGCGAGGGCGAGGTCGGCTCGTGGATGTGCACCACGTCGAAGGCGCCCTCGTGCAGCCAGCGCCGTACCCGCGCGGCCGACAGGAAGCCGAAGTTCAGCCGGGCCACCGAGCCGTTGTACGGCACCGGCACCGCACGCCCGGCCGAGACGACGTACGGCGGCAGCGGGGTGTCGTCGTCGGCCGGGGCCAGGACGGAGACGTCGTGGCCGAGCCGCAGGAAGTACTCGGCGAGGTCGCGGACGTGGAACTGGACGCCACCGGGCACGTCCCAGGAGTACGGGCAGACGATCCCGATTCTCACGAGGGTCCCTTCGCGGGGTCGAGGTCGGCGAGCCACAGGCGCTGGAGCATGTGCCAGTCCTCCGGGTGCTCGGCGATCCCGGTGGCGAAGGCGTCGGCCAGGGCCTGTGTCATGACAGACGTCTTCTTCGCGCGCGTACCTGAGCCGGGTACCTCGATCGGGGGATGCACCCGGCCCTTCATGACGGGCGACTCGTCGTACCAGAGGGTGACGGGCAGCAGCAGCGCCCCGGTCTGCTGGGCGAGCAGGGCCGGGCCGGCGGGCATGCGGGCCGGCTCCCCGAAGAAGTCGACCTCGACGCCCGAGGCGGACAGGTCGCGGTCGGCGACCAGGCAGACCAGGCCGCCGTCGCGCAGCCGCCGGGCCAGGGTGCCGAAGGCGGCGCCGCCGTTGTGCGGCAGCACCTCCATGCCGAGGCCCTCGCGGTAGGCCACGAAGCGGTCGTAGAGCGACTCCGGCCTCAGCCGCTCGGCGACCGTCGTGAACGGCGTCTCCAGCTTGGTGGTGACCCAGGCCCCGGCCAGGTCCCAGTTGGCCAGGTGCGGCAGGGCGAGGACCACGCCCCGGCCGGAGGCCAGCCCCTCGGTCAGATGGTGCAGGTCCTGCGGCTCGAAGCCGGTCCTCACCCGCTCGGCGCTCCAGGCCGGCAGCCGGAACGACTCCATCCAGTACCGCAGGTACGAGCGCATGCCCGCGCGGGACAGCTCCGCCAGCCGCTCGGGGGACGCGCCGGGCACCACGCGCGCGTAGTTCGCCTCCAGCCGCCGTACGCCCTTGCCGCGCCGCTTCCAGGCGGCGTCGGCGATGGACCGGCCCAGGCGCGCGGCGACCGGCTCGGGGAGCTTCTTCACGGTGCTCCAGCCGAGGCCGTACAGCCCGTCGGCGAACCGGTCGGCGGCACTCACCGCGCGGCCCCGCCGGCCTGCTGCCCGGCCGCCGCCTCGGCCTCCGCGGACTCGCGGCGGACGGTGACCACCCGCTGGACCAGGGTGACGAGGCTGCCCGCCGCGACGATCCACAGCGCGATCGGCAGCAGCCACTGGATGCCCGGCACACCGAACTTGTGCAGGCCCGCGAAGCCGGCCGCGACCAGCGAGATCACCAGCCGCTCGGCGCGCTCGACGAGCCCGTTGACGGCGACCGGCAGCCCGATCGACTCGCCGCGCGCCTTGGTGTACGAGACCACCTGTCCGCTGGCCAGGCAGAAGATCGACACCGCGCACAGCACGTTGTCGTCGCCCCGGCCCGCGTACCACAGGGCGAACCCGCCGAAGATCGCGCCGTCCGCCACCCGGTCCAGGGTGGAGTCCAGGAACGCGCCCCAGCGGCTGGAGCGGCCCAGCTGGCGGGCCATGTTGCCGTCGACCAGGTCGGAGAAGACGAACAGGGTGATCACGACCGTGCCCCAGAAGAACTCGCCCCTGGGGTAGAAGACCAGAGCCCCCGCGACCACCCCGGCGGTGCCGAGGAGCGTCACCGTGTCGGGGCTCACCCCCCGCCGGATGAGAAACGCGGCGAACGGTGTGAGGACACGCGTGAAAAATGCACGCGCGTACTTGTTCAGCATGGCCTTCCCGACGGTCGGTGACGCCGCGGCCCTGCTGGCCGCCGGCTGGCCCATCGTAGCCACGCGCGCGCGTGGCCGACGGGCGGGCACCCGCGGCCGGCGCCCGGAAGCGGCGCGCACGGCGCCCCACGAGGCGGTCGTGACGGAAACGGACCCCGGCGCGCACTCTACGTAGCCCTTCGTATGGACGCGACGTGACCGGAGTGGAAAGCTCGAATGACCGCGGGCGTCGCCGGAGCCGCCAGAGCACGCGGATCCCGCGTGTCCCGCGCCCACAGCGACCTCACCGTGCACGGGAGGCAGGATCATGGGCGACAAGGCACAGACACACCACCCCGGGGCCGCCGGCAGGGCTCTCACGGCCGACCGGCCCGCCTCCGTACGGAACGTGGTGCTGGTCGGCCACTCCGGCTCGGGCAAGACGACCCTGGTGGAGGCCCTCGCGCTGACCGCGGGGGCGGTGAACCGGGCGGGCCGCGTGGAGGACGGCGGCACCGTCTCCGACTACGACGACATCGAGCACCGCCAGCAGCGCTCGGTCCAGCTCTCCCTGGTGCCCGTCGAGTGGGACGGCATCAAGGTCAACCTGCTGGACACCCCCGGGTACGCCGACTTCGTCGGGGAGCTGCGGGCCGGGCTGCGCGCCGCGGACGCGGCCCTCTTCGTCGTCTCGGCCTCGGACGGGGTCGACGGCGCCACCCGGACGGTGTGGGAGGAGTGCGCGGCCGTCGGCATGCCCCGCGCGATCGTGATCACCCACCTGGAGGCCGCCCGCGCGGACTTCGAGGAGATGACCCGGACCTGCGCGGAGGCCTTCGGCGGCGACGATCCCGACGCCGTCCTGCCGCTGTACCTGCCGCTGCGCGGCCCCGAGGGCCCCGACGGGCACACGCCGGTGACCGGGCTGGTCGGGCTGCTGTCGCGGAAGCTGTTCGACTACTCCTCCGGGGAGCGCAAGGAGTCCGAGCCCGGCGAGGACCAGCTGCCCGGCATCGAGGAGGCCCGCGACCGGCTCATCGAGGGCATCATCGCCGAGAGCGAGGACGAGACCCTCATGGACCGGTACCTGGGCGGTGAACCGGTCGACGTCAAGACCCTGGTGCAGGACCTGGAACGGGCGGTGGCGCGCGGGTCCTTCTTCCCCGTGCTGGCCGCCGCCCCCGCCGCCGGGGGCGCCCGGCAGGGGCTCGGCACGGTGGAGCTGCTGGAGCTGGTCACCGGCGGCTTCCCCACCCCGTTCGAGCATCCGCTGCCCGGCGTCACCACCCTCGACGGCCGCCCGCGCGAGCTGGAGCCGTGCGACACCGAGGGGCCGCTGGTCGCCGAGGTCGTCAAGACCTCCTCCGACCCCTACGTGGGCCGCGTCTCCCTCGTCCGGGTCTTCTCCGGCACCCTGCGCCCGGACCGGCCGGTGCACGTCTCCGGGCACGGCCTCGCCGACCGCGGCCACGAGGACCACGACGTGGACGAGAAGGTCGGCGCCCTGTCCATGCCCTTCGGCAAGCAGCAGCGCCCGGTCACCCACGCCGTCGCCGGCGACCTGGTGTGCGTGGCCAAGCTGAGCCGCGCCGAGACCGGCGACACCCTCTCCGCCAAGGACGACCCGCTCCTGATGGAGCCCTGGCGGATGCCCGACCCGCTGCTGCCGGTCGCCATCCGGGCGCACAGCAAGGCCGACGAGGACAAGCTCTCCCAGGGCCTGGCCCGGCTGGTCGCCGAGGACCCGACGATGCGCCTGGAACAGAACCAGGACACCCACCAGGTCGTCCTGTGGTGCCTGGGCGAGGCGCACGCCGACGTCGCCCTGGAACGGCTGCGCGGCCGCTACGGCGTCCAGGTCGACGTCGTCCCGCACAAGGTCTCCCTCCGCGAGACGTTCGCCACCAGGGCGGCCGGGCGGGGCCGGCACGTCAAGCAGTCCGGCGGCCACGGCCAGTTCGCCATCTGCGAGATCGAGGTGGAGCCGCTGCCGGGCGGCTCGGGCATCGAGTTCGTGGACAAGGTGGTCGGCGGCGCGGTGCCCCGGCAGTTCATCCCGTCCGTCGAGAAGGGCGTCCGCGCGCAGGCCGCCAAGGGCGTCGCCGCCGGCTACCCCCTGGTGGACGTGCGGGTCACGCTGCTGGACGGCAAGGCCCACTCGGTGGACTCCTCCGACGCCGCCTTCCAGACGGCCGGCGCGCTCGCCCTCCGTGAGGCCGCCGCCGACGCGAGGATCCATCTGCTGGAGCCGGTCGCCGAGGTCGGCGTGCTCGTCGGCGACGCGTACGTGGGCGCCGTGATGAGCGACCTCTCCGGCCGCCGCGGCCGGCTGCTCGGCACCGAGCAGGTGGGCACGGGACGGACCCTGATCCGCGCCGAGGTACCCGAGTTCGAGATCGGCCGCTACGCCGTGGACCTGCGCTCCCTCTCGCACGGCACGGCCCGCTTCGACCGCGCCTACGCCCGGCACGAGCCGATGCCGCCGCAGGTCGCCGCACGCCTGCGCGAACAGGCCGGGGACGAGGGGTAGCACGGAAGCACCGGACCGGCGCACGGGCGGGCGGCTTCGGCCGTCCGCCCACGGCTGCCGGTGCCGGCCGATACGCTGATCACCGGATGACGTCGTGGGGGGGGGGGGGGGGGGGGGGGGGGGGGGGGAGGGGGGAAGGGGGGGGGGGGGGGGGGGGGGGGGGGGGGGGGGGGGGGGAGGGA
>NZ_JBVJOT010000072.1:0-13133 GCF_055583025.1 Streptomyces sp. NPDC104831
GTCTCCACCCTCCGCGTCCACGCGATCCCCGGCCAGGAGAACGCCGCCGAGGTCCAGTGGTCCGGCCGCTTCAACCCCGACGGCGCCACCGAGGAAGAAGTCGTCGACCTCTTCACCGGCATCTACCGCGACGGCCTCGACGCCCTCCACGAAACCCTCACCGCCTGAGGCCCCCTTGACGACCACGGCCTTCACCGGGCCGCAGTCCGGGGGGAAGCCGACACGGGTGGTGCCCGGCGCCGCGGCGGCGGGCCCGGTACGGGCGGCGGGGGCCACGGGGTGCGAAAGGACCGGAACACGGCCGCCGGCCGCGGGGACGGATGCCCCGCGGCCGGCGGTTTCCGGCGGCGCCGGAGGTGGTGCCCAACGCGCCGTTACTCGTCTCCGTACTCCTTGCCGGAATCGCCGTCGCCGTCCGGGGCTCCGCAGCCGTTGCCGGAGCCGCCGTGGCCACCGGAGTGCCCGTAGCCGTCGCCGTAGCCGTGGTCGCCGGGCCGGCAGCGCTTGTTGCCCAGCCGGACGGTGATGCCGTCCTCGGCGTTCTCCTCGGTCAGCTCGTGCGGTCCGCTGACCGGGTTGCCGGGCAGCTCGTAGCCCTCGGGCACCGCGACCTCGCGCACGTAGTACTCACCGAGCGAAAGGCCGTCGAAGGTGCAGTCGCCCCGGGCGTCGGTCGTGCACCTCTGACCGATGCGGGTGTCGGGGTGGGCGCCGGAGGTCTGCAGCCCGGCCACCGCGTTGGTCTCCTTCCACAGCTCGAAGACCGCGCCCGCGAGGGGCTTGCCGTTCCCGGCGTCGGTCTTCTCGACCTTGAGGGAGCCCTCGGTGCCGGGTTCCTCGGTCCGGATGTTCTCGGCGGTGACCTGTACGCCGTCGTCCGCGTTGGCCTCGGTCAGGACCAGGGGGCCGAAGACGTTCTGGTCGGGGAGGTCGTAGCCCGCGGGGGCCGTGGTCTCGCGCCAGTAGTAGGTGCCGGGTGCGACCGTGCGTGTGCACAGGCCCGCCGTGCCGGTGGTGCAGGTGCCGCCGACCTGGGTGTCGGGGTCGGCGCCGCCGGTCTGGAGGCCGGGTGTGCCGTTGGTCTCCTTCCACAGCTGGAAAACGGCGCCCGCGAGCGGGTTGCCGGTCCTGGCGTCGGTCTTCTCGACGCGGACCTGACCGGTGACCGGCTGGGGTTCCTCGGTCCGGGTGTCCTCGGCGGTGACCTGTACGCCGTCGTCCGCGTTGGCCTCGGTCAGGACCAGGGGGCCGAAGACGTTCGGGTTCGGCAGGTCGTAGCCCTCGGGGGCCGTGGTCTCGCGCCAGTAGTAGGTGCCCGGTGCGACCGTGCGCGCGCACACGCCGTCCGTGCCGGTGGTGCAGGTGCCGCCGACGCGGGTGTCGGGGTCGGCGCCGCCGGTCTGGAGGCCGGGTGTGCCGTTGGTCTCCTCCCACAGCTCGAACACCGCGCCGTCCAGCGGCTCTCCGGTCACGGCGTCGGTCTTGTCGACGCGCACCTCGCCGGTGACCGGCTGCGGTTCCTCGCTCGGGGTGTTCTCGGCGGTGGTCTGGACGCCGTCGTCGGCGTTGGCCTCGGTGAGGGTCAGGGGGCCGAAGACGTTCGGGTCGGGGAGGTCGTAGCCGTCGGGGGCGGCGGTCTCGCGCCAGTAGTACGTGCCGGTCTCCACCGTCCGTGCGCACAGGCCGTTCGCGTCGGTGGTGCACACCCCGCCGACCTGGCTGTCGGGGTCGGTGCCCGCGGTCTGGAGGCCGGGCGTCCCGTTGGTCTCCTCCCACAGCTCGAACTTGGCGCCCGCCAGGGGATCGCCCGTCACGGCGTCCGTCTTCTCGACGCGGACCTCGCCGGTGACCGGCTGCGGCTCCTCGCTCGGGGTGTTCTCGGCGGTGACCTGTACGCCGTCGTCCGCGTTGGCCTCGGTCAGCACCACGGGGCCGAAGACGTTCGGGTTCGGCAGGTCGTAGCCGTCGGGGGCGGCGGTCTCGCGCCAGTAGTACGTGCCCGTCTCCACCGTGCGCGCGCAGACGCCGTCCGTGCCGGTGGTGCAGGTGTCACCGACCTGGGTGTCGGGGTCGGCGCCGCCGGTCTGGAGGCCGGGTGTGCCGTTGGTCTCCTCCCACAGCTCGAACTCCGCGCCGGCGAGGGGAGCACCGGTCTCGGCGTCGGTCTTCTCGACGCGGACCTCGCCGGTGACCGGCTGCGGCTCGCCGCCGCAGTCCGGCAGGTCGCCGTTGAACGGGTACGAGTGGAACTCGACGCCCGTCTGGGCGCTGGTGTGGGTCAGGGAACCGGTGGTGAGGAAGCGGCCGTCCATCCCGGGCAGCGACACCGTGGTCATGGACGCCTGCTGGCCGACCAGGACACTGCCCTGGAACTGGCCCGAGCCGGTCAGGTTCACCGAGGTGGCGTCCGGGAAGTTCCACAGCAGGCGTTCGCGGTAGGCGTTGAACGGGTCGGTCGCGTCGTCGATACCGCCGCTGTAGGTGTTGATCACCCGGTTGGCGCCGACGATGTTGACCAGGACCGTCGCGTCGTCCGGGATGTTCGCGAAGGCGATCCCCTGCTGACCCCCGCCGGGGCCGGTCAGGTCGAAGTCGACGTTGAACACCTGGATCGCGGAGGTGCCGTCGCCCGTGAACAGCGTCTGGTAGCCCTGGTTCACCGCCGTACCCGTGGCCGGCCGGGCAGCCCCGTCCACGCGGGCGTAGCACTGGCTCGCGGCGGTGAGCTGGTCGCGCAGCGGCACGTACGGCTGTGCGGCGTCCGGGTCGTGGACGAGGGTGGCCTCCACCGTGCCGGTCACCGTGCCGGCGTACCGGACGACCCCGCCCTCGGCGAGCAGCCGCTGCCCGGGGGCGACGGTGATGTCGCCGCCGGTGGTCAGGAAGTCCGCGCCGTCGGGCGGGGGCACCCGCGAGCCGACCCCGACGATGCCGACGTTGTAGACGGCGCTGCCGGCGGTGTCCTTGGCCATGTCGAAGTCGTCCAGGACGACGACCCGGCCCTCCGCCTCCGCGGCCCTGCCACGGACGAGGAAGTCGTTGCCGACGAAGATGTTGATGCCGTTGTCCCGGCCGGCGAAGGGGCCGTTGTTGATGCCCGGGAACGGGTCCGGGCAGTCGCCCGGGACGCAGGGGCCGAGCCCGCCCGGCAGCGGGGCGGCCTGGGCCTGGCCGGCCCCCACGCCGATGATCAGGGCAGGGGCCAGCCCCGCCACGAGTGCGCAGGCCAGCCCGGCCCGGCCCAGTCTGGGCCGGAGAGCAGCCACACGGTGTCCAATGGAATGCATGCCGACAGGCTTCGCCGCCGGGACCCGCGGGGCGGTGACGACATTCCCGGATCGGACGGCTGTCACGCGGACGGCCCGCACACGTTCGGCCCGTTGGACGCGACATCCGCGCCCGCCGGGTGTACCCGCACCGCGGGGACCCGCCGCCCCCGGGGAGACGACGGCGCCCGCCGGGGCGGTGCGCCTCCTGGCGGACGGACCCCGGCCGCCAGGAGGCTCGCGTGGCGCTACCTTCGCCAGAACAGGTGGTGGGCGACCCCGCTCGGGCTGGGCACCACCTCCAGGTGGTACCGGTCGCGTAGTTCGTGGGGGGACTCCCAGAGCCGCAGTCCGGATCCGAGTTCGATCGGCGAGACCGCGACGTGCAGGGTGTCGACGAGCCCGGCGTCGAGGAACCGGCGGATGGTGGTGACCCCGCCACCGAGCCGGACGTCCTTGCCCTGTGCCGCTTCCCGCGCCCGCCGCAGGACCGTGGCCGGGGCGCCGCCGACGAAGTGGAACGTGGTGTCACCGAGCGTGAACGACGGGCGTTCGTGGTGGGTCATGACGAACACCGGCGTGCGGAACGGGGGTTCCTGCCCCCACCAGCCGCGCCACTCGTGGTCCTGCCAA
Organism: Streptomyces sp. NPDC104831; assembly: GCF_055583025.1. Lineage (NCBI taxonomy): Bacteria > Bacillati > Actinomycetota > Actinomycetes > Kitasatosporales > Streptomycetaceae > Streptomyces > Streptomyces sp. NPDC104831. The sequence continues at coordinate 3,900 of NZ_JBVJOT010000072.1, forward strand.
GGTCCCCGTTGGGGCCCGAACTTGTTGCGGCCCATGATCTCGGCTCCGATGTTCCGGGCGAAGTCCCGGGTGAAGTAGTCGTCCAGACCCCGGCTCCCGCCGGGATCGGTGCGCATGGGCCAGCTCGCCGTCGCCCCGGCCCAGGCGAACAGCCTCTCGGGACGGTCGTGCCCGAACGGCCTTTCGAGAGTCTGGTGCTCGCCGGCACCGATCCCGTCGCTCGAGACGTTGAAGTTCATGACTCTGAGAAGTTGATCCACGTGTGCCTCGTCGGGTTCCGTCGCGTCATCGTGCGGCGGGCGCCGCACATCCTGATGTCGAACGGGACGGAGCCGGATCGACAGCCGTCCGCGGCTTTTTCCGGTCCGTCGGTGAGCGGGGGCGTCGGCGGGGCGGTGACGGCGGGCGCGGACGGCCCCGATGCGGCCGAGGACGACATCACCGGCTGCGCAGATGAGCATTATCGTGCCCGATTGAGTGCTCCATCCTCCCCGGCCGGGTCGCCGTTCGGTCCGCCCGTGCCGGCACCGGCCCGCACCCCCTGGACTATCCTGTGAGGCCGCGGCCACCCGCCGGGCAGCCCCGGACCTGTGGTGCCGCATCATGTGTCCGGCGCTTTCGGAGCAGCCGCCCGGTGCGGGAGAATCCGACGGTCGTGCGAGCGTGGACGTGGCGATCGTCGGCATCGGACGGCGATTCCGGGGCATACAGGCATGGGTGTGCGCGGTCACCGGGACGATCGCGAGGGTGGTTCGGCTGAAGTCATGGCCACAGCGGTGGGCCTGCGTGAGGGAAAGGGTGTCGCGTGGCACGTTCCGACGGGATCGAACACATGCCGTCGACAGCGGCTGGCGACGTGTTCGCGGCCGATCGCGAGATCGGCAGGGACCTGGCCGGGGTGGACTGGGCCTCGACGCCCCTCGGGCCGCCCGAGGGCTGGCCGCAGAGCCTGCGGACCACGGTCAGCATCCTCCTGTCCTCCCGGTTCCCCATGTGGATGGCATGGGGCGAGCGGCTGACCTTCTTCTGCAACGCGGCCTACCGGCGCGACACGCTCGGTCGCAAGTACCCCTGGGCGCTCGGGCGCCCCGCGAACGAGGTGTGGGCGGAGATCTGGGACGACATCGGGCCGCGCGTCGACGCCGTCCTCCGCACCGGTGAGGCCACATGGGACGAGGGACTGCTGCTGTTCCTGGAGCGGTCCGGCTACAGCGAGGAGACGTACCACACGTTCTCCTACAGCCCGCTGCGGGACGACGCGGGCGACGTGGTGGGCATGCTGTGCGTGGTCAGCGAGGACACCGAGCGGGTGATCGGGGAACGGCGGATGTCCACGCTGCGGGACCTGGGCTCGGATCCGAGCGTGATCCGGACCGAGCAGGAGGTGCTGGCCTTCGCCGACCGGCAGCTGGCCAGCAACGGGCGAGACCTTCCCTTCACCCTGACCTACCTGTTCGACGGCGACACCGCCCGGCTGGCCGGTGCGACCGGCGTCCCCGAGGGGCACCCGGCCGCTCCCCCCGTCCTCCCGGCCGACGGCCCGGACGCTCCGTGGCCGGTAGCGGCCCTGCTCAGGGGTGAAACGGCCCTGGTGCCGCTCGCCGGTGGAACCTTCACCGGCCTGCCCGCCGGCGACTGGCCGGAACCGCCCACGCAGGCGCTCGTGGTGCCGCTGCTCCAGCAGGGCAGCGCGCCGTACGGCTTCCTCGTGGCCGCCCTCAACCGGTACCGCACCCTGGACCCGGGATACCAGGGCTTCATCGAGCTGACCGCGGGACACATCGCGTCCGGCATCGGCAGCGCCCGCAGCTACGAGGCGCAGCAACGCCGGGCCGAGGAACTGGCCGAGCTGGACCGCGCCAAGACGGCGTTCTTCTCCAACATCAGCCACGAGTTCCGCACCCCGCTCACCCTGATCATGGGACCGGTCGAGGAACTGAGGACCAGGCTCGGCGAGGCCGACGAGCAGGTGCGACAGGAACTCGACCTCATCCGTCGCAACAGCCTGCGCCTGGGCAAGCTGGTCAACACGCTGCTCGACTTCTCCCGCATCGAGGCCGGGCGGATGCAGGCCCGTTACGAACCGGTCGACCTCGCCTTGGTGACCGCGGAACTGGCCAGCGTCTTCCGCTCGGCCGTCGAGAAGGCCCGACTCGCCTTCGACGTCGACTGCCCGGCCCTGGACGAGCCGGTGTACATCGATCGCGGCATGTGGGAGAAAGTCGTCCTCAACCTGCTCAGCAACGCCCTGAAGTTCACCTTCGACGGTGCCATCCGGGTCAGCGTGCGCCGGGACGGCGCGCACGCGGTGGTCACCGTTGCCGACAGCGGCATCGGTGTGCCGGAGGCGGAGATGCCGCGCCTGTTCGAGCGGTTCCACCGCATCGAGAACGCCCGCTCCCGATCGAACGAGGGCAGCGGCATCGGCCTCGCTCTCGTCCGCGAGCTGGTCGGACTGCACGGTGGCGTGATCACGGCCGAGAGCACCGAGGGCGCGGGGACCACCTTCACCGTCAAGGTGCCGTTCGGCACCGCGCACCTCCCCGCCGGGTCCGTGGTCGACGCGGCGGGCAGCCCCGTGGCCTCCGCCACCGCCGACCCCTACGTCCAGGAAGCCCTGCGCTGGTTGCCGGGCGGCGACATGGGCACCGCGGCCGCGAGCCCCGTGGCGGAGACCGAGGTGGAGGCCGCGCCGGCCGGTGGTGCAGGCGCCGTCAGCGCCCGGGTGCTGGTGGCCGACGACAACGCCGACATGCGGGAGTACCTCACCCGCATCCTGGTCTCGGCGGGATACGAGGTCGCCACCGTCGGCGACGGCGTCGAAGCGCTCCACTCCGTCCGCCGCGACTCGCCGGACCTCGTCGTCAGCGACGTGATGATGCCCCGGCTCGACGGCCTCGGACTGGTGGCGCGGCTGCGCGGTGACGCGCGTACGGCCTCGGTGCCCGTCCTGCTGCTGTCCGCCCGGGCCGGGCAGGAGGCGTCCATCGAAGGGCTGCGGGCGGGCGCGGACGACTATCTGGTCAAGCCGTTCGCCGCCGCCGAGCTGCTGGCCCGGGTCCGCGCGAACATAGAGCTGGCCCGGCTGCGCGGTCACCACCTGCGCTGGCGGACGGCGCTCGTCGACTCGCTTCAGGAGGCGTTCTTCGTCTGCGACGAGTCGGGAGCCGTGGTGGAGATCAACACCGCGTTCACCGACATCCTCGGCTACGGCCCCGAAGACCTCCCGTACACCCCGGTCCACCCGTGGTGGCCGGACCCGGCCACCGACCCCGAGGCGCACCGGCAGGTGGAGGAGGCCTTCGCCGGGCTGTTGCGCAACGGGCAGGGCACGTACACGATCCCCGTCACCCACCGGGACGGTCACCGGCTGTGGGTGGCCGTCACCTACAACGCGGCCCAGGATCCCGACACCGGACGCCAGGTGACCGTCGGCACCTTCCGGGACGTCACCGCGGAGCACTACGCCGTCCAGCGCGAGAGCGCCCTGGCCGCCCTGAGCACCTCCCTGTCCGAGGCCGCGAGCCTGTCCGAGGCCCTGTCCGGCGCCCTGACCGTGCTGAAGACCCTATGGCGCGCGCGGAGCGTGGTCGCCGCCCTGTTCGGGCCCGGTGACCTCCCCGACCTCACGGCCACGGAAGCGGACCTGGGCTGGGCGGACCTCCCCCCGGAGCGTCGGGACGCAGTCGCCGCGCTGCCCCACCGGCCACCGCTCACCCCGGTGGCGGGGGACACCGGTGCCGGCGTCCTGCTGGAGCACCCCGACGGCCCGCTGGCCCTGTGGATCGACCTGGGCGAGTACCGGCCGTTCACCCCGGAGGACCAGCTGCTGCTGTCGCTGCTGGCCGGGCACCTCGCGCAGGGCCTGGTCCGGGCCCACCAGATCGACCAGCAGCGGGAAACCGCGATCGCGCTGCAACGCGCCATCCTGGGTCCGGCCCAGCTCCCCGAAGGCTTCGCCGTCCGCTACGAGCCCGCCACCCGCCCGCTGGAGGTGGGCGGCGACTGGTACGACACCGTCACCCTGCCGGACGGGCGGATCGGCATCGTCGTCGGCGACTGCGTCGGACGGGGCCTGGAGGCGGCCAGCGTCATGGGGCAGTTGCGCAGTGCCTGCCGGGCGCTGATGCTGCAGGACCCCAGCCCGTCCCGGACGCTGATGGCCCTCGACCAGTTCGCCGCGAGCGTGGCGGGCGCCCTGTGCACCACCGTGTTCTGCGGTGTCCTGGACCCGGGCAGCGGTGAACTCACCTACTCCAGTGCCGGACACCCGCCCGGCATCATCGCGCACCCCGACGGCAGCACCGCACTGCTGGAGGAGGGGCGGTCGCTGCCCCTCGCCGTACGGCCGGGCAGGCAGCGACCGGAAGCCGCGTGCACCCTCCCCCCGCGCGCCACGCTGCTGCTGTACACGGACGGTCTCGTCGAACGCCGCCGTCGCCCGCTCAGCATCGGGATAGTCGAGGCGAGCGAGGCCGTGCAGGCGGGCCGCGACGTACCCGTCGACGACCTCGCCAGTGAAGTGATGTCGCGACTGGCGCCGGTCGGCGGCTACGACGACGACGTGGCGTTGCTCCTCTACCGTCATCCGGCGCCGCTGGAGATGTCGTTCCCCGCCGAGTCGTCGCAGCTCGCGCCGGTGCGCAAGGCGTTGCGCAGCTGGCTGGACCGGTGCGACCTCTCTTCCAACGCGATCCAGAACGTTCTCGTGGCCGCCGGGGAGGCGTGCGCCAACGCGATCGAGCACGGGCACCGGCACTCCCCGGGGGAGGTCGTGCGGCTGCGCGCCGAGGCACTCGTCGACAACCTGCGTCTGACGGTCGCCGACAGCGGCCGGTGGAAGACCCCCCAGCCCGAGCTCAACGCCCACCGGGGGCGGGGGGTGGCCCTCATGCGGGCCATGATGCAGCAGGTGACCATCACCCCCGGTCCGTCGGGCACCACCGTCGACATGCAGATGAGGATCGCCTCATGACCACGCCCCTCACCCTCACCCCCGGCCGGGGCCCGGACGGCACCGCGCGCCTCGCGGTCAGCGGCGAGATCGACATGAGCAACGCCGGTTCCCTGGCCGAGGCCCTGGACGGCGGTTCCGGCCCGCTCGTGCTGGACCTGACGGGGGTGGAGTACCTCGACAGCGCCGGGCTGAGCGTGCTCTTCGCCCACGCCGACCGGCTGCAGCTCATCGTCACGCCGCTGCTCGAACCCGTCCTCGCCGTCTCGGGTCTCGACGGCCTGGCCACCGTGCGGGGCCCCGGCCCGGACGACGGGCCCGCGGCGTGAGCGGTGCCACGGCGAACCCGCGGCTTCGTCCGCGACCAGTGACCGAGCCCTCCGCCCAGGAGTGATGACCAACGTGACCGACACCCTTCACGTGACCGTCCAGTACACCGGCGACCGCGGCGCCGTCCTCAGCGTCGCGGGCGACGTGGACCTGCATACGGCGTCCATGCTGCGCGAACGGGCCGCGGCCGTCGTGGGAGAAGGAGTCCCGCACCTCGTCGTGGACCTGGCCCAGGTCGACTTCGTCGACTCCACCGGCCTCAGCGCCCTCATCAGCCTCCTGCACACGGCGCAGAAGGCAGACGGATCCGTCCGTCTGGCGGCGGTCCCCGACCGTCTCGTCCGCATGGTCAACATGACCGGCATATCCCAGCTGCTGCCTGTTCATGCCACGGTGGCCGACGCACTCGCCGGCCGGGCCGTGGACGACACGGCCCGGGGAGCCGGCGACATCGGCACGGTCCGCTGATGTCGCCGCGCACGCCGGGACAGGCCGGCTGAGCCGTCGGGGCACCGACGGTCGTCTGTCGGTCCTGCCGGTCCTCGACCAGCGCGACGTCGCGTCCCTGGCCCCACATCGCCGACGCGGCGCGCCGACGGCCGCCCGGCGCACCCGTGCACCTCCAAGTGCTCCACCGGCTTTCACCGGCCGGGGCAGTTGGATGAGGCACAGGGCGCCGGAGCGAGCATTCGTTCGTTTCGGGAGGCTTGCACCGGGCCATCCCGGAGAATACGACCCTGATGAGGCATCGATTGATGTCGTACGAGACGATGATCTGCCTGGCGCTGGCGGCAGGCTGTTTGGCGAGGGTGACGAGATGGCAGTGGGGCGCGAACGGTCGACGAGAAAGGTGACTCGTTCCCAGCCGGCGCGCGACACGGACGAGGACCTGTCGTCGTTGTTCGGCACGTCGACCGCGCTGTTCGCCTCCATGACGGGACCGGATCATGTGCTGGAGGCGGCGAACCCGGCCTTCTTCGAGGCGATCGGAGGCGGGCGGCGCGAACGCACCGGCGTCCCGCTGGCCGAGCTCATGCCGGAGCTGACCGCCCAGGGGTACATCGCCCTGCTGGACCAGGTGTACCGGACGGGCGGGCGGCACGTCGGCCGTGACGCCCGTGTCCTCATCGGCATGGCCGACGGAGCGCGCGAGGCCTACTTCGACTTCACCTACGAGGCCCGCCACGACGCCAACGGCGAGGTCATCGGCGTGCGGATGATCGGAGTGGAGACCACCCAGGTCAGACACGCCCGGCGGCTGGCCGCCGAGCAACGCGCGCTGCTGGAGCAGATCGCCCGGCGGGCGCCCCTGACGGACGTCCTGGACGGCATGTGCAGGACGATCGAGGAACTGTCCCCCGACGTGCTCGTCTCCGTACTGCTGGCCGACGAGGAGGGCCGGCACCTGCATCACGGCGCGGCTCCCAGCCTGCCCGACTTCTACAACGAGGCCATCGACGGTATCGCCATAGGCGAAGGCGTCGGCTCGTGCGGCACCGCCGCGCACCGGCGCCGGAACGTGAGCGTCAGCGACATCACCGCCGACCCCCTGTGGACCGATTTCCGCGACCTGGCCCGGCAGGCCGGGCTCGCCGCCTGCTGGTCGACACCGATCCTCAACCGGGACGGCCGGTTGCTGGGCACCTTCGCCATGTACCACCGGGTCCCGCGCGCCCCTCAGGACGCCGACCTGGCGCTGACCCGCGTCTTCGCCGACACGGCCGCCCTCGCCATCGAGCGTCACCGCGTGGAACAGGCCCGGCTGGCGGCCGACGCACGGGAGAAGGCGGCCCGCGACGACCTGTCCTTCCTGCTGGCCGCCAGCACCGCCCTGGCCGGCCGGCTGGACGAGAGGCAGACGCTCCAGCGGCTGGCCGCTCTGGCCGGCTCCGCCCTGGCGCCGCTGGCCGCGGTCGACATCCTGGAGACCGGACGCGTGCACCGGGTGGCGACCGCCGCGCCGACCGAGGAGGCACGGAGCCTGCTGGCCTCCCACCGCCCCGCGCGCGACGCCGAGGACGACCCCGTCGCGCGCGTTCTGGCCTCCGGCCTGACCGAAGTGGCCCATCGCACCCCGACCGGCCCGGGCCCCTGGGACGCCCTCGGCGTCACCGGCTACGTCTGCGTCCCCCTCCTGGACCGCGGGCGGCCGTTCGGCGCGCTGACCCTGCTGTCCACCGGCGGGCGCCGCTTCGACGGCCACCGGGTCGCCCTCGCGGAGGAACTCGCCCGGCGAGCCGCCTCGGCCGCCCGCAACGCACGCCAGTACGCCCAGCGCGCCGCGCTCGCCCGTGACCTGCAGACGGGCCTCCTGCTGCCCGACCTGCCCGAGGTCCCCGGAGCACAGCTCGCGGCCTTCTACCACCCGGCCGGCGAAGGGCTCGAGATCGGCGGCGACTTCTACGACGTCTTCGCCCGCGGGGACGGAAGCTGGTCCTTCGTCCTCGGCGACGTCTGCGGACGCGGGGCCATGGCCGCCACCACGACCGCGCTGGTCCGCCACACCGCCCGAGCCGTCGCCCCGCTCCTCCACGACCCCGTCGACGTCGTCAAGGCCGTCGACAAGGCCCTGAACGACCGGTACGCCCACGCGAACAACGGCTTCGTGACCCTCGTCTACGGCCACCTCACGCCGGCCGCCGACGGCCTCGCCGTCCAGCTCGTCCGGGCCGGCCACACGCTGCCCCTGCTGCTGGACGGCGACCACGTGGTGGACACGGTCGACGCGTCCGGAGGACTGCTCGGCATCAACATCGCGCCCAGGCTCGCCGCCCGCCACTTCACCCTCCGCCCCGGGGAGAGCCTGTTCCTCTACACCGACGGTCTCACCGAGTGCCGGACCGACGGAAGCGAACAATACGGCGACGCACGCCTGGCCAAGGCGCTGGCCTCCGTGCCGAGACGGCCGACCGCGGCGGAGATCGTCGAAACGGTGGCCGCGGACGTCTGCGGCTTCGTCGACGACAGACACGTGGAGGACGACCAGGCCGCCCTGGTCATCACCGCCGACGAACCGGCGCCGTGCCGGGACACCCCGAACGGCGGCACACGGTCCTGACGCCTCCGCCCCGACCCGGCCCGCCGACGTCGACAGCGGGGGCCGCAAGGCCGCCCCACGGCCCGGCCCCGGCCCCGGCGGCGGCGCACCAGCCCTGCCCCCCGGTCCACCGCGCGCGGCGCGTTCTCGGGCCGGCCCCCGCCCGGAACGATCCCGGCCACCGGACGCGTCGCGGCCCGCGCGCACGCCTCGGGGAACGGGACGGCAACCCTCGAAGCGGCCCGGTTCGGTGTGGGCGGCGTGCCCGCCGAGGACGGCCACACCCGCCCACCGTCCGCGTGGACACCTGAGACAGCGTCACACGGTCCGCGGGTCGACGGCCATGTTGTGGCCGGCCACGATGTGCCAGCCGTCCGCCTGGTTCGCGATCACGTACAGCGTCGCTCCCCGCGGGCCGTCGACAGGGCCTCCGGTGCTGTCGGTGGGCGTCTGCGCCACGTTCACCGCGATCACGTCGGGGGTTATCTCCAGCAGCTTGACCACGTCGTACCGGGCGAAGGAATCGCCGAGGAAGCTCTTCATCGCCACGGTGCTGAACTCGGTGATCTCTTCCCTGCCGTCAAGGCGCCTGCCCCTCGCGTTGGTCCAAGAGGCGTGTTCGGCGAACCGCTCGCCCAGGGCGACCGGGTCCTTCTCGTTGAAAGCTCTCTCCAGGCCCTTCAGCACGTCCGTCACCGCGGCCCGGACCTCCGGTGAAACCGTGCCCACTACAAGAATGTCGCTCGTCATGACGGCGTCCTCTCCGAATCGCTCAGGCGGCGGCTGCGATCACCGCCGTCACTCACCCAACAACCTCGATCAAAGTTGAGGTCAAGGGGGGGGGGGGGGGGGGGGGGGAACCCCCCCCCCACTTCACCGGCGCCTCCCCCCCTTTTCGGCCCCCCAAACCAAG
>NZ_JBVJOT010000072.1:13143-34194 GCF_055583025.1 Streptomyces sp. NPDC104831
CGCCCCCCCCCCCCCCACCCCCCTCCCCCCCCCCTGCCCCCTGCGCGCACGCCCTCCTTCTTTTCATCTCCCCAGAATACGGAGGCAGCATCCGTTTCGCCGGTGCAGCAGAACGGGAGTGCGAATGAATGGCGGGCAGCAGGGGCGCAAGCCGCGTGCGGACGTCATGCGCAACCGGGCCGCGCTCCTGGAGGCGGCGCAGCGCCACTTCCTGAAGTACGGGGTGGGCACGTCGCTGGAGGCGGTCGCCAAGGAGGCCGGAGTCGGGCCCGCGACGCTGTACCGGCACTTCCCGACCCGGGAGGCGCTGCTGGCGGCGGTGCTGCAGACCCGCTCGGACGAGCTGATGGCCCGCCGGGCGGAGATCGCCGGGATCGACGACGCGGCCGAGGGGCTGCGGCAGTGGCTGCGGGCCTTGGAGGAGTACTTCAGCGCGTTCAGCGGGCTGCCGGAACCGCTCATGGTCGCGGCCAGGGCGCAGGAGCCGGACAACCCCCTGACCCTGCCCTGCGACATGCTCGTCGCCACGACGGACGCGTACGTGGCGGCAGCCCGGCGGGCGGGACGCGCACGGCCTTCGGTGACGGGATACGACCTGTTCCTCGCCGCCTGTTCCGTCGCCTGGCTGATGGGCACCGGCGCCGCCGACGAGGAGTCGCTCGGCCGGCTGCGCGACCTCATCGAAAGCGGCTACCGCCGGCCCGGCGACGCGGAGTAGGCCACCGAACCGGCGAACCCCGCAGGCGCCGCGCGCCGCCCGGCGCGGCCGCCGACCACGTCACCCCGCCTCCAGAGGAGTGACGTGCCCTTCGGAGGGACACATCATGGAACTCGGCATCATCGGAACCGACCCGAGCGACACCTCGCCGGCGCGCACGTCCGGCGCCGGCGGCCACGATGTCCGGGTGGCGAACTCCCGGGTGCGGACCAGGGGTCGCACCGACGGGTACCCCGGGCCGCGTCGCGCTCCCGTTCGCCGCCGTCCGCGAGGCGCCCCGCGTGTCCGGGACCGCCGGACGAGCCGCCTCGCGGCGCTCACCTCCGCGCCCACGCCGGAGGAAACCGCGGAACCCAACCGCTCCCCGCACCGCTGACTCACGGCCCCCGCCTCGCGGTACGGCGCCCGCGGCCCTGCCGCGACAACGAGAACGCCCACGAAGGAGCTTCCTTGCCCACCACCGCCTCAGTCTTCACCGACCTCGCGCGAACCAGGCACTCCCCGAGGCGGTTCCTGCCCGCCCCGCTGTCTCCCGCGGACATCCGCGGTGTCCTGGAAGACGCCCAGACCGCCCCCTCGAACAGCAACACCCAACCCTGGAACGTCCACATCGTCTCCGGCGCGGCCCGGGACACCCTGAGCGAGGAACTGCTCAAGGCGCACGAGGAGGACCGGGTCGCCCCCGACTTCCCCTTCGACTACGGCCGGGGCGTCCACCGCGACCGGTCGCACGAGCACGCCGCCCTCGTCTACGGCAGGTGGGGCGTGGCGCGCTCGGACCACGAGGGCCGGAAGGAGGTCGTCCGCGAGAACCTGCGCTTCTACGGGGCACCCCACGTGGCCCTCCTCTTCATACCGGTCCTCGGCGACGGCGTACGGGCAGCCGGTGACGTCGGCATGTACGCCCAGAACTTCCTGCTCTCGCTCACCGCCCGCGGCCACCGCGGCATACCGCAGGCCATACTCGGCCTCTACGCCGACACCGTCCGCCGGACCCTCGGCGTCCACGAGGACCTCAAGCTGCTGTTCGGCATCGCGTTCGGCACCGGCGACCGGACCTCGCCCCTGTACGACATCGGCATGGGGCGCGTCCCGCTGGCAGAAAGCGTGGTCCTGCACGACACCCCCGGCGTCCTCGACGGCCGATGACCTCCGGCCGGCCCAGCAGGTCCGCCCCTGGCCCGGACCCGGTGCGGCACGCCGCCCGGCGCTGTACTACCCGGCGGTCAGGACGGTCTCGTGCACGGTCCGCAGTGTCTCGTCCCCACCGGTGCGCTCCAGGCGCAGGTGGGCCGAACGGCCGCGCAGGGTGAGGGTCATGAGCTGGTTGCCGAACCACGGCCCGCCCTGCTTGCGCCACCTCACCGGCGGCCGGGGGCAGCGGCCGTGCCGGGCCAGCAGCCGCCCCAAGAGGCGGGCCGGGGCGCTCCAGCCGAAGCGGAAACCGATCCGCATCGTCAGGGGCACGGAGTTGTGCACGGGCGAGCAGGTGAGCTGGACGACCGGTATGCCGGGGCCGCCGGACGGCCAGGAGGCGCGCGCGACGTAGCCGTGGTGCACGTCCCCGGACAGCACGCACACGCTCGCCGGCGCGCCCGGCGCGGATCCCACTTCGCCGATGAGGCCGGCGAGATCGGCGAAGGAGCGCGGGAAGGCCGCCCAGTGCTCCAGATCGGCGCCACGGCGCAGCCACTCGCCGAAGCGGGCCCAGCGCTCCCCGCGTTCCCCGGCGCACAGGGCCGCGTCCCAGCCCTCGGCGTCGTGCACCAGGTGCGGCAGCAGCCAGGGCAGGGAAGTGCCGATCAGGAGGTGGTCGTAAGCCCCCTCGTCGGCCAGGACCTGCTCGCGCAGCCAGTCGGCCTCGCCCGGGTCGAGCATGGCGCGCCGGTCCTCGTCCAGCACGCGTGCGGCCCGGGAGTCGACCATCACCACCCGGACCCGGCCGAAGTCGCGCCGGTAACTGAAGCGGACCGAGGAGGGATCGGCGTCGGCCCGCTCGGCGAGGGCGCGCAGCGCGTGCGTGCCGTCCGGTGCGCTGCGCACGGCGGCCCAGGCCGGGTCGCCGGCCAGTTCGGCGGGGGAGAGGTTGCCCAGGTGCTGGTGGACCCAGTAGGACATCAGGCCGCTCAGCAGCCGCTGCTGCCACCAGTCGGTGGAGCGCATGTCGGCGAGCCAGGCGGCGGAGGTGTTCCAGTCGTCCACGATGTCGTGGTCGTCGAAGATCATGAAGCTGGGCACGGTGGACAGCAGCCAGCGGATCTCCGGGTCGAGCCAGGATTCGTAGTAGAGGTGGCAGTACTCCTCGTAGTCGGCGACCTGGCTGCCGGGCGCCTTGCCGAGGTCGCGGCGACCGGCCAGCAGGCGCCGGGTCTCCTCGGAGACCTCGTCGGCGTAGACCTGGTCCCCCAGGAGCAGCAGGACGTCCGGGCGCCGCGCGTCGGGGTCGGCCGCCAGCCGCTTGGCGAGGGTGTCGAGCGCGTCGGGGCCGACCGGGTCCTTGCCGTCGGCCGGGGGCGCGGCCCAGCGGCACGATCCGAACGTGACCCGGACGGCGTCGCCGCCGCCGGGGGACCGGATGACCGAGGGCGGGAAGGGGGAGTCGGGCAGCGGCCACACCGGCGCGTCGTCCAGGAACACCTCGTACGACGGCGAGGTGCCCGGTCGCAGCCCGGTCACCGTGACGAGGGCGTAGTGGTGCCCGGCCACCCGGAAGGTGGAGGCCGTGCCGCCCGCGCCGTCCGGGCAGCGCACGCGCGCCGTGCAGGGCACGTCCGTCTCGACCCACACGGTCGCGCACGATCCGTCGGTGTACCTCAGCAGTGGTCCCAGGCGCAGTTCGGCCATGTGATCGCCTTTCTGTCTCGCACCGTACGGAAAGGAACGACCGTAGCGACGGTACAGGTGTCTGGGACCCGTTCGGGTGGGCACGTGGGAGAAGACCGGGCGGGACGGCCCCGGTGAGCGGCGAGGCGGAGAGGCGGTGTCGTGGCCGAGCACGAGCAGGCGACCCAGACCCAGGAGACCCACGGCACGGTGCGGGAGGACGACCTGCTGCGGGGGCTCGAGGTGGACGACCGGCAGCCGGAACGGCCGGTGCTCCTGGACGCCGGCGGCCGGCCGATCGAGACCTGGCGGGAGAACCACCCCTACGACCACAGGATCGGCCGGCGCGAGTACGAGCAGACCAAGCGCATCCTGCAGATCGAGCTGCTGAAGTTCCAGCGCTGGGTGAAGGACACCGGCCAGCGGGTCGTCGTGGTCTGCGAGGGACGGGACGCGGCGGGCAAGGGCGGCACGATCAAGCGCTTCACCGAGCGGCTCAACCCTCGCGGTGCCCGGGTGGTGGCGCTGGAGAAGCCGACCGAGCGCGAGGCGGGCCAGTGGTACTTCCAGCGCTACGTGGCCCACCTGCCGGCCCGCGGCGAGATCGTCTTCTTCGACCGCTCCTGGTACAACCGCGCGGGCGTCGAGCGGGTCATGGGGTTCTGCACGCAGGACGAGTACCGGCAGTTCCTCCAGCAGGCCCCGATGTTCGAGCGCCTGCTCACCGACGACGGCATCCTGCTGGTCAAGTTCTGGTTCTCGGTGTCCCGGGCCGAGCAGCGCACCCGGTTCGCGATCCGCCAGGTCGATCCGGTGCGCCGGTGGAAGCTCTCCCCGACGGACCTGGCCTCCCTCGACCGCTGGGACGACTACACCACGGCCAAGGTCGACATGTTCCGGGCCACCGACACGCCGCACGCGCCCTGGACGGTCGTGAAGAACAACGACAAACGGCGGGGCCGGCTGGAGGCGATGCGCAGTCTCCTCGGCCGCTTCGACTACCCGGCCAAGGACCACGAGGCGGTCGGCACCCCCGACCCGCTGATCGTCGGCGCGGCGGAGACCCTGCTCGAACCGGGCGAGGAACCCACGACCCTGTCACCGACACCCCTGGCCGGACCGGGCGGCGAGCCCGGCAACCACCCGGACCCGCAGTGACGGACCGGCGCCCGCGCGGCGTCCAGGCACGCACGCGTCCGGCGGTGTCCGGCCGGCTTTCGACGGCCGGAACACCGCCCGGTCCGGCACCCGCCCTCCCGCAGGCCCCCTCGCCCCGCGCGCGTACCGCTCCGGCAGGATGAGCACATGCTCATCGTGATCGGCGGACTGCCCGGCACCGGCAAGACGACCCTGGCCCGGCTGCTGGCCGCCCGCGTCGGCGCGGTCCACCTGCGCATCGACACCATCGAACAGGCCGTCGTCCGCTCCGGTCTGGCCCGGCACCCCGTCGGACCGGCCGGCTACGTCATCGGGTACGCCTTGGCCGACGATCATCTCCGGCAAGGGCTGACCGTGATCGCGGAATCCGTGAACCCGCTGGCCGTCACCCGCGACAGCTGGCGGAGCGTCGGGGTCCGGGCGGCCGTCCCCGTCGCCGAGGTGGAAGTCGTCTGCTCGGACCCGGACGAGCACCGAAACCGCGTGACCACACGATCGGCCGACATCCCGGACCTGCCACTGCCCGATTGGCAGCAGGTCCTCGACCGCGACTACGAACCGTGGAACCGGGAGCACATCGTCATCGACACGGCCGGACAGGACCCGCGGCAGTCGCTTGCCGTGCTCCTCCGCCGCCTCGACCACACCCGGTGGGCGCCGGGCGGTCCCGGACCGGGGGCCGCACGCGGCGTGTGAGCGGGGCCCCGCCGCCGTCTCGCCCCGGCTCGCCGCCACGGGCCGGTGGTCAGGTGGCGGTGGCCTCCCGGTCGGAGGACGGCCATACGTAGGGCAGGTCGTCGGGAACGCCGGGGAACACCTCCGCGTACGTCTCGCGGTCCTTGCGGACGAGCGCCGACTGATGGCTGCGGTGGAAGGCGGCGTCCCCGAGCCACGGCGGCAGTTCCCCGGCACGGGCGAGCGCGGCCTGGTCGCGTACGGGGGCGCCCGGGCGGTTTCCGGCGTAGCCGGCGACGAGTGACGCGGCGCAGCTGTCCTGGTGTCCCTGCTCCCGCCACACCCGGCAGATCTCCAGCCCGTACCGGACCAGGGCCTCCTCGTACCCGCTCCACATCCGTACGGCCGGGTGCCTGCGCCAGCCGTAGCCGGGCACGGTCAGTCCGCGCAGGACCTGGAGCGCCTCGACCCGCTGCTTGCCCAGGCGCCGGCGGTCCAGGAGCAGGGCGGAACGCCGGAAGTCGGAGTCGGGCAGGAACGTCTGCATGGGCGCCGTCCTGGTGTGGGATGCGGGGTGGGACTTCGCCTCGGTCAGCCCCGGACGGCTGGTGGACGCGCGTCGTGGTCGGGGTGACCCGGGGTGCGGCGGGCCTCCTTCATCTCCGCCTCGTACAGGTGCCTGCGGCCCTGGACGAGTTCCCTCACCGCGCGGTGCTCCAACTCCTGGAAGGGCCGGTAGTACGTGTCGTCGTAGGCTTCGACGATCTGGAACGTCCAATGCCCCGGGATGACGTTGCGGCCCAGGATCTCGGTCTCCACCTTGTCCGCCCACTCCGTGTGCCCGGCCTCGCGCAGCAGCCGTACCGTCCGGTCCAGCTCCAGGTCGGCCCCGCCGGTGAGCTGGTGGAAGCTGTACAGGTGGCCGCGGGCGCGCTCGGTGGTCTCCAGTGCCTTCGACAGCGATCCGAGCGCCTCGACGGTCCGGTCGCCGACGCCTTCGGGGCGGCGGTGCCCGTCGTCGGGTGTGTCCCGGTGGTCGTTCATGGTCCTCCTCGGTTGCTGTGGCCGGTTGCCGTACCCGTCCTCCTTCCCGTTCCGTCGCGGCGGCGGGCGCGCCGTGGGCCGAACGGGTCAGGCGTGCTCCGTCCGGGCATCCACACCTGTCCGGAGGCCCTCCGCGTGGGTGGGCATGGACGGCCGCGCCGCCGAGCCGGAGTTCGAGCGGGACCCGGCTGCTGAACGCCGACGCCCTGTCCGACGCGCCCGGCCAGTACCAGGCCCTGCCGGCCGGGGCGTCGTCCACCGCGGTCGCCTTCATCGGCGACGGCACGTACCTCGCCCGGGCCGCCGGCAGCACACCCGACCTGCTCGTGCAGAGCGCCGCCCCGGCCGACGGCACACCGCCGCTCGAATTCGCCTTCCAGGGCGGTCGCGACGGCGACGGCGTCGCCCCGCGCGGCCCGGCCTGATCCCGGTACGGATCCCGGCTGTTCGCGGTCACCCGGGGCGGCACCGGCCAGGAGTACTGGCCGCACGTCATCCAGCCCCCGGCAGCGCGGTACGACCCCCGCTTCACCGGCGGACTCGTGTCCAGTCCCGCCGACGCCGCCGCGGGCGAGCCGCTGTCGGTGCGCGGCCGGTCCCCAGGCGAGCGCACCGGATGCGGCCCGGGTACCGGGTGAAGACCTCGGGGAAGGGGCGTCGTCGGCCGCGCCCGGGGGTACCGGCACCCGCATGACCTTGTCGGTGGAAGTGCTGCCCGAGTCGGCCCTGCGCGAGGTGATCGGTCTGCTGGTCAGGCTGATCGAGTCCGCCGGTGCGCTGATCATCTTCATCGGTGGCGTGTGGGCGTTCGTCCAGTTCGTACGGGCGGGCACGCGAGGACGCGGCAAGGTGGCGGGGTTCAACCGGATCAGGCTGAGCCTGGGCCGCTTCCTCGTGCTGGGCCTGGAATTCCAGCTCGCCGGTGACGTGCTGCGCACGGCGGTCGCGCCGAGCTTCACGGAGATCGGCCAACTGGCGGCCATCGCTGCCATCCGGACCGCGTTGAACTACTTCCTCGGCCGGGAGATCGCCCAGGAGCGGGCCGAACTCGAACGAGGAGAGGCGGCGCCCTCGCACGGTGCCAAGGACCTGCCGGGATGAACGCGTGGCCACAGACGGCGGCCGTGCTGATCACCGCCCTCGGCCTCGTCGCCGCGGCAGCGGCCTGGCGCCTGACGCGCACCGTGCGAGGGGCCCTGGCCGTGCTGCTGGACTTCCTGACCGCCGCCGGCCTGCTGCGACTGGCCGGCGAGCCGTCGTGGAACAGCGTCCTCCTGGCAGCAGCGGTGATCGCACTGCGCAGACTCCTCGGCGCCTCCCTCGCCCTGTCCCAGCCGCAGCACCCCGCGCCCGGGGTCCGTCCGCCCTGGCGAGCAAGGCGGCGGTCCGACGGGGGCGTCGCAGGCCGGCGTTGACCGAGCCCGGGCCGGCGTCGTGCCCAGGCACCGGCGCCCGCGTCCACCTCCAGCCGACGCCCCCGGACGGTGGGCCGGCCGGGCGGACGACGCCGTGCGCCGCGGTGCCTGCACGGCGCCGCGCCTCCCCCCGCCGTAGGCCGGTAAGCCGGTGAACCGGGGGTATGAGGGGCGAATCGGTTCGGTCGAGCGAAGGGACGAGCGAGTGCGTCGACAGCTGATGTGGATGCTGGTACTGCGGGGTGCGGCGGCCTTGTCGTTCGGGATCGTGGCACTGGTGTGGCCGGGGGTGACGGTCCTGGCACTGGCTCTGCTGTTCGGCGTGTACGCGCTCGTCGACGGGCTGGCGCTGCTGGCGGGTTCCGTCCGCAAGGAAGGCGGCACAGCGCACCGGCTGGCGCACGCGGTCGGCGGCGTCCTGGGCATCGTGACCGGCGTGATCACCATCGCCTGGCCCGGCGTCACCGCGCTGGCGCTGATCTCCCTGGTCGGCGCCTGGGCCGTGATCACCGGCATCGCGGAGGTCTGGGCAGCGGTGCACTTCCGCCGGGAACTGCATCACGAGTGGCTCTTGTTCCTGGCCGGCGCCGCCTCCGTGATCGCCGGGGTGCTGATCTGGGCTCGGCCGGACATGGGCGCGATCACCCTCGCACAGGTCGTCGGCCTCTACGCGCTGGTCTCGGGCGCGTTGGTCCTCGGCACCGCCTGGCGGCTGTACGGCATCAGCACCGCGCGCCCGGCCCGCCACGCCCGGCACGCGTGACGCCTCCGGATGTGCCGGCCCGCCCGCGCCGGGGCGCAGCCGCCCGATCGCCTTCGCGGCTCCTCGCCGGTATCCCGGCCGTCCCGGTTCCGGCGCCGGTATGCCGGCCGGGATTGCGACTCATGCCACACGGCAGACCGGGCATACGTCACGCATGAGCCCGGGCAGCGGGCCGGCGCGGGGCGGCGTCCAAGGCCGTGTGCGACCGGACCGGCCGGAGGAGCCAGAGGAAGGTGGACCATGGAACTGGCCGAGTTGCTCGCGCAGGCGTTGCGCCGGCAGTGCCTGAGTGCCGAGGCGATCGCCTACGCCACCGGAATTCGCGTCCCGCGCGTCAAGGCGTTCGTCGAGGACGGAGCCGAGGGTCCGATCCGCCCGACGCGGGAAGAACTCACCGAACTGGCCCAAGCGCTGGCGTTGCCGCTGCCGGAGGTGCTGGCGGCCAGCCGGGGACGCCGGGCCGTGGTGCACGCGGGCCACTCGGCGTGACGCATCCGCCAGGCGCGAGGCCGGCGGCACCACCGTGCGGACCGTCGTCCGAGCCGTCCCGGATGCCGTCCGCGTACGCCCGGGCGCTCCGCTGACCCGCCGGCCGTCCCGATCGCCGTCGCCCGCCGGGAGGTGTGCCCGGTCGTGCTCCCGCGGGCCCGACCGGCCAGGACCCGCTTTCCCGCCGGCCGCCTTCGCCGGGCCGGGGAGCGGGGTGGTCCCCGTCGTGGACGCGCGGCCTGCCGGTCTCCGCTTGCTCTGAGCACCCGCGGCGTGCGCACGCCGCACGCCGCGGGTGGTGCCGGCAGGCGGTTCGGCCGGGTGGGCGATCAGCCGGCGTGCGCGGTGGACGCGGTCGCGCCGGGGACGCCGTGCGCGGTGACGAGCCGGGCGCTGCCTTCGGCGAGCCGGTAGGCGAGGCCGACGACGCCGGTCTGACCGGCGGCGACCTGGTCGGCCAGGACACGCGAGCGGTCCAGGAGCAGATCGACGGTGTGCTCGATGTGGGTGTCGATGATGTGGCTGTCCTCGGTGAGGCCGGCCGCGCGGGCGGCGAGCACGCTGGGGGTGACGCGCTCGACGACGTCGCGGACGAATCCCGTCGCCGACGCACCGTCCTCGACGGCGGCGCGGGCCGCTGCGACGGCGCCGCACGAGTCGTGCCCGAGGACCACGACGAGACGGCAGTCCAGCACGCTGGTGCCGTACTCGATGCTGCCGAGGACCTCCGGACCCAGGACGTGGCCGGCGGTGCGCACCACGAACAGGTCGCCCAGGCCCTGGTCGAAGATGATCTCGGCGGCCAGCCGGGAGTCGGAGCAACCCAACAGGACCGCGAAGGGCTTCTGGGCCGGGGCGAGTTCGGCCCGCCGCGCGGCGTCCTGGTTGGGGTGCCGCGGGGTCCCGGAAACGAAGCGCTGGTTTCCGTCGAGCAGGGCGTCGAGTGCCTGAGCAGGAGAGACAGGGATGGATGCCATGAGGGCAGCGTACGAGGCGGGCCGCCGGGCCGCGTCCTCGGGGTGCGCGACGGCACCGCCCCCGCTCTCCACCGGTCGATGCGTCGCAATGTTTCGGCGCCCTCATCGAATGATGCAGAGGGGTTGACGGACCCCCGGGGCTCTCTACGATCCTTAACGTCCGATCAGCCGAAGAACGTTCGAGAAATCGAACATCCGGGGTGCCGTGGCTTGCCCCTCCGGTCCGGCGCGCCGACGACACGAGGAGCCGCACATGTCATGGTCACGTCATCCGGTGAATCGTCGTGCCGCGCTCGCGGCGGGCACCGGCCTGGTCGCGGGAGGCGTGCTGCCCACCGTGACGGCCGGGCAGGCGTCCGCCGCGCAGACCGCCGCACCTGCCCCGATCCGCGCCACGACCTACGCCAACCCCGTGCTCTGGCAGGACTTCGCGGACATCGACATCATCCGCGTGGGCGACACGTACTACTGCTCGGCCTCGACCATGCACTACTCGCCCGGTGCGCCGATCCTGCGCTCGTACGACCTCGTGAACTGGGAGTTCGCCGGCCATTCGGTGCCGGTGCTGGACTTCGGGTCCAAGTACGACCTCAACGGCGCCCGCGGTTACGTCCGGGGCATCTGGGCCTCGTCACTGGCCTACCGCCCGTCCAACAAGACGTTCTACTGGGTGGGCCAGATCGACTTCGCCAAGACGTACCTGTACACGGCGTCCACCGTCGAAGGTCCCTGGAGCCGGCTGGCCACCATCGGCACCGCCTACTACGACGCGGGCATGCTCGTGGACACCGACGACACCCTGTACGTGGCGTACGGCAACACCACGATCAACGTGGCGCAACTCTCCGCGGACGGCCGCACCCAGGTGCGCACCCAGCAGGTGTTCAGCACCCCGTCGAACATCGGGACCCTGGAGGGCTCCCGCTTCTACAAGATCAACGGCAACTACTACATCTTCCTGACGCGCCCCGCCAACGGCCAGTACGTCCTGAAGTCGACGAGCGGTCCCTTCGGGCCCTACACGCTCCGGCAGGTGCTGCTCGACCTGCCCGGCCCGGTCAGCGGGGGAGGGGTCCCCCACCAGGGCGGGCTGGTCCAGACCCAGTACGGGGCGTGGTACTACATGGCGTTCGTCGACGCCTATCCCGGCGGCCGCATCCCCGTCCTGGCCCCGGTCACCTGGACGTCCGACGGCTGGCCCACCGTGCAGCTCGTCAACAACGCTTGGGGCGGCTCGTATCCGCTCCCCGTCGTCCCCACACCGCCCCGCGCGGTCGAGCCGATGACGGGCGTGGACTACTTCACCGGGACGTCCCTGGCCCCGAAATGGGAGTGGAACCACAACCCCGACAACACCAAGTGGTCGGTGGGCAACGGCCTCACGCTGAGGACCGCGACCGTCACAGGCGACCTGTACTGGGCCCGCAACACCCTCACCCATCGCATTCCGGGGCCCACCTCCACCGCGACGGCACTGGTGGAGTACTCCGGCATGCGGGACGGGGACCGGGCGGGCCTGGCCCTGCTGCGCGACTCCTCCGCCTGCGTCGGCCTCATGCGCGACAGCGGCGGCACCCGCGTGGTCATGGTCGACGGCCTCACCATGGACGCCAACTGGAACACCACCGGCACCGGCACCGTGAGAGCGAGCGCCAACGTCTCGGGCAGCCGGATCTGGCTGCGGGCGAAGGCCGACATCACCCCCGGCGCGAACCGCACCGCCAGGTTCTCCTACAGCACCGACGGCACCAACTTCATCCCGTTCGGACCCGCGTTCACCCTGAACAACGCCTGGCAGTTCTTCATGGGCTACCGCTACGCCCTCTTCAACTACACCACCGGGGCACTCGGCGGCTCCGTCCGCGTCACCCGGTTCGAGGTGACCGCTCCCTGACCGCGTCGTCGGCCCCGCGTCCGGGGGCCGCCGTGGAACCGCATGGGCCTGCTCACCCAGGCCGACCCCACCTGCCGGCTCACCCGGACGGTCCCCGCTCGCCGCCCCGAAGGCGGACCGTCAGGACCAGACGATCAGTTCGCCGCCCGCCGTGATGCCGAGGAAGCAGGCGAGGGCGATCCGCCGCTGGCCCCGGGCGCTGGGACGCACGATGTGGTAGTTGTTCGCGTTGAACAGCAGGGCGTCGCCGGCCGTGGGGGACAGCGTGACGTACGGATCGTCCTCGACCGCGGCGGGCTGGAAGCCGTAGCCGTGCCGGCGGTTCTCGTCGGCGGGTTCCCAGCGGTGGCGCCACACGGTGGTGGCGCCACCTTCGCGGGGGACCGTCAGCCAGGCGTTGAAGGCGAGTTGGGCCACGACCTTCTGGTCGAAGAGTCCGCCGCGGTACTCGCGGTTGATGTCGTCGTAGTGGATGAAGGTGCCGTCGTTGACCTCGCGCAGCATGCCGACGAAGGCGGGCCGGCCGTCGATCGTGGCGGGTGCGGGACGCACGCCCCACGCCCGGCCGAGGGCGTCCAGGGACAGCTCCAACGGGTCGGGGGTCATCCGGATCCCGGCCCACTGGCGCCGCGCGGTGTCGGCGTCGTGCCAGTAGCGGTCGGCGTCCAGGGCCAGTTCGGGGGTGCGGTAGTCGTTGAGCGCGGTACCGAATCGGGCCATCGGATGCTGCATGCGGTCCAGGTCGAAGCTGACCACCGGGACCCGGGGCAGCGAGGTCAGCATGGAGTCGAGCGCCGGCCGGCCGAAGAAGTGGGGCACCCGGACGGTGCCGAGCAGGCCGGCCGCCAGGTCGTCGATGTGGCGTCGGGTGAAGGCCGCCGCCTCCACCGCGGGGAACACCGGATCATGTGTCGCGCCGGACATCTCGCCTCCGATACCTGAAGTCGAAGTCGCCGCAAGGGGGGTCAGAGTACAGCGGCACGTTCCGGCGGAGTAAGGACCGGACAGGCCGGTTCCCACCGCCCGCCGACCGGCGGTGGAGGCCGGGACCCCAGTTCAGCCATCGGGCGGTGGCGGAAAACGCGAACGGATGGGGCGCGGGCGGCCCGCGGAGTCGGCCGAAAACGTTCGGATTCCCACCCGGACAGGCTGGCCGGAACCGACCCCCGGCGATGCCGGTTGCCTCCTGCCGACGGAGTCGAAACCTGGCTCGCAGGGGTACGCGATCACCTCGCCCCGTGATCTGCGGGCGCCCCGGGAGCGGGTCGAAGGCCGGCTCCCGGTGGGCGAGTGGCCCGGTTTCGGGCCGGGGTTACCGTGGCAGCCCGTCCGGGCGTCGGTCCGCCGCCGTCACGCGGCGGGTTCCGGCCTGGTCAGCACCGCCTGCGCCGCCCGCGCGCAGGCGTCCGCGGTGTCCCGCGCGTGGGCGAGCGCGGTCAGTTCCACGAAGCCGCACGCGTTGAGCGCGCCGAGGACGTGCAGGGCGACGCCCTCGCCGGTGTCGTGGCGGTACAACAGCCCCTCGGAGCGCAGCCGTTCCACCGCGGCGCGCGGGTCGAGCTTGCCGAGCGTCTCGGGCTCCAGCAGCCGTCTGTGCGTGTAGTACACCGGCCGGCCGTCGGCACCGCGCAGGGTGCCGTCCGCCCCGACCCGCGCGCCCACCAGCGCCTCGGCGCAGCGGATCACGTGGCTGGGGCCGACCTTGCGCAGGTTGATCTCGACCGCGAGCGGTCCCCGGTCCCCGGCGACCACGAAGTCGATGCCGAAGGTGCCGCGGTGGCCGAGTCCGGCGAGCACCCCGCCGGTTCGGCGCACCGCGTCCTCGACGGCCGGCCGCCACCGTTCGTCGCACGGGAAGCGGCAGCCCCAGTACTGGCCGCGGCTCAGCACTTGGTCGTGGCAGGCGACCACGCGTACGGTGCCGTCCCGGTCGACCTGCCCCAGGCCGCTGGGGGAGTCGGTGATGCCCTCCAGGAACTCCTCGACGACGGCGCCGTGTTCGGCCAGTTCGCGGCGGAACTCGTCGGCGTGCAGCCGGATCACCTCGGCCGACGCGAGCAGGTCGCCGGTGTGCCGGAGTTTCTCGCAGTCGATCAGGACGTTGCCGATGGAGGCGGCCCAGGTGATGGCGTCGAGCTTGACCATGGCACGCCGTGCGGGGGCCGTGCCCCGGGAGAGCCGGTGGATCGCCTCGACCACTTCCTCCTCGCTGTGCAGCACCTCGGAGGTACCCCCGGGCACCGCGACCCCGGCGCGCAGACAGATCTCCTTGCCGCCGCCCTTGCTCCCCCAGCGGGCCACGAAGAGGTGGTCGCGCTCCTCGGGCGTCGCGCCGGTCAGCCGGCCCAGTTCGTCCGTCGCGGGAGAAGCGGAGAAGTCCACGATCACGCCGGCGGGCCGCTCGGCGACCGCCCGGCGCAACGTCTCGACCAGTGCCTCGTCCGCCACGACCAGCGAGTCCAGCGGGCGGGCCGCGCGGGAGGCCGGGGTCAGCAGGGTGAGCCTGCGCCGCACGTCGTCCAGGGCCCGCCCCTCGAAGCGGAAGACATCCCGCAGGTGGTAGTCGAGCGTATAGGGGTCGACGGCCTCCGAGGTGATCACCACCATCCGGGTGCCCGGGTCGCGCAGATCCCCGAGGAAGCACAGACTGCGCTCGGCCGAGTACCGCAGATAGGGGACCTCTTCCAGCATGCGGTCCGCGTAGTTGAACGCGTAGATCAGGATCTTCGTCGAACCGGGATCAGTCATGGGGGAGCGCTCGCCTCGTTCGTCTGGGTGCCGGTGGCGATGTCGGCCTCCGGACGCGGTGGGTACCGGATCCATGGATACTATGTCTTATTTGCGAATAATGTCATTCCATGGTGCCTGTTCGGCCGGTTCATGCCTGGTGTTTCGCCCGTCAGCCGGAGCAGGCCGGCGGCATTGGGCCTCGCGGAGTGACGCTCGCCCGCCGCCGCGACGGCACACCGGCGCGACGTGCCGGCCCGCCGCTCCTACGGGGATGTCCGCGCCGCCAGCCGCCACAGCGAGGTGACCTCCGCGGCCCGGGCGGCATGCAGCGGGTCGTCCGGGTCGGTGGCCCGCGGATGGCGTGGCCGGGTGCCGATCCGGCCGACCACGTGCAGCCCGGCCGACGCGATGGCGTCCAGCAGTTCCCCACGCCCCCTCAACCCGAGGTGTTCGGCGAGATCGGACAGGACGAGCCAGCCTTCCCCGCCGGGGAGCAGATGCCCGGTGAGGCCGTGGAGGAAGGCGTGGAGCATGGCGCCGCCCGGGTCGTAGACGCCCTCTTCGACGGTGGAGACCGGACGACCGGGCAGCCAGGGCGGGTTGCACACCACGAGTGCGGCGCGGCCCGGCGGGTAGAGCGCCGGGCCGCGTACCTCGATCCGTCCGGCGAGCCCGAGGCGGGCGACGTTCTCCCGTGCGCAGTCCAGGGCGCGCGGTGCGCTGTCGGTGGCCACCACCCGGCTGAAGCCCCGGCGCGCCAGCACGGCGGCGAGCACCCCGGTGCCGGTGCCCAGGTCGAAGGCGGTGCGTGGGCCCGGACCGCCGGGGGACGGCAGCGGGGCCCGGGCGACCAGGTCGACGTACTCGCCCCGTACGGGCGCGAAGACACCGTAGTGGGGATGGACGCGGGCGCCGAGCGCGGGCACCTCGACGCCCTTGTCGCGCCATCCGGCCGCGCCGAGCACGCCCAGCAGCTCGGTGAGCGAGACCGCGTACGGTCCGGAGGCCGGGCCGTACGCCTGCGCGCAGGCCCGGCGGACGTCCGGGGCCCGGCGCAGCGCCAGGGTGTGGTCGTCGGCGAGCGGGACCAGCAGCATGCCCAGGACCCGGGCGCGGTGGCGGCGGGCCCGGCGGTGCCGGTGGAAGGTCTGCGCCGGGTCGGTCACCGGCGGCGCGGGCGCGGCGCGGTCGATCCGCCGGGCGAGGGCGTGGAGCAGTTGGCGGGCGTTGTGGTAGTCGCCGCGCCACAGCAGCGCGGTGCCCTGGCGGGCGAGCCGGTGAGCGGTCGCCGCCTTCATGCGGTCGTCGGCGACGACGACGCGGCGCGGTGCCGGGGTGCCGTTCTCCGAGTGCCAGCGTGCGCGGTGGGCGACGCCGTCCTCGGTCCAGTCGATGCCCGGTCGGGTCTGTCGCGGGGTGTGTTCGTTCCGGCGGTCGGTGGACACCGGGTACTCCTCGGGTGCGTGACGTGCGGGGGCACGGAACGCGCTGCGACGAGGAGTGCGTGGGCGGGCCGGATGCTCCGGTGGGTGCGGCTACCGCTCCCGCGTCGCAGCGCGGGAGGAGACATCGCCGAGAACCATGCCGAGCGTCATGGGAACCCTTCCACTGCCGAGCGGTACGCCGTGGGCCAGGCTCGCACGGCGCGTGCACCGTCGGCAAACCCGTGGTGCCCCACCGGCCGGGCTTGACCTTGACACGGTGACAAGGTGTCTCCTGAGCGCAGGAGGTGGTTTCGATCAACCCCGTAAACGGAACCCCGCGGAACACCGACATGGCTGCCGCCCTGCGCGCCGAGAACGTGTCGGTCAGGCTCCGGGCGGCACTCGCGGCCGGTTCGGCTCCCGGACCCGACCTGCTGGAGACGCTGGTCGAGCGGTGCGCGGTCGAGCCGGACTTCTACGTGCGGGACATGCTGTCCTGGGCGCTGACCCGCCTCCCGCCGCAGGTCACCCTGCCCCGGATCCGCCGGGAACTCACCTCCGTAAGACCTCAGGCACGCAGCCAGGCGTTGCACACGCTCTCCAAGATCGGCGACAGGAGCGCGTGGGACTGGATCACGCGCTCCATGCTGCGGGACGCCGACGACGAGGTCGCGCGGACCGCGTGGCGGGTCGCGGTCGCCCTCGTGCCCGAGGCCGGGAAGAGGGCCTTGGCCGACGAACTGGTCCGGCAGCTCGGTCGCGGCGATCGCGAGGTGCGACTGAGCCTGAGCCGGGCCCTCGTGGACCTCGGAGACCCGGTCGAACCCGCCCTGGAGAAGGCCGCGGCGAGTCCCGACCCGGCCGTGGCCACGCACGCCAGGGCCACCGAGTTGCTGCGGCAGGACCCGGCGAGGGGTTTCGACGCGGCTGTCGAGGAGGCGAAGCGCGTCGTCGCACTCGGCCCGGATCACGCCGCTGCCGCTGCCGCCGCCGCCGTGACCGCGACGGGACCGGCTGGGACCATGGGGAGGACCGAGCCGGGTGAAGTCGCCGAGGCCGCGAACGCCGGGGAGGACACGGAGTGCTGATCGGTGAAGTGGCCCGCCGTTCGGGGGTGAGCACCCGGATGCTCCGGCACTACGACGCCCTCGGGCTGGTACGGCCGACCGGCCGCACCGTCGGCGGCTACCGCGAGTACTCCTCCGAGGACGTCCGCAGGATCTTCCACGTGGAGAGCCTGCGGTCCCTCGGGCTCTCGCTCAAGCAGATCGGACGCGCCCTGGAGGACTCGGCCTTCGCGCCGTCAGCCCTGGTCGGTGATCTCATCCGGTGGACGGAGGACCGTCTGGAGCGGGAGCGGGAACTGCTCGAACGGCTGCGCGCGATCGATGCCTCCGCGCCCGCCGACTGGCAGGACGTCCTGCGCGTCGTCGCGCTCATGCAGGGGCTCGACTCGCCCAGCGCCGCACGCAGGCAGCAGGCCGTACTGGCCCCGCCGGAGGGCACCCCGGTTCCCGCCGGGCTCCTGGCGGCGGCGGTCCTCGCCGAAGCCGACCCCAACGTCGCGGGCGCCCTGCGCTGGGCGCTCGCCCGATCGGACGGCGGCGGCGTGGCGGTACTGACCGCAGGCATGCGCTCCGAAGATGCCGGTGTCAGACGGCGCGCGGTGCAGGCGATCGCTCGGATGGCCGGGGCCCCGGGCGCGGCCGCGGTGCTCACGGACGCGCTCGGGGACCCGGACCCGGGGGTGCGCGGACACGCCGCCCTGGCGCTGGGCAGGCGTGGCGTGTCCGCGGCCGTGCCGGTACTCGTCGGCATGGTGGTCGAGGGCTCCAACGACGTCGAGGCGGCGGAAGTCCTGGGAACGCTTTCCGGGGACCCCGAGTGCGCGGAGCGGATCACGACGGCACTGGTCGGCGAACTCGCCGCGCCCGCCACGGACTCGGCGACGCGGATACGTCTGGTCCAGGCGCTGGTCGAGCTGCCGGGAACCATCGGGCAGGACATCCTGCGCCGGCTGGCTCGCGACGACGACCCCGCTGTCGCTCGCATCGCCTCCGCCTTCGCGAGCGCTCCGTCGTCCACACCTCCGGCTCGACCGGCCGTCCCCGAGCCGGCACGCCCCACCGCGCGGCCGTCGGCTGATCCCCGCCCAGAGCCGTGAGCGCCTCGACGCCGTCGCCGTAGCGGGCCGATGCGGCGGCCGGCGGTCCGGACGCGGGGAATCAGCCGGTGACCGGCATCATCCAGGCGTGGGTGTCCGGGACGTAGCCGTGCTGGATGTCGAGGAGGCGCCGGCGCAGGCCGAGCGTGATCGGGTGGCCCGTGCCGGCCGGGGCCCGCCATTGGCGTGCGCCGCGTTTGAGGGCGCCGACCGGGGTGACGACGGCGGCCGTGCCGCAGGCGAAGACCTCGTGGATGGAGCCGTCCTCCCAGCCCGACTGCCAGCGGTCGATGGACACCTGTTCCTCGCGCACCGGGTAGCCCGCGTCGGCCGCCAGTGCGATCAGGGAGTCCCGTACCGCGCCGGGCAGGAGCGTGCCGGTGAGCCGGGGAGTGACGACGGCGGGCCTGCCGCGGCCGTCGTCGACGACGAAGAAGAGGTTCATGGCCCCCATCTCCTCGACCCAGCGCCGTTCGACCGCGTCCAGCCACACCACCTGGTCGCAGCCGTGTTCGGCGGCCTGCTGCTGCGCGAGGAAGGCGGCGGCGTAGTTGCCGGGGAACTTGATGTCGCCGGTGCCGCCGGGAGCGGCGCGCACATAGTCGTCCGCCACCCACACCGTCACCGGTTTGACCTCCGTCGAGAAGAACGGGTCGACGGGGGAGGCGATCAGCACGAACAGGTACTCACGGGCGGGCCTGACTCCGATGGTGGGTTCCACGGCCATGACGTACGGGCGCAGGTACAGGCTGCGGCCCACGCCCTGGGGCACCCAGGTCCGGTCCGCGGCGACGAGGCTCCGCAACGCCTCGATGAAGTGCTCCTCGGGCAGCGGCGGGATGGCGAGGCGGGCGGCGGAGTGGTTGAGGCGCCGGGCGTTGAACCCGGGGCGGAACAGTGCCACCGTCCCGTCGGCCTGCGCGTACGCCTTCAGCCCCTCGAAGACGATCTGGCCGTAGTGCAGGCCCAGGGCCGAAGGGTCGAGTTCCAGCGGCCGGTACGGTTCGAGCCGCATCGGGTGCCAGCCCTGCGCGGACGTCCAGCGCATCGTCACCATGTGGTCGGTGAAGTGGACGCCGAAGCCGAGCTTCGGACCGTCCTCCTGCCGTGCGGCCGGGTCCTGCTGGGCTGTGGTGGATATCGGTACGGCCATCGCGAGGGTCCTCTCCTGATGCCTGTCCGTTCCCCTGAGGGACGGCTGCGGTCCGGTCGTCACAGCAGAGGGGCCGGCCGGCGCCGTTGATACGCCCGGCGGACGGCCGCGGCACACGTATTTTTCCGGGGACCCGCGGACTCTGTTCCTGCGGCCGGTGCTCACGGGCAGCTCCGGCCGCGGCCGCCCGGACCACAGCCGGGACGGCCGCCGTGACGACCAGACTGCGGCACGTGGAGGAGAGTGCGATGGTCAACGATTCGGTGTGGGAAGGCGATGCCGTCCGGGCTTCCGTCAAGGCGGGCAGACTGGTGGTGTTCGAGGAGTCGGCGCGCGACGGTGCCCAGGGCAAGACCCTGATGGACGCGGAGACGCGGATCGCCCTCGCCCGCGCCCACGGGCGGATGTTCGGCGCAGACGGGCACCGCCACGTCATGTTCGCGGCCGGATTCCCCTCCGCCTGCCGTGAGGAGTTCGAGATCACCCGCCGCGTCGCGCAGGAGGTCGAGGAGATCAGCGCGACCTGCGTCTGCCGCGGCACCCCGCGCGACATCGACACGGCGATCGCCGCGATGCGTGGCGCACCGCACGGACGGCTGATGTACTTCCTGCCGGGCTCCGAGGCGGTGTCCCAGGCGCTGCTGAAGAAATCGGCGAAGGAATCCGTCGACCAGGCGGTGGAGATGGCCCGGTACGCGGTCGAGCGGGCCGACGGACTGGCGATCGACATGGCGTTCTCCCACGCGCCCCAGGCCGACCGGGAACTGCTGATCGAGGCCGTCTCGCGGCTGACCGAGGCGGGCGTGGCCAGCGTGCAGCTCGCCGACACGGTCGGCGGCATCCTGCCGCACGAGGCGTACGAGCTGTACACGGACGTCACCAGGCGGGCCGATCCCCAGGCCGTCGTCATGGCGCACCTGCACAACGACCTCGGAATGGCGCTCGCCAACACGGCGCAGGCGGTCAGGGCCGGCATCCGCATCGTCGCCAGTTCGTGGCTGGGCCTCGGGGAGCGGTCCGGCATGGCCTGCACCGAGCAGCTGATGTTCCTGCTGAGCTACGCGCCCGAGCGGCTGCCGGGCCTGATCGGCACGAGCGAGCCGCTCTGGTGGACCGATCCGGACCTGCGCCGCGTCCCCGAGCTGACGCGGCTGGTCTCCGAGGCCACCGGTACACCGCTGAAGGTCACCGACCCGCTGGTGGGATCGGGCGTCGGCACCATCTCCACCGGCACGCCCTTCGTGGACCGCTCCCTGTTCCAGCCCTACGACCCGGAGGACCTGCTCGGCATCGAACCGACGGTCGTCCTCACCCAGTTGGCCAGCGACCGGGTCGTGCGCGCCGCGGCCGAGAACCTGAACCTCGACCTGGACGCCGACCAGGTGCGGGCCGCCACGCAGTGGGTGAAGTCGGAGGCGTTCCGGCAGGGGGACGCGGTCGTCGCCGACGAGAAGTTCCGCCTCTTCGCGGAGGGACTGCTGGCCCGCAGCTCCTGAAGCGGCACCACACCCGCTCGAAACCGTACGGGCCGGGGGGGGGGGGGGGGGCGGGGGGGGGGGGGGGGGGGGGGGGGGGGAGGACGGGGGGGGGGGGGGGGGGGGGGGGGGGGGGGGGGCGGTCTCTC
>NZ_JBVJOT010000073.1:0-33111 GCF_055583025.1 Streptomyces sp. NPDC104831
ACCACCCACCCCGCCGCCCCCCCCCCCCCCCCCCCCCCGGCCCCCCCCCCCCCCCCCCCCGCCGCCCCCCCCCCCCCCCCACCCCCCTCCCCCCACCCCCCCCCCCCCCCCCCCGCCCCCCCCCCCCCCCCCCCCCCCCCCCCCCCCCGGCCCACACCTGTGCCGTGCCACGGGTACGGCCCTGGTGTTTCGTACGGCCACGGAAGAGATGGCAACTCATGTCAGTGCAGACCGAAGGCACGGACACGGCCGGGGAGCCCGCTGTCCGCAAGGCCCGGGTGCCGGCCTCGCCACGAGGTGACGACCGCACCCTCGGGGCCCCGTCCCGGCGCCGCGCCGCCGCCCCCTACCTGCTCCTGCTGCCCGCGCTGCTGGCCACCCTGGTGCTGCTCGGCTGGCCGCTGCTGAAGAACGGCTTGCTGTCGTTCCAGAACCTGAACCCGCGGCAGCTCATCCAGCACCTCACCGAGTGGAACGGCGTCGACAACTACCAGGAGGTGCTGTCCGCCGGGGATTTCTGGCGCGTCGTCGAGCGCTCCGTCGTCTTCACCGCCGTCAACGTCGCATTGATCATGTTGCTTGGCACCCTGACCGGGCTGCTGCTGGCCCGGCTCGGCAAGCGGATGCGGCTGCTGCTCCTGA
This sequence comes from Streptomyces sp. NPDC104831, assembly GCF_055583025.1. Taxonomy (NCBI): domain Bacteria; kingdom Bacillati; phylum Actinomycetota; class Actinomycetes; order Kitasatosporales; family Streptomycetaceae; genus Streptomyces; species Streptomyces sp. NPDC104831. The sequence goes on from NZ_JBVJOT010000073.1 coordinate 643, forward strand.
TCGGCCTCGTGCTCGCCTGGGCCATGCCGATCATCGCGGCCACCACCGTCTACAAGTGGCTGTTCGCCCAGCGCTTCGGCGTCGTCAACTGGGTGCTGGACAAGCTCGGCTGGCACTCCATGGCCGACCACAACTGGCTCCAGACGCAGTTCTCCACCTTCGCCGTGGTCACGCTGCTGCTCGTGTGGCAGTCCATCCCCTTCGTGGCGATCAACCTCTACGCCGCCACCACCACGATCCCCCGGGAGCTGTACGAGGCCGCCTCCCTGGACGGCGCCGGCGCCTGGAAGGGCTTCACCTCGGTGACCCTGCCCTTCCTGCGGCCCTTCCTGTACGCCACGACGTTCCTCGAAGTCATCTGGATCTTCAAGGCGTTCCCGCAGATCTTCGCGATGAACGAGGGCGGCCCGGACCACCTCACCGAGACCCTGCCGATCTACGCCTATGTGGAGGGCGTCGGCAACCAGCACTTCGGAGTCGGCGCGGCGATCTCCTTCCTGACCATCCTGGTGCTGCTCGCCATCACCTCGTACTACCTGCGCATGGTGCTCAAGCAAGAGGAGGACGAGCTGTGAAGCGCTCGCTCTTCGGCCGTATCTGGCCCAACGCGACCGCCGTCGTCCTCTTCGTCGGCTTCGTGTTCCCCGTGTACTGGATGTTCGCCACGGCCTTCAAACCGACCGGCGACATCATCTCCGACGACCCGGTGTGGTTCCCCACCGACGCCACCCTGGAGCACTTCAAGACGGCCGTCGACGCGGACCACTTCTGGACGCTGGTCCTCAACTCCGTCACCGTCACGCTCCTGTCGGTCGCGTTCTCCCTCGTCATCGCCCTGTTCGCCGCCTTCGCCCTGACCCGGATGCGGTTCAAGGGCCGGCGCGGTCTCATCGTGACGTTCATGCTGGCGCAGATGGCCCCCTGGGAGGTCCTCATCATCGCCATCTACATGACCGTCCGCGACAACGACATGCTCGACAGCCTGGTCCCGCTCACCGCCTTCTACACGATGATGGTGCTGCCGCTGACCATCCTGACGCTGCGCGGCTACATCGCCGCCGTGCCCAAGGAGCTGGAGGAGTCGGCGATGGTCGACGGCTGCACCCGCGTGCAGGCCTTCCGCAAGGTGATCTTCCCGCTGCTCGCGCCCGGCCTGATGGCGACCTCGCTGTTCGGCTTCATCACCGCCTGGAACGAGTTCCCGCTCGTCCTGATCCTCAACAAGTCCGCCGAGAAGCAGACCCTGCCGCTGTGGCTGTCGCAGTTCCAGACCGCCTTCGGCGACGACTGGGGCGCCACCATGGCCGCGTCGTCCCTCTTCGCGCTGCCCATCCTGATCCTCTTCATCTTCCTGCAACGCAAGGCCGTCAGCGGTCTGACCGACGGCGCCGTGAAGGGATGACGCCCCGATGACCACCATCGCCCCCGGCACCGACACCCTCACCCGCAACGCCCTCGCGGTGCTCCAGCCCGGCTTCGACGGCACCACCGCCCCCGACTGGGTGCGCCGCCGCATCGACGAGGGCCTGGCCTCCGTCGCCCTGTTCGGCCGCAACGTCGTCAGCGAGGAGCAGGTCACCGCGCTCACCGCGCAACTGCGCGCCGCACGCGAGGACCTGCTGGTCGCCATCGACGAGGAGAGCGGCGACGTCACCCGCCTCGACGTGCGCACCGGCTCCGCCTTCCCCGGCAACCACGCCCTCGGCGCCGTCGACGACCCCGGCCTCACCCGGGCCGTCGCCCGCGAACTGGGCCGCCGCCTGGCCGCCTGCGGCGTCACCTTCGACTGGGCGCCCTCCGCCGACGTCAACGCCGACCCGGACAACCCCGTCATCGGCGTCCGCTCCTTCGGCGCGAGCCCCGACCTGGTCGCCCGGCACACCGCCGCCTGGGTGGAGGGCCTGCAGTCCACCGGCGTCGCCGCCTGCACCAAGCACTTCCCCGGGCACGGCGACACCAACGTCGACTCCCACCACGCCATCCCGCGCATCGACGTGGACGCCGACACCTTCTACGAGCGCGAACTGCCCCCGTTCCGCGCGGCCATCGCCGCCGGCACCCGGGCGATCATGAGCGCCCACATCCTGGTGCCGGCCCTCGACCCGGACCGCCCCGGCACCCTGTCCCCGCGCATCCTCACCGACATGCTGCGCGGCGAACTCGGCTACCGGGGCCTGATCGTCACCGACGGCATCGAGATGCGCGCCATCTCCGGCACCTACGGCCTGAACCGGGGCGTGGTCCTCGCGATCGCGGCCGGCGCCGACGCCATCTGCGTGGGCGGCGGACTGTGCGACGAGGCCACCGTGCTCGGCATGCGCGACGCGCTCGTCACCGCCGTACGCTCCGGCGAACTGCCCGAGGAACGGCTCGCCGACGCCGCCGCCCGGGTGCGCGACCTGGCCGCCTGGACCGCCGCGCACCGCGACGACGCCCTGAGGACCGTCCCCGACCCGGAGGTCGGCCTGGCCGCGGCCCGCCGCGCGCTGACCGTGACCCGCGCCGGCGCCGCCGCACCGGTCACCGCTCCGGTGTACGTCGCCCGGTTCAACCCGGCCCCGAACATCGCCGTCGGCGACGAGACCCCCTGGGGCGTCGCCGACGAACTGGAGCGGCTGCTGCCCGGCAGCACCTCCGGCACCTTCGGCGGCGACGGCGCGGGAGCCGCCGCCCTCGCCGCGGCCGGCGGGCGCCGGATCGTCGCCGTGGTCCGCGACGAGCACCGGCACGCGTGGATGCGCTCCGCGCTCGACACCCTGCTCGCCGCCCGGCCCGACACCGTCGTGGTCGAGATGGGCCTGCCGCAGGCCCCGCCGCGCGGCACCCCGCACATCGCCACCTACGGCGCCGCCCGCGTCTGCGGCGCGGCCGCCGCCGAGGCCGTCCTCGCCGGCTGACCTCCCCCACCCCGGCCGCCCGCCACCCCGGCGGGCGGCCGTCCTCCGTGCTCCTTCCGCGCTCCGGTGGCCCTTTCGCGCCCTGGCGCTTGCCACCGGCACATGTCTCACGTCCGACCCGCAGGTGTAGTCGTCCCGATCACCCCGGAGTGTGAACGCATGCCCGAGCCCGCCCCCTACCTCCACCGAGCGGCGACCGGCCGCCCCTACTTCAGCGCCGACGGCGAGACCTACCTCGCCCCGACCCCGCTGCGCGACATCGAGAAGACCGAGCCGCTGCGCGTGCTGTCCGAGGAGGACTTCGCCTTCTGGCAGACCTACGGCTACGTCGTCGTCCGCGAGGCCATCACGCCCGGCGAGGCCAAGGCCCTGCTCGACTTCGCCTGGGAGTTCCAGGGCCTCGACCCCGACCGCCCCGACACCTGGTACGAGGAACCCGAGTTCCGCTCCGAACTCGACCGGCACCTGTACATCTACGGCTTCGTCGAGGCGTACCACCACCAGCTGATCTGGGACAGCCGGCAGAACCGGCGGGTCTACGACGCCTTCGTGGACGTGTGGGACAGCCCCGAGCTGTGGGTCACCCTGGACCGGCTCAACCTCAACCCGCCCAACATACGCACCCGTTCCCGCTCCCTGATCGAACCCACCGACGAGGGCTTCGACATCGAGCTGCACTGGGACGTCGACTCCACCCGCGCCGTGCTGCCCCAGCGCGTCCAGGGCATCATCGCGCTCACCGACACCCGGCCCGACCTCGGCGGCTTCCAGTGCGCGCCGGAACTCTTCCGCCGCTTCGAGGAGTGGCGCCTGGCCCAGCCGCCCGGCCGCGACCCGGTCCGGCCCGCGATCGACCGCGCCGAGTTCCCGGTGGTCCGCCCCGACCTCCAGCCCGGCGACCTGCTGATCTTCAACGGCATGCTCGCCCACGGCGTGGCGCCCAACCTCTCCGACAACGCTGTCCGGGCCGTCCAGTACCTGTCGATGATGCCCGCGCTGGAGGGGCACACCGCCCTGCGCGAGGCCCGTGTGCACTCCTGGCGCACCCTGGACACCCCCGACTGGAACGCCACCCTGCTCGGCGACGCCCGCCGGCCGGAAGCCCTCCGCTACGGCCCCGCCGAACTGAACGACCTGGGGCGCAGGCTGCTGGGGCTCGACTCCTGGGCCGCCGCGGAAGGGGACCGGTGAACCGCGTCTGCCTCGCCCTGCCCACCAACCGCGCCTGCTCCGCCACCATCACCGCCCTGCACGCCGAAGCCGTCCACGCGGTGCGGAACTTCGGCGTGGAGGTCCGGCTGCTGATCCTGGACTCCGCCGACGACCGCACCCGGGCCGCCCACGCCGGCACCGTCGCGGCCCTGCCCCCGGAGCCGGGCGTGACCGTCCACCACCTCGACGAGGAACGCCAGCGCGCCTCGCTGCGCGGCATCATCCTGAGCTCCGGCCTGCCCGAGCCGGACCGGCTGCTCGACCTCATGCTGCCGCCCGCCGTCTCCTACGGCGCCTGCACCAACCGCGCCTTCCTGCTGGCCGCCTCGCTGGGCTGCCACTCCGTGCACCGCAGGGACTCCGACAGCACCTACCAGAGCCACGCCGGGCAGCCGGTGTTCCCCGTCCACCACGAGCTGCCCTGGCTCGGCCGGCCCGCCGCCGAGGCCGCGGCATCCGTCACCCGCACCGACCTCGACCCGGCCCTGGCCCACCGCCCGGTGTCGCTGGCCGGGGCGTCCTTCATCGGCGAACTCTCCGTGGACATCGCCGAGATACGGCGGCTGGACGAAGGCGTCTACCACGACGTGGTCGGCCTCTGGGCGCCCGGCGACTGGCCCGAGGACCGCCGGCGCGCGCTGGTCGAGGAGTCCTTCACCGGCGCGGGCACCGACCCCTTCACCGGCGACCACTCGACCCTCACCGTGGTCGACCCGATGCGCGTGGACATGTGCAACATCGCCTTCGACCGGGCGGTGTACGAGCGGGTCCCGCTGCCGCCGGCCACCGACACCATCGGCAGCGACTACTTCCTCCTGCACCTCGTCCACGACGCGGGCCTGCCCGGCATCCTGCACAACCGCCACATCGAGAACTTCCACACCCCCGAACGCCGCACCGACACCGGCTTCCCCGCCTACCAGCGGCGGTTCGTGAAGTTCCTGCTGTCGATGCTCTACTTCCACCACGTCTACGACCGCATGGCCGCCGAAGGCCCCGCCGGCCTCCTGGACTCCGGTCACCGGGTCCGCCCCGAACGGATCGTGCGCCTCCTGCGCGAGAGCACGGCCCTGGACCGCGCCGAGAACGTCTGGCGTCTGGACCGCGTGGACACGGCCTACCGCAAGCTGGGCGGCAGATACGCCGCGTTCGCCGACCGGCTCGCCGTGGAGCGGGAGGAGCTGCTGGACCGGGCGGCACGGGACATGGAGGACTTCGCCCTCCTGACCGAGGCATGGCCGGCGCTGATCGAGGCGGCCCGCGCATGAGCGTCCCGAACCGTCGCGACCAGCCACGGGAGACCGACCGGATCGTCTACGACCTCACCGGGATCGAGCGCCAATACGACGCTCTATTGCGCGAGTTGCCGGGAGTGGACATCCGCTTCGCCCTCAAGGCATGCCCCGTGGACGGCGTCCTGCGCTGCCTGGCGGACCGCGGCGCCGGCTTCGACGCGGCGAGCCCCGCCGAGATCAGGCAGGCACTGCGTACCGGCGCCCCCGCCGACCGCGTCCACTACGGCAACACCATCAAGTCCGACCACGACATCGCCGAGGCCCACCGCCTGGGTGTCCGCACGTTCGCCACCGACAGCCTCGAAGACGTCGCGGCGATCGCCGCACACGCCCCCGGCGCCCGGGTGTTCTGCCGGCTGGCCACCAGCGGCCAGGGCGCCCTGTGGGGCCTGAACCGCAAGTTCGGCTGCGGTCCCGACGACGCCGTCCGGATCATGACCGCCGCCCGCGCGGCCGGCCTCGTCCCGGCCGGGCTGTCCGTGCACGTCGGCTCCCAGCAGATGACCGGCGAGGCGTGGCAGCAGGCCCTGGACACCCTCGCCGCGACACTGGCCGAGCTGGCCGGGCGGGGGATCGTACCGGACCACGTCAACCTCGGCGGCGGCCTGCCCGCGCTCGGTTACCTGGACCGGCGCGGCATCCCGCTCGACCCGCCGCTGGACAAGATGTTCGCCGTGCTCCGCGAGGGCATGGAACGCCTGACCGGCCTGGCCGCCGCCCCGCTCCGGTTCCTCCTGGAGCCGGGCCGGCACCTGGTCGCCGACCACGGGACGGTCCGGGCGCACGTGGTACGGCTGACCGAGCGGACCGGCCCGGACGGCTCGACCACCCGCTGGCTGTACCTGAGCGCGGGCAAGTTCAACGGCCTGTACGAGATGGACCAGGTGACCCACCCGCTGGTCTTCCCGGGGCGGGAGACCGAGGACCACGTGCCCGCCGTCGTCGCGGGCCCCACCTGCGACAGCGACGACGCCTACGGCGGCGGCCGGCACCCGGTGCCCGTCCCCCGGGCCCTCGCCTCCGGCGACCCGGTGTGGATCCGCTCCGCCGGCGCCTACGCCCCCAGCTACACGACCCAGGGCTTCAACGGCATCCGCCCGCTGCCGTGCGTGTGCGTACGCGGCCCGGAAGGACTCCCACTGACATGAACGACCTCATACGGGGCATCACCGAGGCCGACTGGCCCCGGCTGGCCGCCCTGGAGAGCGAGGCGTACGCGGACCTCTCCCTCGCCGAGGGCGAGGAACTGCTGCGTTCACGGGCCCGCGCCTCGGTCGGCACCTGCTTCGTCCTCGAACACGACGGGGTGCCGGCCGGCTATGTCCTCGCCCTGCCCTACCCCCGCTTCCGCTGCCCCGCGCTGGGCAGCCCGGAACAGGCCGCCCACGACACCGCCAACCTGCACCTGCACGACATCGTCGTCAGCGCCCCGCTGCGCCGCCGGGGTCTCGGCACCCGGCTGGTCCGCCACCTGACCCGGACGGCCGGCGAACGCGGTTTCACCACCCTCTCGCTGGTCGCCGTCGGCGACAAGGAGCCGTTCTGGCGGGCGCAGGGCTACCGCGCCCACCCGTCGGCCCCGGTCCCGCCGGAGTACGGCCGGGGCGCGGTCTACATGTCGGCGCCGGTGACCGCCGCGGCCCGGCCGCACCGGGAGGCGGTGTGATGCCCGGGACGTCCTTCGCGCGCGCCAAGTGGTCCATCGCCGCGCTGTTCTGCTTCCTCGGCTTCCAGTACGGCACCTGGATCGCCCGGCTGCCCGCGCTGAAGTCCCGGCTGGACCTCGGCGCCGGCGAGGTGGGGCTGCTGCTGATGGCCTGCGGGGCGGGCGCGGCGGTCTCCTTCCCGCTGGTCGCGGTGCTGATGCGGCGGCTCGGCTCGCGGTGGCTGTCCCTGGTGTCCGCCGCCGCCCTGATCGCCGTACTCGCGGCCCTGTCCGCCGTGCCGAACTACCCGCTGGCGCTGCTCGCCGTGGCCGCCGACGGGGTCGCGGTCGGCTGTCTGAACGTCGCCATGAACGCGCAGGGCGCCGCGCTGGAGAAGGCGTACGACCGCACCGCCATGTCCCAGCTGCACGCCACCTTCAGCGCCGGCCTGCTCGCCGCCGCGCTGCTGGCCTCCGGTGCCACCGCGCTGACCGGGTCCGTCGCGGCCCACTTCGCCGTCGCGGGCGCGCTGCTGCTGCTCCTGCTCGGCGGCGCCCGGCCGGGCCTGCTCGCGCACGAGGAACCGGCCCCCGCCGCCGAGGAGGGGCCGAAGCGGCGCGCCCGGCGCGGGCTGCCCTCCGGTACGACCCTGCTCATGGGCTGTGCCATGGCGTTCGGCACGATCACCGAGGGCGCGATGAACGACTGGTCGACGCTCTACATGAAGGACGTCGTCGAGGCGTCGGCGAGCGTCGCGCCGCTCGGCATCGCGGTCGTCTCCGTGATGATGCTGCTGGCCCGGGTGTGCGCGGACCGCTGGCGCACCCGCTGGGGCGACGGGCGCGTGGTGCGCACCGGCAGCGCGGTGGCCGCCGTCGGACTCGCCCTCGCCCTGCTCGCCGGGGGAGTGGTCCCCACCCTGCTCGGCTTCGCCTGCGTCGGCCTCGGGGCCGCCGCCGTCACCCCGTGCGTGTACGTGGCGGCGGCCGAACACGGCTCGGACGCCCTCGCCCTGGTCGCCGCGATGGGCACCACCGGGCTGCTGGGCGGCCCGGCCCTGATCGGCTTCGTGGCGAGCGCCGCGAACCTCACCGTGGGCATGGCGACGGTGGCGGTCTCCGCCCTGATCGTCACGGCGACCGCCTTCCGGATCCCCTGGCGGACCCGGGCGGACGCGCTCGCCGAGACCTGATCCGGACGCCCGCGGGGCCGGGGCCGGACCCGGCCCCGCGGCCCCGGCGCCTCCCGGACGGCCCGTCCTAGGGCCTGCGGCGCCGGCCCGGTGCGCGGGGCGCCGGGTCCTCGTCCCAGGCCGGGGTCTCCAGCCCGGCCGAGTCCAGCAGCTGGTCGCCGTACAGGTCCTGGAGCCAGTTGGTCTGGTACACGGTGTCCAGATAGCGCTCGCCCAGGTCGGGGGCGATGGCCACCGCGGTCAGCTCCCGGGCGTCCCGCCGGGCCAGCCACTGCGTCGCCGCGCTGACCACCGTCCCCGTGGAGCCGCCGAACAGGAAGCCCCGCCGCGCCAGCCGGTGGCAGGTGCGGATGGTGTCCGCCTCCTCCACCCGGATCACCTCGTCCACGTAGGACTCGTCCAGCAGCGGCGGGCGCATGCTCATGCCCAGGCCGGGGATCATCCGGCGGCCGGGCGGGCCGCCGAAGGCCACCGACCCCATGCTGTCCACGGCGACGATCCGCACCGGCCGGTGCCACTCGCGGAAGTAGCGCGCGCAGCCCATCAGGGTCCCGGCGGTGCCCGTCCCGACGAACAGCACGTCGAGGCCCGGGAAGTGGCCGGCGATCTCCGGCGCGGTGGTGCGGTAGTGCGCCCGCCAGTTGCCCGCGTTGGTGTACTGGCTCAGCCACACGTAGCGGTCGTCGGACGCGCACAGCGAACGGACGTACTCCAGCCGGGTGCCCAGGAAGCCGCCGTTCTCGTCCAGGTCGGTCACCACGTGCACATGACTGCCGAGGGCCTCCATCAGCAGCTTGGTCGACAGATTGCACCGGGGGTCCGTCACGCACAGGAACCGGTAGCCCTTGCTCGCCGCGATCATGCTGAGGGCGACGCCCAGGTTGCCGGAGGAGGACTCGACGAGGACGGAGTCCGGCGTCAGCTTCCCCTCCCGCTCGGCGCTCTCCACCATCTCGTTCGCCGCCTTGAGCTTGATGGAGCCGGCGAAATTGAAGCCCTCGCACTTGAGGTAGAGGCGGTATCCGAATATCGACTCCAGATCGACGAAGAGGCTCCCTTCGTTGAACGCGTGGGGAGCGGTGATCACGGGCACGGCAGGCCTCCTGTTGCCAGGGCTGCGGGAAACGGCCTCAGCCGTACCGGCGCAGGTCGTGGAAGAAGTCGTCGACGAGGCGGAGCGCGCCCGCCCGGGCGACCTGGTCGTAGACGAACTTGCCGACGGCCAGGTCGAGGACGCCGAGACCGAAGGGGGAGAAGATCACCGGCTGGTCCTGCGGCGGCGCGGCCCGGCCCAGCATCACGTCGTCGAGGGTGCCGTTGAGGAAGTCGCGGTTGCCGGTGCGCTGCTCGGCCAGGTGCGGGGAGGTGTCCGCCTTCAGGCAGTGCTCCACGTCGTCCACGAAGTTGGCCGAGGCGAGCAGGACCTCGGGGGCGAGGTCGCGCAGCGAGATGTGCAGGACCAGCGGGTTGTGGTCGAACCAGGCCGGGGTCGTGACGTGCGGCCGGCCGGCGACGGTGGCGAAGACCACCAGGTCGCTGGAGCGGATCAGGCCCTCCGCGCTGTCGTGGACGGTGACCGGCTCGGTCGCCCCGCTCTGCCGCAGGTAGCCGCAGAAACCCTCGGTGCTGGCGGCGGACAGGTCGTGCACGCCGATCGCCTCGAAGGTCCAGCCGGTGCGGGCCAGGAAGGTGTGGATGTACCGGGCGATCAGGCCGGTGCCGCAGAACCCGACCCGGGTGGGCCGGGGCCGCTCGCGGCTGAGCCGGTCGGCGGCCAGCGCGGCGGACGCGGCGGTCCGGGTCGCGCTGATGATGGAGCTCTCCAGGCAGGCGAACGGGTAGCCGGTGGAGGGGTCGTTGAGGATGAGCACCGCCGACGCCCGGGGCAGCCCGGCCTCGACGTTCTCCGGGAAGCTGGAGATCCACTTCAGCCCGTCCACGTGGACGGAACCGCCGATGGACGCGGGCAGCGCGATGATCCGGGACGTGGGACGGTCCGGGAAGCGCAGGAAGTACGACGGCGGGTTCACCGACTCGCCCGCGCCGTGCAGCCGGTAGGTGGCCTCCACCAGCTCCACGACCTGTCGCTCGGCCCCTTCCAGGGCCTTCTTCACCTGCTCGCCGGGGATCACCGCGAAGGTCGGCACGGACGGCGGGCCGGAGTCGGCGGCCCGGGCCGTGTGGGGCAGCACATCGGTCATCGTCCGCTCGCCTCCGGGGTGAAGGAGCCGTCGGCCACGCGCCGCGGCTCGGCCATGCCGACCAGGACCCGCCGCTCTCCGGTGAACGGCTCCCTGCTGTGCGCGGTGCGGATGTTGTCCACCAGCAGCACGTCGCCGGCCTGCCAGGGCTCGCGCCGGGTGTGCGCCTCGTACGTGGCGTTCAGGCGCTCCACGACGTCCGCGCCGATCGGGCCGCCGTCGCCGTAGCACGTGTTGAACGGCAGGCCGTCCGGGCCGTACTCGTCCACCAGGTACTCGCGCACCTCCGGGGCGAGGGTCCACTCGTTGAGGAACGCGATCTGGTTGAACCAGCAGCGGCGGCCCGTCAGCGGGTGCCGGACGACGGCGGCGCGGCGCTGCCGGGTACGCAGCGAGCCGTCGCCGAGCCAGGTGGCCTCGATGGCGTTCGCCCGGCAGTAGTCCTCGATCGCGGCGCGGTCGGCGGTGCCGAAGCACTCCTCCAGGGACGCCCCGATCTCGTCGTTGTAGCTGCGGGTCAGCAGCCAGCCCTCCTGCTCGAACCGCCGCGTCAGATCGGCGGGCAGTGCCTCGAGGACCTCCTCGGCGTCGGCCACCGCGGTCGCCCCGCCCGTCTCGGGCGGGGTCAGGCACGCGAAGAGCATCAGGCCGGGCACCCGCAGCCGGTAGCTCAGCTCGTGGTGCATGCACATCGGCTGGTTGGCCGGCCACGGCGTGGAGGAGTACAGCCCGGAGCCGACGGCCTCGCGCGGCGCGAACGCCTCCGTCTCCGCCATCGGCTCGCCCGCCAGCCGGGTGAGGACGGCACCGGCCTGCTCGGGGTCCGTCAGGCCGAGGCCGCGCACGAGCAGCGCCCCGTGCTCGGTGACCCGCGCGCGCAACGCCTCGCGGTGCTCGGCGGCCCAGCGCGCCGCGTCGTCCGGCGCGGCGACGCGCAGCATCGCCGGTCTGTCCGGCCGCAGCTCCACGTCGAGCGGTGCTGCCAGGGATGAGGACGGCATCTCGGTTTCCTTTCCGGTCGCCCGTCGGATGGGGACGGGCCCTCAGGTGGAGGCCAGGGGCACGGCCGCGGTCAGGACGGCCCGCGCCGTCCCGGCCGGGCGCGTGCGCGGGAAGTAGTGGCCACCGTCGGGCAGCTCGTGCAGCTCGACGTGGTCGGCCAGCAGCCGCCAGTCCCGGTGGCGTTCGGCGTAGCCGGCCGTGTGCGGGTCGTCGGCGGCCACGACCACCGTCACCGGCGCGGACAGCCGGACCGGCGGCGGGGAGGCGAGGGCCGCCAGCAGGTAGCGGTGCGCGGACACGCAGTCGTGCCGGTAGGCGGCGCCGATGCGCTCGGCGTGCCGCTCGTCGAGTTCGGCGAGTTCGGGATAGCCGCTGTCCGCGGCCAGCCGCGCCGCGATCTCCGCGTCACTGCCGCGGGTCAGCTCGGCGACGGCGGCGCCGCGCTCGGCCGCGGTGCCGAGCAGTTGCGCGCCGAGGAACACCCGGGTCACCCGCACGCCCCGCTCCTGGAGCCGGCGGGCCGTCTCCAGGGCGGGGGCGGCGCCCGAGGAGTGCCCCCAGAGCATGACCCGGGTCAGGCCGCGCGCGGTGATCTCGGCGGTGACGCGCTCGGCCACCTCGGCGATCGACGCGAACGGCTCCCGCCCGTCCGCCAGGTCGTGCCCGGGCAGGTCGACGGCGAGCACCGCCGGGCCGCCGGCCAGTGCCGCCGCCATCGGGCGGTAGTTGACCGCGTTGCCGCCCGCGTACGGGAAGCACACCAGCGCGCCGTCCTGGGGGTCGCCCGCCTCCGACAGCGGTTGCAGCAGCTCCGGGCGCGACCGGGCGGCGCCGTCGAGGAGGGCGGCCAGGTCGGCGAGGACCGGGTGCCGGGTGATGTCCTTCAGGGAGACCGCCCGGTCCAGCGCGACGCTGAGCTTCACGGCCGTCAGGGAGGTGCCCCCGGAGTCGAAGAAGTGGTCCGTACGGCCGATCCGTTCCTCGGGCACGCCGAGCAGCTCCGCCCACACCGCCGCCAGCCGCCGCTCGGCGGGGCCGAGTGCCCGCGCGTCCCCGGCGGCGCCGTCCGGCGGCGCGGCCGGCCCGGTCCGCTCCGCCAGCGCGGTCAGCGCCTTGCGGTCGATCTTGCCGTTGGCGGTCAGCGGAAGGCTCTCCCGCCAGTGGAAGGCCGAGGGGACCATGTAGGCGGGCAGCGCCGCCGCGACCGCCTCGCGCAGCGTCCCGTCCGTAAGCCGCCGCCCGGTGTGGAAGGCGATCAGGTGCTTGTTGCCGCCGCCCCGCTCCGCGACGACCACCGCGCCGTCGCGCACCCCGTCCACCCGCAGCAGGGTGTTCTCGATCTCGCCGATCTCGATGCGGAAGCCGCGGATCTTCACCTGGTTGTCCCGGCGGCCGAGGAACTCCAGCTTGCCGCCGGGGTGCCAGCGGCCCCGGTCGCCGCCCAGGTAGAGCCGCTCACCGGGGCGGTACGGGTCCGTCCGGTACGCCTCCCGGGTCCGCTCGGGATCGTTCACGTACCCCCGGCCCACACAGACGCCGGAGAACGCGATCAGCCCCGGGGCGCCCAGCGGCACCAGTGCCAGGTGCTCGTCGACGACGTACACGCGGACGTTGTGGACCGCGCGGCCCAGCAGCACCCGCTCCGGCACGCCGTCCAGCACCTCGTGGTTGGTGTCGTCCGAGGTCTCGGTCAGCCCGTAGGCGTTCAGCAGCCGGATCCCCGGCTGGAGCGCGAACCAGCGCTGCGCCAGCTCCCGCTTCAGCGCCTCCCCGGTCACCGACACGCACCGCAGGTCCGGCAGCGCGCGCGGATGCTGCTCCAGGTACGCGCACACCACCTCCAGGTAGGAGGGCACCACCTGGGCCACGGCGACCCGGCCGCGCGCCAGCGTGTCCACGAACCGCTCCACGTCCACGATCACGTCCTGGCCGACCAGCAGCGTCCGCCCGCCGGTCATGAGCGCGGACAGCAACTGCCACAGCGAGATGTCGAAGCACTGCGGGGCGGTCTGCGCCACCACCGAGTCCTCGCCGATCCCCAGGTCGTCGATCTTGGCGTACAGGTGGTTGAGCAGGCCCGCGTGCTCGCACATCGCCCCCTTCGGCTCCCCCGTGGAGCCGGAGGTGAAGTAGATGTACGCCAGCCGGCCGGGCTCGATCGCGAGTCCGGGGTCGGTCTCGGGGTGCCCTTCCCCGTACGCGGTCTCCACCGGCAGCTTCCCGGCCCCCGGCACGGCGGCCAGCGCCTCGTCCAGGTTCCGCGTACCGCCGGACTCGGTGAGCACCAGCCGGCAGTCCGCGCGGGTCAGCATGGCCGCGATCCGCCCGGCCGGGAAGTGCGGTTCGACGGGCAGGTAGACGCCGCCCGCCTTGAACACCGCCAGCGTCGCCGCCAGCCAGTCGAGATCGCGCTCGGTGACGACGGCGACCACGTCCTCCGGGCCCACTCCGCGCGCCAGCAGCGCGTGCGCCAGCCGGTTGGCGCGAGCGTTCAGCTCTCCGTACGTCCACGCGCGCCCGCCGTGCACGGCGGCCACCCGGTCCGGATGCGCCCGTGCCCGCCGCTCGAACACCTCGTGCGCGCGGGCGTCCGGCAGCTCGCGGTGGGGCCCCGCCAGCCCCTCCAGCTGTTCGCGCACCTCCTCGGCCGACAGCAGGCTCTGCTGCCCGTGCTCGGCGTCCGGGGCGGCCGCCAGCAGCGCGACGGCCCTCAGGTGGTAGCCGCCGACGCGGGCGGCGGCAGCGGAGTCCAGCACGTCGGCGCGGTGCCGCAGCCGCAGGACCAGGCGTCCGCCCCGGTCGTACCAGCGCAGGTGCAGCACACCCTCGTCGGCGTGCGTCCCGCCGGCCGCGCCGCGGGGGCTCCCGTCGGCGCCCAGGGGCCCGAACACCACCTCGTACGGCGGCTCGGTCAGGCCCAGTTCGCGGCGCAGCCCGGCCACCGGGAACTCGCGGTGGGCGAGCACCTCCGCCTCGGCGCGCTCGGCGGCCGACACCAGGGCCCGCCAGGACCCCGGCGGGACGGTCAGCCGGCACGGCAGCGGCTCGCCGCGCACCCCGGCGGTGTACCCGGTCACCACCTCCGGCTCGCCGGACAGCGCGGCCAGCACCTTGGCGTGCGCCGCCAGCAGCACCGCGCTGAGCGGGAGGCCCGAGCGCCGCACCAGGGCGCGCACCGCGGCCGTCACGTCCTCCGGGACCGCCGTCTCCTGCTCCCGCCACCCCGGGGCCGGCTCCGGGGCCCAGCGCGGCACGGTGGTCGCGCCGCCGGCGGTCAGCACCCGGCTCCAGTACTCCCGGCCGGCTTCCACGCGCGTTTCCATGGTGACCTTCCTCAGCTGGTGGCGGCCGTGGCGGCGCCGGTCGTCTTCGGGGCCCGGACGGGCACGGGGGGCCCGCCGCCGGCCTCGGGCATGTCCACGGCCGGGTTGCCGCCCCACCGCGCGCCCGGGGGGACTTCCTCGCCCTTCATCAGGAAGGAGTCGGGGGCCAGCACCGCGCCGTCGCCCATGGTCACGCCGTAGTGCACGTGGGCGGCGACGCCCAGCGTGCAGCGGGCGCCGACCGTGACGCCGTCGGACTTGAAGGTGCCGTCCTCCTGCGAGTGGCACTGGATCTTGCTGCCGACGTTGAGGGTGCACTCGTCGCCGATCGAGGCGAGGGTCCGTTCGGTGATGAAGCAGCCGTCGTCGAACACCCGCTTGCCCATCCGCACGCCCAGCAGCCGCCACACCAGGGCCTTGAACGGGGTGCCGTTGTAGATGTTCAGGTACTGCACCGGAACCTTCCACAGGCGCTCGTGCAGCCAGAAGTTCCGGTCGTAGATGGAGCACAGCTGGGGACGCAGCGGACGGAACCGGGTCGCGCAGCGCTCCAGCAGGACGTAGTACGCGGTGGACAGCAGCAGCGTCAGCGCCAGGTACAGGGCGATCACCACATGGCCGACCACGCCGTAGAACTCCACGGAGACCAGAGCGAACAGCGTCAGCAGGAACACGTGCAGCCAGCGCGCGAACAGCATCCACGCCATCGACAGCAGGTTGTAGCGGTTCTTCGCCCGCAGGTGGCGGCGCAGCTCGTCGCCCGTGCGCAGGTGGTCGAACCGGGCGTCGCGCTCCACCGAGCGGGGTATCTCGAAGCACGGCGAGCCGAGCAGTCCGACGTTCGTGCGCGTCTCGCCGTCGAGCGGCACCAGCACCTTGGTCGCCAGCAGGCAGTTCTCCCCGGTCCGTCCGCCCGCCGGATAGGCGATGTTGTTGCCCAGGAAGTTACGCGGCCCGATCGCCACCCGGGTCAGCCGGAAGGAGGTGCTGGAGTACTCGGCGTTCGCCAGCGACAGTCCGTCGGCCACCATCGTCCCGGTGCCGACGGTGACCAGGAACGGCGTCTCGTGCTGCACCTCGGTGCCGAAGTTGGACCCGGTCTGCTCGACCCGTGACAGGTCGTAGCCGAGCCGGCGGAGGTAGTACACGATGTACGAGCTGTCGCCGAACAGCCAGGTGAAGAACTTGATGTTGGTGAGGCGGGCCGCCGCGCGGTGCAGCGTGTACTGCAGTCCGTACAGCGGATAGACCCGGTCGGGCCGGACCAGCAGGCGCAGCAGCCGCGGCACCGTGTACAGCGCGACGATCCCCGCGCCGACGAAGCCGAAGAACACGGTGAGCGAGACCGCCAGCGCGTCGGGTATCAGCTCCGGCCGGCTCAGCGACGCCGTCTGCGGATCGAGCCGCTTGCCGATCGCCGGTATCCCGGTGAACACCATGTACACCCCGCCGAGCGCGATGGGGATGTAGACGAACAGCAGTTGCAGCAGCGTGAGGGTGCCGTACCAGGCCCGGCGCAGGGTGCCGCACCGGGCGGGCGGGACCCGCACGTGGTCCACCTCGGTGGGCTCGGCCGGGGAGCCGTGCCAGCGCTCGCCGTCCGGGACCGCCTGGCCGCGGTGCAGTGCGGAGGAGTGCCCGAGCTGGGCGTCGTCACCCAGCGAGGTGTCGATGTCCAGGACGGTCTTCTCGCCGACGAACGCGTTCCGGCCGAGCGTGACCCGGCCGGTCTGGATGCGGCCGGCCGAGGCCCGGTAGCCCAGGAAGAAGGACTCCTTGCGGATCACCGTCCCCGCGCCGATCGTCAGCAGGTCGGTGCAGACCGGGACCGAGCGGGAGAGGATCGTGACGCCTTTTCCGATCCGCGCGCCGAGCGCCCGCAAATACAGCACATACAGCGGGGTGCCGACGAGGAGCACCATCGGATTGGCGTGCAGCAGCACCTTCACGAGCCAGAAACGCACATACGCCAGTCCCCAGAGGGGAAACTCGCCTGGTTTCCACCGGCCGACGAGCACCCATTTCCCGAGGACGGGAAAGGCGCACAGCGTGAAGAAGGCGACGCTTCCGAACAGCAGCGAACGCAGATAGACACCGCCCGGGCCGGAACCCTCGGAGATCCACTCGAATCCGCCGGCGGCTATGTATCCGTAGAAGAGCGAGTAGACCAGGAACGCCAGCAGCTGGAACGCGCCGCACGCGTGGTGGTGCAGCGGATTCACCCGGGCCGCCGGAGCCGGCGCCGGTGCCGCCGCCGGTACGGGGGCGGGGTCCGCCGGGGTGTCGCCGTCGGGGGAGGCCGGTGCCAGCGCCTCGGCCAGGCCGCGGATCGTGGGGTGCCGGTAGATGTCCCGTATGGAGGGGGAGGGCAGGTCCGGTATTTTCCGCAATCGGGCGCAGAACTGGGCCATGACGAGGGAATTGGCACCCAGATCGGTGAAGAAGTGGCTGTCGGCCGGAACGTGGTCGACCTCCACGAGTTCGGCCAGTGCCGCCGCGAGTTTCCTTTCGGTCTCCGCCCTGGCCGGGACATCGTCGCTCAGGGGGACGGCGGCTTCGTCCGGCCCGGATATAGGGACCTCGGAGGACTGCTCCACCATTCGATCTCCTGAGGGACGTATGGATCGCCTGTGCCGTCCGGATCTTTTGCGATCACGAACCGCCGTTCTCAGTCTGGCGAGCCGGACCGCACCCTGCCACTCAACGAAGACCGCCGTGCCCGCGGGAAAAGGGGCCCGGCACCGCGCACTCCCGGTTTCCCGCACCGCCGTCCCCCTGCGCTTCACCCGATCGGCGGGCCCCGGACGCAGCAACGGCGCCCGGGAACGACGGCCGGGAACGACGGCCGGGGCCGGCCCCCGACGGGACCGGCCCCGGCTCGCGCGCCCGAGGGGGCGGCGGTCAGCCGTCCTTGCCCATGGTCCTGCGCACCATGTCCTTCGTGCGGTCCATCAGCGCGGCCACCGGCCCGAGCGCCAGGTTCTTCGCCGCGGACTCCACACCGGGGTGCGGATGCGTGGGCGCCATGGCCTCGGCTGCCTTGACGGCCTTGGCCATGGCGGCGAGGTTGGTGACGTCGGTGCTGCGCCGGATGTGCGTGAACTCGTAGCGTTCCTCGGCCCGCGCGTGCTCCTGGACGTCCGTGCGCAGCCGCATCAGCCGCGGCAGGAACTCCGGGGCGTCGGTGTCCATCCCGTCCAGCGCGGCCAGCTCCTCCTTGGCGGCCCGTTCCTCCGCGAGCCGGTCCTCGACGACCTGCTCGCCGCCGGGCACCCCGTGCCGCACGAAGGGGTGGACGACCTCCTCCTCGGCGGTCTCGTGCACGGCCAGCAGCCGCACCAGCCGCCGGAACGCGTCGCGCCGCTCGTCCCCGGTCGCGGCCTCCACCTCGTCGAAGAGGTTGCGGATGTCACCGTGCTGGCGCATCAGCAGCGCCACCACGTCCGTGTCCTCGGCCCCGTCGTCACCGGCCTGCGGAGTGTGCAGCTCGGACATGTCGGCTCCCTCACTTCTCGCGCATACGGGGGTCTGGGTGCTCGCCCTCGGACTGGACGCGGTACTCGCGGCCGAACATCGCGTCGTGCTCCGCCATCACCCGCTCGTTCGGCGGCTCCTCGCCGCCGTGGATCCGCTCCTGCATCTTCTCGAAGCGCTCGTGCGCCTCGCGCACGTAGCCCGCGCCGAGCGTCGTCAGGTCCATCTGGGTGTCCAGCAGGTTCCGCAGGTACTGCTTGTTCGGTTCGAACGTCAGCACGTTCGGCAGCTCCGGCGCGAGGACCTCCTGCGGCTCCCGGCCGTCGTAGCGGCGCATCATGTCGCAGGCCGTGTGCAGGTGCTCCAGCTCCATGTTCAGGTGCAGCTCCCAGATCGCCCTGACCCTCGGGTCGCTCTCCTGCTCCATGAAAGAGTAGTAGAGGTAGCACTCGTTGTACTCGTGGTTGACCAGCTGCTCCCACCAGGTCTCGCCCGGGTCCACCAGGGACTCGTAGTGGGTGACGTGCTCCTCCTCGATCAGCCCGATCTCCTGGTACAGCTGCCGCGCGATCGGCTCCATGTAGGTGGGGCCGGTGTTCATGTAGAAGTTCATGGTCTGCTGCTCCGTCGACATGATCGTCAGCGCGTGCAGCTTCGACAGCGGGCTCGCGACCGCCTTGTCGTAGGGGTCGCGGACGTTGTCGTACGGGTCGCGGTGATGGAACTTGGTGGGCCGGCCCGGCATGACCTCGGTCAGGTTGTCGACGATCGACTCCGCCTTGCGGTGCTCGATCATCTCGTACAGGTTCGCGTACCGGTACAGGTGGTCGAAGTCCTCCAGGACCCCGAACTCGTACGCCTGCTTCAGGTACGGGTCCGGCTCCATCCGCGCCACCCACGCCGTCAGGTCCACCGCGACCTGCTCGTAGGCGATGGTCGTCTCCAGCACCGAGGAGACACCGGGCAGCAGCCAGTTGACCACCTTCTGCTGCTGCGCCTCGATGTAGCGGGTGCGGGCCAGCTGCCGCTTCACCTCCGGGTCGGCCGTGTTGCGGGCGAGCTGATGGCTGAAGAGGATCGCCTCCACCTCGATGCCGTTCATCGTGATGACGCGACATCGGGTGTACGGGTCACAGCGGTCGGGGTCGATCGGCTGCACGTTCAGCTCGCGCCAGTTGCGCACCTGACGGTCCAGCGGGATGCCCCGCTGCTCCAGGGGATCGAAGGTCATGGAGGCCACTCCTGTGACGGTTCGGGGGCGGTGGGGCGCCCCCGTCGCCGCGCCGCGGCCGAGCGTCAGGGCGCCGGACTCATGCTTCAGCCGGACGGCCGCCCCGGCCACCGCCCACGCCCGGACGGCCGTGGGCTTCCTCCCTTCGTGCGAGTCCCTGGGCTGTTCGCGCGGCCCCGGACCGGCGCGCCCGCCCCCGCCGTTTCCGCCACGCTGGTGAGGGGACCCGAGCGGCGTGGCAGCGTACGAGGCGGAGCAGCGGGTGCGGCTGGTCGTGGACGAGTACGGTCCTCAGGCCGGTCTCCGGGAACGTGGGCGGCCCGGGCGGCTTGGCCGGCACGCCGGCCGGGCGGACGTCCGCCATCACGAAAGGGGTGAACCCCACCCAGGCGCCGCCGTCGCGCCGCAGAGCCGTACCACCGCGGCGCCCTCCAGGTCACCCGGAGCGGGGAGGCCGTCCGCTACACCGGCCGCAGGCGGTCCGGCCACGGCTCCTACCGGCCGGCCGTCCGCCCCGGCGACCCGGTCGAGCGGCCCACCGAGCGGGACGTCCGGCCGGCCTCGCGCCGGCGGGCGTACCCCCGCCGGCGCGGCCTGCCGTGGGAGACACCCGTGGCACACGAACCCCGGCCGCCGGCTCGCGCCGCCATCGGGGAACCGGAGGAGACCCTGACCGCCGGGGCGGGCCTGCCGGCCCCCGCCGGCGAGCCCGTCGACCACTTCTCGGAGGGAGTCCGCCATGTGCGGAGGGGAGCCTCGCCGCCCTGCCCGCCGACGCGCCGAGACCGGGCGGACCGGCGCCGCGGGAGCCCGCGGATGAGCCGCGTCCGCCCGCCGGGCGCGCGGAGACTGCGCTTCGAGGGCTGGATCGCGGGCCTGGGCACCGCCTCCGGCACCCGTGTCGTGCTCGGCCACTGGCAGCGGTCGCCGTTCGGCGCGTTCAGCGACGTGATGCTGGAGCACCCGGACGGCGAACGGCTGCTGCTGGCGCCGACGCCGGAGACGGCGGCCTTCGTCGAGGCCACCTACGTCTTCGACACCGTCCGCGTCGCACCGGTGCGGGTCGGCGTGTCGGGCGGCACCTGGACCGTCGGCGCGGGCCCGCTCCGGCTGTGCTTCACCACCGGGCGGCGACGGCCGCTGGGCCTGCTGCTGCGGGCCGTGCCCGGCGCGCTCGCCCGCCGTCCGGCGTGGAGCGCGCTCACCGACCGGCCGGCCCGCCTGCTGCTGTCCGGCGTGCGCACCCGGGGCAGCGCCCGGCCGGGCCGCCGCGAGTGGTACGGCGCACGGGACCTGCGCCCGGTGCGCGCGCTCACCGCGTCCTTCGCCGGCACCGACCTCGGTGTCCTGGCACCGGTCGAACCCCCCGTCCGCTTCGGATTCGGCTCGGTGCCGAGGCGGCCGTCGCTCACCCGGGTCACGACGACGGTGGAGCTCGGCGCGGGGTGAGGGACGACCGGCCGGGGTCCGGCAGACCCCGCGCGGGCAGGCACCGCGGACAGGACACCGGACCGGGAGCCGGGGCGCGCGGTGGCGCACGGCGCCTTCGACGTGGCGGGCGGGCCGTGGCCGCGGGCGCACTCGCGCCGCTTCGAGGGGGTATGGGCCGGAGACCGCCGTGCGGCTCCGGATGACGACGGGCGGGCCGTCGGCCCGCTCCGGCCTCGCCCGGACCGACGCGGCGGCGGACCCCGGGGGAGCGGCCCACGTCCGCCGCGCCGGCACGGGCACCGCGCCGGCCCTGCCGGCCGTCGACCGGCGGGGCCCCACGGGTCACTTCGTCGCGCCCTGGGCGAAGCCGTTGTAGATGTAGCGCTGGAGGAAGAGGAAGACGACGAGGGTCGGCACGATCACGAGGATCGTTCCGGCCGAGATGTTCTCCCAGTGCGCGCCGAACGGGCCCTTGAAGCGGAACAGCGCGGTGGAGATGGTGCCGAGGTCCTCGGACGGCATGTAGAGGAAGGGGATGTAGAAGTCGTTGTACACGGTGATCCCCTTGATGATGACGACCGTGGCGATCGCCGGCTTCAGCAGGGGAAGGATGATCTTCCAGTAGATGGTGAGGGAGTTGGCCCCGTCCAGCCGCGCGGCCTCGTCCAGCGACACCGGGATGCCGCGGATGAACTGCAGGAAGATGTAGATCGACACGATGTCGGTGCCCATGTACAGCAGGATCGGCGCCCAGATGGTGTCGAACAGCCCGAAGCTGTTGACCACTTGGAAGGTCGCCACCTGGGTGGTGACCCCGGGCACCAGGGTGGCGATCAGGAACAGCGCCATGACGGGCTTCTTCGCCCGGAAGTGGAAGCGGTCGATGGCGTACGCGGTCATCGACCCGATGAGCACCGTGCCGGTGATGGAGAACAGCAGGATGACGGTGGTGTTGACGAAGGCGGACAGCATCTTGCCGTCGTTGAACGCCGTCACGTAGTTGCCGAAGTTCAGCCAGTCGCCCGGCAGCGACAGCGCACCGCCGTCCGCCACCTCCTCGGAGGTCTTCAGGGAGGTCAGGAAGACGACGGCGAGCGGCACCAGCACGACCAGCGAGGCGACGATCAGCGACAGGTAGGTCAGCGCGGGGCCGATCCGGCGGCGGGCGGGCAGGGGCGAGGTCATACGAGGTCCACCTTCTCGTCGGGCACGAGGCGGCGCTGGATCCAGGTGATCAGCAGGATGATCAGCAGCAGGACGACGGCGGCGGCCGAGGCCAGACCCGTCTTGTTGAACTGGAAGGCGAGCTTGACCGTCTGGATGACGAACGTCGTCGTGCCGGTCGCGCCGCCGGTCATGATGTAGGGGATCTCGAACACCGACAGCGAGCCGGAGACCGCCAGGATGACGCTCAGGCTCACCACCGGCCGGATGCTCGGGGCGATGATGTGCCGGAACTGCTGCCAGCGCGAGGCCCCGTCGAGCTGGGCGGCCTCGTACAGCTCCGCCGGGATCGACTGGATGGCGCCGAGGAACAGCACGAAGTTCAGCCCGGTGAACCGCCAGACGGACACCCCGGCCAGGGAGGTGTTGGCCGACTCGGGATCGCCGAGCCAGGCGTGGTCGGAGCCGGCGCCGAACCAGGACAGCACCGAGTCGAGCGTGCCGCCGTCCTGGAAGAAGTACAGGAAGACGAAGCCGATGGCCACGCCGTTGATCAGGTAGGGGAAGAACAGGATCCCCTTGAACAGGTTGCGGAACCGCAGGTCGAAGCTGAGCACGGTCGCGAAGTACAGGGCGATCACGATCTGCACGGCCGAGGCGGCGAGGTAGTAGAAGCTGACGAAGAACACCCGGAACAGCTCGGGCCGGGTGAGGATCTGCTCGTAGTTGTCGACGCCGGTGAAGTGGCGGTCGGGGCTGACGCCGTCCCAGTCGGTGAAGCTGTAGTAGATCATGTTCCCGACCGGCACATAGGTGAACGTCACCAGCAGGGCCAGGGGAACGGCCAGGAACAGCCAGGGGGTCAGCCGGCGCAGCACGCGGCCGCCTCGGCGGCCGCCGTCCGGGGCGGGCGCCCTGCCGGGCGATGCGGCGGCGCGGGGCACCTTGGCGGGCGCCGTGTGGGTCGTCTCGGTCATCTCGGCCTTCCGTCTGCGCGGGGATGGGGCGCGGCGGCGGGCCCCGTCCGGTGCGGACGGGGCCGGCGGCGGCGTCCGGTCGAATCGGTCGGGTCCGGCGCCGGTCGGGAACCGGCGGCCCGGGACCGGCGCCGGCCGGGGGCGGCCGGTCCGGTCCGGCACCGGTCAGGAACCGGCGGTCCGCGCCGCCTCGTTCCACCGCTTGTCCAGGTCCGCGAAGAAGTCGTCGAGACTCCCGTGCTGTGCGCCGCGGGCGAGGTCGATCAGCTTCTGGCGGTAGTCGGGCTTGTTCAGGCCGATCTCGGCCGCGTTGTCGATCGCGTTCACCTCGCCGGTCTTCGCCTCGGAGCGCTCCAGGAAGCTGACATCGTTGTCAACAAAGTCCTTCAACGTGTCGGGCATGGGAGCGGACTTCAGGGTGGGGACGGCGCCCTCCTTGGCCGAGTAGCCCGACTTCTGGGTGAACCAGTCGATCCAGGCCCGCGCCGCCGCCTTGTGCGAGGAGTGGGCGTTGACGGCCTGCTGGTAGTCGGAGGCGAGGACGGCGCAGTACTTGCCGTCCTTCCGCACGGGGAACGGCATGAACCCGATGTCGTCCGGGTCGGCACCGGCCTTCTTCGCCGCGTCGCGCATCTGGGTGATGGCCCAGGAGCCGAGCTGCATGGTCGCGACCTTGCCCTGCGCGATCAGGCCCTTGGAGGCTTCCCAGTTGGTGGTGTTGGGGTCCTTCTCCGACAGACCGCCCTTGACGATGTCGTGGAGCAGGGAGTCGATCACGTTCAGCTCACCGCCCTCGCGCCAGGGCGAGACGGCACCGGCGAGCTTGTCGCCGGCCTTGGCGTCGCAGGTGACGGACCCGATGCTGTTGCTCCAGGCGGTCAGCGGCCAGCCGTCCTTGAAGTTCGTGTAGTAGGGCAGCGCGTCCGTCTTCGCCTCGACGGCCTTCAGGTCGGCGAGGAACTCCCTGAGGGTGGCCGGCCAGGCGGTCACGCCGGCCTTCTTCCAGACGGCCTTGTTGTAGACGAAGCCGTTGGCCGTGCCGAACTGGGCGATCCCGTAGACCTTGCCGCCGACCTCGGTCTTGTCGCTGAACCGGTAGGTGCCGCCCAGTTCGGCGGCGCTGCCCAGCGGGGCGAAGAACTTCGGGTAGTCGTTCTTGGCCACGGCGGCCGGGATCATCAGGACGTCACCGTAGTCGTCGGTGTTCATCCGGATCTTGACCTCCCCCTCGTAGTCGGTGAGGGCCTCGAACTTCACCTTCACCCCGGGGTAGACCTTGCTGAACTCCTCGGCGTACCGGGCCATCGTCCCGTTCTGGACGAGGTCGGTGCGGTGGGTGAGGACCTTGATCGTGCCCGAGGCGTCGGCCGGGTCGGCCGGTGCCTTCGCCGTCTCACCGGAGACCGTGCCCCCGCCGCTGCATCCGGCGACGGTCAGCACCGCGGCGGCCAGCAGCCCGCCGCGCCACCGACGTCCCGCGAACGTCGTGTTCTTCCCCATGTGCCCAGCTCCTCCAGGATTGCGGCTCAGCTCTGCGAGTGGGATGTCGGCACTATGTCAGCCACTGATGAACCGGTAAAGCTCCGATTTCCAGCGTGATGCGCAATCGTTACCGTCGGGCGAACCGAGATCCTGTGACATGCGGATTCCGTCGCACCTCGTTACGGTGGCGTAGCTAGACCGGTTTATGGACAGCTTCCTGATCAGCGCGTTAGGTTGTGCGCCGTTGTCCGTCGACCGGCCTGAGTCAGGCGATTGGAGCCGCACCATGAAGGACGTCACCCCGCTCACCGGGGGCTGGAGCCTGCGCCACGGCGAGGAGGTGCTGGAGGCCCGGGTGCCCGGCTGCGTGCACACCGACCTCCTCGCCGCCGGGGCCATCCCGGACCCGTTCCTCGCCCGGAACGAGACGGACGTCGCCTGGGTGGGCCGCCGGGCCTGGACCTATGTCCGCCGGCTCGGCCACGACAGCGGCCACGAGCGCACCGACCTGGTCTTCGAGGGCCTCGACACGGCCGCGACCCTCACCCTCGCCGGCCGTCCCCTCGGCACCACCCGCAACATGCACCGCACCTACCGGTTCGACGTCACGGGACGCACCGGCGAACTGGAGGTCCGCTTCGCCTCCGCCTACGACGAGGCGGCCGCCGTCCGCGCGGCGACGGGGGAGCGGCCCAACGTCTATCCCGAACCGAGCCAGTACATCCGGAAGATGGCGTGCAACTTCGGCTGGGACTGGGGCCCCACCCTGGTGACCGCGGGCATCTGGCGGCCGGTCCGGCTGGAGCACTGGTCCACCGCGCGCCTGGCCGAGGTGCGTCCCCTGGTCACCGTGGCCGAGGGCACCGGCCGCGTCGAGGTGCGGCTGCGCGTCGAACGCACCGAGCGGGGACGGGACGAGCGGCTGCGCGTCACGGCCGAGGCGGCCGGCGTCCGCGCCGAGGCCGAACTGACCGGCGACGAGGCGGTCCTCGTCCTGGAGGTCGCCGACCCGCGCCTGTGGTGGCCGCGCGGATACGGCGAACAGCCGCTGTACGACCTGGATCTCACCCTGAGCGGCGACGGCGGCCCGCTCGACACCTGGCACCGCCGGATCGGCTTCCGCACGATCGGACTGGACCGCTCCGCCGACGAACACGGCACCGGCTTCACCCTCGTCGTCAACGGCGTCCGGATCTTCGCGCGGGGCGTCAACTGGATCCCCGACGACGCCTTCCCCTCCCGGATCACCCCCGAGCGCTACCGCACCCGCCTCGCCCAGGCCGCGGACGCGGGAGTGGACCTGGTCCGGATCTGGGGCGGCGGCATCTACGAGGACCACGCCTTCTACGACGCCTGCGACGAACTGGGCCTGATGGTCTGGCAGGACTTCCTCTTCGCCTGCGCCGCCTACCCGGAGGAACAGCCGCTGCGCGGGGAGATCGAGGCCGAGGCGCGCGACAACGTTGTCCGGCTGATGCCGCACCCGTCGCTGGTGCTGTGGAACGGCAACAACGAGAACCTCTGGGGCTTCCGCGACTGGGACTGGGAGGAGCCGCTCGCCGGGGACTCCTGGGGCGAGGGCTACTACCTGGGCCTGCTGCCCCGCGTCGTCGCCGAACTCGATCCCACCCGCCCCTACACCGCCGGCAGTCCCTGGTCCGGCTCCTGGGACCACCACCCCAACGACCCCGCCCACGGCACCCACCACTCCTGGGAGGTGTGGAACCGCCAGGACTACGCCGAGTACCGGGCGAGCGTGCCCCGCTTCGTCGCCGAATTCGGCTGGCAGGCCCCGCCCGCCCTGGCCACCCTGCGCCGCGCCCTGCCCGGCGAACGCCTCGCGCCCGACTCCCCGGGCATGCTGCACCACCAGAAGGCCGAGGACGGCAACGGCAAGCTGAACCGCGGCGTCGCCCGCCACTTCCCGCTGCCCGGGGACGACTTCGACCGCTGGCACTACCTCACCCAGCTCGTGCAGGCCCGTGCCGTCGCGGCCGGCATCGAGCACTGGCGCGCGCACTGGCCGGTGTGCGCGGGCACGATCGTCTGGCAGCTCAACGACTGCTGGCCGGTGACCTCCTGGGCCGCCATCGACGGCGACGGCCGGCCCAAGCCGCTCTACCACGAGCTGCGCCGCGTCTACGCCGACCGGCTGCTCACCCTGTGCCCGGACCCCGACGGCCTGGTGCTCGCCGCGGTCAACCAGGCCGCCACGCCCTGGCGGACGACGGTCACCCTGCGGCGGCTGGACGCCGACGGCACCACGGTCGCCGAGGCCGTGCTCGAACTGGCCGCCGAGCCCCGTTCCGTCGCCCGGACCACGGTCCCCGAGCACCTCGTCCCGGACCCGGGGACCGCCAGGGAGTTCCTGGTCGCGGACGCGGAATCCCCCCGCCCGGACGGGGCCGACGGCGGGGAAGGGCTGCGCGCCCTGCACTTCCCCGTCCCCGACAAGGACTTCGCCTACCCGCGGCCCCGGTACGACGTCACGCTGGAGCCCGTCCCCGGACAGGGGGATAGAGTCGACGTCGTGGTGAGCGCCCAGACCCTCGTGAGAGACCTCCTGCTCCAGCCCGACCGGCTGGGTCCGGCCGCCGTCTGCGACCGCGGCCGGCAGACCCTCCTGCCCGGCGAGCGCGCGCGCCTGCGGGTCGAGGGCTGCGGCCCGGTCACCGTCGACGCCGTCAAGGCCGCCCTGTTCTGCGTGGACATCGTGTGAGCGGGACCGGGGAACGCGTCACCATCAAGGACGTCGCGGCGCGGGCCGGGGTGTCCAAGGGGGCGGTGTCGCTCGCCTTCAACCACAAGCCCGGCGTCTCCGACGCCACCCGCGAGCGCATCTTCGCGGCGGCCCGGGAGCTGGGCTGGGCCCCCAGCGCCACCGCGCGCAGCCTGTCCAGCCAGCGCGTCGACATCGTCGGGCTGGCCCTGTGCCGGCCCGCCCGGTTGCTCGGCCTGGAACCGTTCTACATGGACTTCATCTCGGGCATCGAGAGCGTCCTGGCGGAGCGGTCCTGCTCCCTGCTGCTGCGGCTGGTGCGCGACCTCGACGAGGAGATCGCGCTCTACCAGGACTGGTGGCGCGGCCGGATGATCGCCGGCGCGATCCTGGTGGACTTCCGCGAGGACGATCCCCGGGTGCCCGCCCTCCAGGGGCTGGGCATGCCGGCGGTCGCCGTCGGCCACCCCCGCCTCACGGGCGCGTTCCCGGCGGTGTGGACGGACGACGCGTCGGCGGTCGCCGAGGCCGTCCGCTATCTGTCGGCCCTCGGCCACCGGCGCATCGCCCGCGTCGGCGGCCCGGCCGACCTGGGGCACAGCGTCATCCGGGCCCGCGCCTTCGCCGACACGACCCGGGAACTGGGCCTGG
Organism: Streptomyces sp. NPDC104831; assembly: GCF_055583025.1. Taxonomy (NCBI): domain Bacteria; kingdom Bacillati; phylum Actinomycetota; class Actinomycetes; order Kitasatosporales; family Streptomycetaceae; genus Streptomyces; species Streptomyces sp. NPDC104831. The sequence goes on from NZ_JBVJOT010000073.1 coordinate 28,540, forward strand.
AGGAGGCGCGGCAGATCGCCACCGGCTTCGACGAGAAGGAGGGTGCCCGGGCCACCCGCACCCTGCTGCTCGCCGCCGACCGGCCGACCGCGATCGTCTACGACAACGACATCATGGCGGTCGCCGGGGCGGGCGTCGCGGCCGAGATGGGCTTCACCGTCCCCGACGACCTGTCGCTGCTGGCGTGGGACGACTCCCAGCTGTGCCGGATCACCCATCCGACCCTGTCGGCCATGAGCCACGACGTGCACCACTTCGGTGCCGAGGTGGCACGCGTCCTCTTCGACGTGCTCGGCGGCGCCCCCACCGACGGCCACCAGGTCCCGACCCCGTCCCTGACGCCGCGCGGCTCCACCGCACCGGCACCGGGGGCGGGCGGGTAGGACGACCGACCGCGACCCGGGCCGGCGGGTGTGCCCGCCGGAGGGACCCGGGCCCGCGTCCCACGGCCGGTGAGCCCGTGCCGTTCCGTGACCGGTGAGGCTGTCCCACGCCCGGTGCACAAGGGTCGGCGGGCCCGGACCGGTGTCCCCGGCCCGGGCGTGCGGAGACCGTGCGGAAGGGCCGCGTCCAGTGGGGACGCGGCCCTTCGGGGTGCCGGGCCGGGGGTCAGCCCTTCGTGCAGGCGCCGCCGTTGAGGGTGAAGGCGGCCGGGACGCCGTTGGCGCCGGTGGAGGAGCCGTTGAAGCCGAAGCTCACGGAGCCGCCGGCGGGGATCGTCTCCGTCCAGGACTCGTGGGTGGCCCGCACCTCGCTGCCCTGCTGCACGGCCCTGGCGTTCCAGACCGAGCCGAGCTGCTGGTTGCCGGGGAAGGCGAAGGCGAGCTGCCAGCCCTTGACGGCCGTCGTGCCGGTGTTGCGGATGGTGACGTCCGCGTTGAACGAGGTGCCCCAGTCGCTGAGGCGGTAGTCCACCGAGCAGCTCGCGGGCGCGGGAGTGGTGCCGCCGTCGCCGAAGACCCCGGCCTCCTTGGCCGTCTGCTTGATGCCGTCGGCGCCGGAGAAGATGCGCTGCCCCCAGGAGGTGAGGCGCGCAGCGTCGAAGCCGGTGGCCATGTCCAGGTACTCGACGCCACCGCCGTTGCCGCTCCAGGACCAGCCGAGGTAGCCCACGCCGAGCTGCCGCGCGGTGGACATGATGGCGCCCTCGTCCGGATCGCCGTCCGAGTGCATGTCGCCGAATTCCCCTACGACAATGGGAAGACGCTGCGAAGTGAACCGGTCAAGGTAACTCCTGACCTTGTCGGCGGTGTTGAACACGCCGTACATGTGGATCGAGAAGACCGTGTTGCGCTCGGGGTCCGCGGCGAATACCTCCGCCGCGTGGTCGCGCATGGTGAAGGACCAGTCCTGGCCCCAGTTCGGGGCGTCCACCATCAGCGTGTGCCGGAATCCGGCCGCCCGCATCCGCGCGATGGCGTTCGCGGTGTCCGAGGTCCACGACGCGTAGCCGGAATTGCCGTACGGCTCGTTCCCGATGTTCAGGATGACGTACTTCTCCTGGCCCTGCACCGCGTCCTTCACGCCGGTCCAGTAGTCCACGGCCCGGGAGAGGGTCACGGCTCCGGCCTGCTCGCCGTAGCCGGTGGTGTCGTGGGCCTCCAGGACGCAGACGAGCCGGTTCTGCTTGCACTGCGCGACGACCGCGGCGACGTCCGCGGTGTCGTTGCGGGTCCACCGGTCGCCGGTGGCGAGCACCACGCGCACGGAGTTGGCGCCCAGGGCCTTGATGTCCTTCAGTGCCTGCGCCGTCCTCGTGGGGTACCAGGCGTGCGCGTGGTTCACGCCCCGCAGGACGAAGTCGGCGCCGTTCGCGTCCAGCAGCCGGCCGTCGGCGACGTGGAAGCCCGGGGCCGCCTGGGCCTGGGCCCGCTCCGGTGCCTGGGCCTGCGCCTGCGCGGAGGACGGTGCGGCCAGTAGCGAGGCGGCGAGGGCCAGCAGCGCTCCCGCCGCGGTGGCCAGTCTCTTTCTCATCATCTGCTCCCCAAGTGGTGGCGCGTGCGGCCGGGACGCGGGGCGTCCCCGGCGCGCACGGCGCTGCCTTCGGCTCTGTGACGGTGCTTCCGGCTCGCCGTGCCGGCGCCCGCGAGGCGCCCGGCGTACCGGCAGGAACACGGGCGACCCGGTCCGGGATCCCGCTGCCCGGGCGTCGCATCGCGGCTCGCGCCGGACGGCGGGACGACAAGTCACCGAAGAAGAACACCTTTGGACGGACCCGCCGGAAAAGAAGTGGCGTGAAATGCCTTCGTCGGTGGCTGGGAAAGAGGCTAGGACGAGACAGTAGAGGTGACAACCATCTGAGCCAAACCGGTTAAGTTTAGCTGGAGTTCAGTTGACGTCATATGCCGGTGGTCGCCCGGAACACCGTTCCCGCACCGGAGACGGCGACCTCTTCTGCGGCCGGCACGAAGACGGAGGCCCCCGGCGAGAGGGCGGCCTCGGCCCCGGGGCCGGCGAGGCGGACCGCGCCGTCGGTGCACACCAGGATCTGGGGGCGGGACGCGGGCAGGGCGCGGGCGTCGCCGCGGCCGTCCAGGACGAGACGGGACAGCCGGAAGTCGTCGACCGGGGCCGGGTAGACCTCCTCGCCGGACGCCGCGCGCACCGGCCGCACCACCGCCGGCTCGGCGGCGTCGAAGCGGACCACGCGCAGGAGTTCCGGCACGTCCACGTGCTTGTTCGTCAGACCGCAGCGCAGGACGTTGTCCGAGGCGGCCATGACCTCCACGCCCAGTCCCTTCACATAGGCGTGCGGCACGCCCGGCCCGAGGAACAGGCCCTCCCCGGGCGCCAGCCGGACCTGCCGGACCAGCAGGGCGGCCGGCACGCCGGGATCCCCGGGACGGGCGCGGGCTATCCGGTCGTACCCGGCGAAGGCGTCCCGCAGCGGTCCAGGCCGCCGGGCCGCCGCCGCCAGCGCGTCGCCGATCTCGGCGAGCAGGTCCGGCGGGAGGGAGAGGAAGGCCGGGAAGACCTCCCGCAGCGCGTCCTCCTCCGGGGCCGAGCGGAGCGTCGCGGCGTACGGGGCCAGCCGGGTGACCCGCAGGGCGTCCAGCAGTTCGGCGCACTCGCGCGGCGGCCGGAACCCGCACAGGCCCTCGAACGGGGTGAGCGCGACGATCATCTCCGGCTTGTGCTGTGCGTCCCGGTAGGTGCGGTGGGGTGCGTCGAGCGGAACGCCCCGGGCGTTCTCCCGCGCGTATCCGGCGGCCGCCCGGGCCGCGTCGGGGTGCACCTGGAGGGACAGGGGGGCGTCGGCCGCCAGCAGCTTGAGGAGGAAGGGCAGCCGCGGCCCGAACCGCCGTACGGGCGCGTCGCCCAACTCGCCCGGCGGGTCCGCCTCGATGACCTCGTCGAGCCCCAGCGACCGGCCGTCGCGCTCCAACCGGGACGGCGCGCCGGGATGGGCGCCCATCCACAACTCGGCCTGGGGCGAGCCGTCCGGGGCGACCCCCATCAGCTCGGGCAGCGCGGTGACCGAGCCCCAGGGGTAGGGGCGGACGGTGTTGACGAGGCGGTCCATGGGGCGGGGGTTCCTTTCGGGCAGGGGAGAACCGGCGCGGGTACGGACGGACGTCCGCGGACGGCCACTCTGCCCGGTGTCTGACAACGTTGTCCAGACGAGGACGCCGGGTCGGGCGGGCGCGGCCGCGCGGAGCCGGACGCGGACGCGGGGCGGGCGACGGGGCAAGGCCGGTCCGGCATTGGTATGGACATGTTCAGTCCATCCCCCTAGCCTGGGCTTGGTCTAGACCAACATGCACGGTACGGCTCACCGAACTCCCCACACGTTCCGAGGAGCGGCTACATGCGCACCAAGGCCAAGTTGTACGCGGCCGTGTTGGGCCTCAGCACCGTCGGGGCCTTCGCCCTGTCCACCGGCGGCGCCAGCGGTCACGGCTACACCGACCTCCCCATCAGCAGGCAGCTGCTGTGCGCCGACGGCACGGTCAGGGGCTGCGGCGAGATCCAGTGGGAACCGCAGAGCGTCGAGGGCCCCAAGGGCTTCCCGGCGGGCGGACCGGCGGACGGGCAGCTCTGCTCCGGCGGCGAGACCCGGTTCGGCCAGCTCGACGGCGCCCGCACCCCCAAGGGCACGGAGTGGCCCACCACGAAGGTCACCGGCGGCCAGAGCTACACCTTCCGCTGGCAGTTCGAGGCGCGGCACGCGACGACCGACTTCCGGTACTACGTCACCAAGCAGGGCTGGAACCAGGGCCACGCCCTCACGCGCGCCGACCTGAACACGACCCCGTTCCTGACGGTCCCCTACGGCGGCAAGCAGCCGCCGGCCACCCTCAGCCACAGCGGCACCCTGCCGACCGGGCTGAGCGGCCACCACGTCATCCTCGGCGTGTGGACCATCGCCGACACGGGCAACGCGTTCTACGCCTGCTCGGACGTGACCTTCTGACCCCGCCCCGCGCACACCCCTGACCCACGGGCCGTGTCCGGCGTGGACCACCTTCCCCACGCCGGTCACAGGCCCTCCCCTGTCCGGACTCGTCGGGGTCGGTTCCGTTTCCCCACCCTCCGGGTTCTGGAACCCGTTGGTGGAGATAGAGTCAGGGG
>NZ_JBVJOT010000074.1:0-32276 GCF_055583025.1 Streptomyces sp. NPDC104831
GCAAAAAACGAAAAGTCGTTCCCCCCCCCTAAAAGGCAAGCCCCCCCCCCCCCCCCCCACCGACCTCAACGGGGAGGGCCCACACAACCCCGGCCCCCCCCCACCCCCCACGGCCCGGCCCCCCCCGGCCCTCGCGCGTCGTGGGGCGCGGTGCGTGCGGCCTTCGCGCGCCGCAGGCACGGCGCGCGGTCGCCTTGCCACGCGGGGCCGGGAAGGGAAGCGGCTCACGACATCCGCCGCGCGCCTCCCGGCGCCGAGGCCGCGCCGGGTCGCCGGCCCCTTCGGACGGCGGCGCCGACCCGCGGCGCCGGGCCGCTTCCCGGCGGACGAGCCGGACCAGGCCGTCGCCCCCTGCCGATGGCCGAGCTGTGCCCTGCCGTCGCGCCCCTCCCCCGGCGCGGGCCCGGCTGCCCCCGGGCCGGGGACGCCGGACCAGGCCACCGACCCTTCCCAGCGGCCGGACCACGCCTTCCCGTCGGCCCCCTCCCCCGTCACGAGCGGGACCGGACCGTCGAACCCTCCCCCGACACGCACCGAACCAGGCCGCCGAACCCGCCCCCGTCGGGGAGGCCGGGTCAGGGTGCCGGCCCTTGCCTGCGGCCGAGTCAAGCCGTGCCGTCGAACCCTTCCCCCCGGCGCGGCCGGGCAGGGCCGTCCGCTCCTCCCGGTGGACGGGTGGTGCCGGGCGGGACGGTGGGGTTCTGTATGCAGTCGTGCCGCGCCCCGGTTCACCCGCACACTTCAATAAGTAAGAGGCCGTTCGTGGCGCCGACCTGACGTCCGCGGGCTCGGTCCGGTATGCATGGGACGGTTTTCCGCCACATGGGAGTACATGGTTCACGCAGATGGCCGTTCCGCCACCGCTCACCTCCACGCTCACGCGTGCCGCGCCCCGCCCGCGCAGGGGCCCGGCGTCCCCGGTGTGCCCGGAGATACCGCTTACCCCACGCACCGGCGCCGGCGCTTCCCGGGACGGCCCGCGACAGCGGTCGGCACCATTCCGTTTCCGCCTCGGGGATCCACCCATGTGCGCTACTGTGCATCTGCTCGTACACCCTCCCGGTCACGTATGCAGACGGTTGCACGCGTGTGGCCGCCACCGACCCGGACCGTCTTTTGAGAAGGTCTGTTCCGGGGGCAGTCCGCCGCGACGCGATGTTGATCACGTATCAGACAAGGGAGGCCTTCGTGAAACTACCCCGCAATCCCACCACGGGCCCCACCCCTGCCAAGGAACTCAAGCAAGAACGCGCCATCCGGTCCCGGCACAACATCCTGCTGGCCGCCGCCCGTGCGTTCGCCGAACGGGGCTACCCGGCCGTAACCATGCATGACGTGGCCGAACTCTCCGGAATGACAAAAGGGGCCGTCTACTTCCACTACGCCAGCAAGGAATGTCTGGCCATCGCCGTGAGCGAGGAGTTCGCCAGGCGGCTGCCCGTCATCTCCGACGCCGTCGCCCAACTCGCCCTGCCCCCGGTGGCGTCCGTGGCGGAACTGCTGCTGCGCACCGCCGCCGGGCTGCGCGACGAGCCCCTGATGCGGGCCGGGGCGCGCCTCCAGATCGAGCGGGGCCTGATCGACGCCGAACTCCCCCTGCCGTTCGAGGACTACACCGCGCTGATAGCCGACTGGCTGCAAAGCGCCCTGGCCGCGGGCGACCTGGAGCACGCGACACCCCCCGAGCCGCTGGCCCGGGTCCTGGTCTCGGCGTTCTTCGGCGCGCAGTTGCTGTCCTGGATCGTCAACGACCGCACGGACATCATCGAGCGAACCGTCGAGGTCCTGCACGCCGTCGTGCCGTGCACGAGCGACCCCCGGCACGTCAGCCCGTATCTGCACGAGGCGGCCACGGCGAAGCCCGTACCGGCACGACCGCACAGCCGCCCCGTGGCCTAGCCCTCTCCTCCTCTACCCCGTGCGCAGGTCGGCCGGCACCGGCCACTGCCAGGGTTCCGGGGGCGGGCCCGCCTGCGGGTGGTGCGCGGCCGGGCGGTCCGGCAGACCGGGGCCTCGCGGTCCCCCGTCCGCCGGGTGCGCGCGCCCGAGCCATTCACGGTAGGCCGGTGCCTCGCGCGCCACCTTCCAATAAGCCTCCTCCAACTCCGCGTACGCATCGTTCAGTTCGGCCTCCGTGCGGGCCGCCAGCAGCAGCCGTACCCCGATCGGGTCGCCCTCCAGTGGACGGATCGCGAGATCGGGACGGGGCGGGACGGTCGGCTGGCTGACCGTGACCACCTCGCCGATGGCGGCCAGCGAGTACGCGGTGAGGTAGTCGCCGTGCAGCATCTCGGGCCGCAGACCCGCCGCGCGCAGCACCCGGCACAGCGCGTCCCACTCACCGTCGACCGTGGAGTCGACCATCCAGCGGTCCCCGGCCAGGTCGGCGAGGCGCACCTGGGGCCGTGACGCCGCCGGATGGTCCGCGGCCAGCGTGACGAACTGCGGCTCCCGCTCGACCAGCACCCGCAGGCACAGTCCCGGCGGCACCCGCAGCGGACTGCCCTCCACCTCGTGCACGAAGGCCAGGTCGAGCCGGCCGGCCGCGACCATGCCCAGCAGCGCGTTGGCGGACACACTCATCTGCAGCGCCGGCTCGATCCCGGGGCGGCGGGAGCGCAGCAGCCGCAGCCAGCCCGGGATGGCCCTGCTCGCCGTGGCGCCGATGCGCAGGTGGAACCCGCCGGCGGCCCGGGCCGCCGCCGCCCTGGTCTCGGTGACGATCGCCGCGAACTCCGCCACCAGCGGCCTGGCCCGGCTGAGCACCGCCAGCCCCAGCGGGGTGGGCCGGCAGCCGGTGCGGGCGCGCACGAAGAGCGGGGCGCCGAGCGCGCGCTCGATCCGCCGCAGCTGGGTGCTCAACGAGGGCTGCGCCAGACCGAGTTCCCGGGCCGCTTTGTGCAGGCTGCCGGTGTCGGCGATGGCGCAGAGCACACGCAGATGCCTCACCTCCAACTCCATGGGGGGAGCGTAGGGCGGCAAGGAAGACGACACCAGATGTTCAAGTTACAAGGAAAGCGGACGAGTCGGCCGGTGATAGCCCCAAGCTATCCCCAAGTGCCATCATCCCCCTCCGCGTTGGGCTGCCCGAGACTCACTGGCAACCGATCGTTCAACCCCACAGGACGAGAAGGAGCCCCCATGGCGTCGTTCCGAACCAGCACCGGGTCGAAGAGCACCAGGAGACTGGCGGCCCTGGCCCTCGGCCTCGGGCTGGCCTCCGCCGCGCTCGGCACCGCGAGCCCGGCCAGCGCCCAGGACACCACGGCGGCACCCGCCCGCGCCGCCGCCGGCTACGTGGGCAGCGCCGAGGACGCCGGCACCAAGGCGTTCTTCGACGCCGTACTGAAGTCGGTCGCCGAGCGGCAGGCCGAGCAGCCCTCCCTGAAGGCGGTGACCGTCTACTACAACGCCTCCCAGGCCCCGAGCTTCCGCTCCCAGATATCGAGCGCGGCCTCGATCTGGAACAGCTCGGTGTCGAACGTCAAGCTCCAGGCGACCTCCAGCGGCGGCGACTTCGCCTACTACGAGGGCAGCGACTCGCGCGGGTCCTACGCGTCCACCGACGGTCACGGCCGTGGCTACATCTTCCTGGACTACGCGCAGAACCAGCAGTACGACTCCATCCGCGTCACCGCCCACGAGACCGGTCACGTGCTGGGTCTGCCCGACCACTACAGCGGCCCGTGCAGCGAGTTGATGTCGGGCGGCGGTCCCGGCCCGTCCTGCACCAACCGCTACCCGAACACCACCGAGCGGTCCCGGGTCAACCAGCTGTGGGCAAACGGCCTCACGAAGGCGCTCGCCCAGGTGAACAAGGCGGGCTGACGCCGAGGGAACACCCCTGGCCGGTCTCCTCACGGCCGGCACGCCCACGGACCGCGGCGCTCCACGCGCCGCGGTCCGTGGCGCGTGGTGCGTGGTGCGCAGGTGGTTCCGACGAGGCGCCGGCCCCGGCCGGCGCCACCTCCCGGGACAGTGCGCCCGGGGCGTCCCGGCTACGCGGCCGGCCGCCCCCGGCGCGGGCCGAGCAGCCGGTCCAGCGCCCGCCGGGTGCGGTCGGTGGCGTCCGGCGCCGCGAAGAGCTGTATCTCCTGGTTCAGGGCCATGAAGAGGCCGATCAGCTCGAACACCACCTGGTCCGGGTCGGTGTCCCCCGGCAGTTCGCCCGCCGTCACCGCCGTGCGCACCTCGGCGGCGAGACGGCGCCGCCACACCCGGGACATCCGGGCCACGGCCTCGCGGACGGGCCCGCTCCGGGCGTCGAACTCGACGGAGGCCGTGGTGAAGAAGCACCCGCCGGGGAAGACGGCCCGCCCGGCGTCCAGGTACAGGTAGCCGATCCAGGCGTCGCAGACGGCCCGCAGCCGGGGCAGGCCCGGCCGCACCTGCGCCGCGGGCTCCCACACCAGGCGGGAGAACGCCGCCGCGGCGCCCTCCAGGGTGGCCAGCTGGAGGGTCTCCTTGGTGCCGAAGTGCCCGAGCACCCCGGCCTTGCTCATGTTCAGGTCGGCGGCCAGCCGTCCGATCGTGAGCCCTTCCAGGCCGTCGCGGGAGGCGAGGGCGATACCGCGCTCGACGATGCGCTGCCGCGTCCTGCGGGCTTCGGCTGCGGAGTTGCGAGGGCTCATGCGTCCCATCGTAGGCGAGGGGGGACGACTTCAGCTTCCGACCGATCGGTTGCTATATTCCGGGCACTTGCTGCCGAGCCGAGGAGATCAGCTGTGCGTTCCGCCGTGCCGGGAAGCCGTATCGCCGCCTTGGGCCACTACCAGCCGACGCGCGTCCTGACCAACGACGACCTGGCCGCCATGGTCGACACCAGCGACGAGTGGATCCGGCGCCGCACCGGCATCGCCACCCGCCGCATCGCCGCCCCGCAGGAGTCCGTCACCGACATGGCGGCGGCGGCCGCGAGCAAGGCGCTGGCCGCGTCGGGGCTGGAGCCCGCCGACATCGGGCTGATCACCGTGGCGACCTGCTCGGCCGTGGACCGCTGCCCCTCCATCGCCGCCCAGGTCGCCGCCCGCCTCGGTCTGCCCGCGCCCGTGGCCTTCGACCTCAACAACGGCTGCGCCGGCTTCTGCACCGCGCTGGCCTGCGCCGACCACTCGCTGCGCGCCGGGGCGGCGCGGCACGCCCTCGTCATCGGTGCCGAGAAGATGTCCGACGTGACCGACTGGACCGACCGGCGCACCTGCGTGCTGCTGGGCGACGGGGCGGGCGCCGCCGTGCTCAGCGGCTCCACCGAGGGCGGGATCGGCCCGGTGTGCTGGGGTTCGGACCCCACCCGCGGCGACGCGGTCCGGCTCGTCGGCGACTGGCACCCGCACTTCGCCCAGGAGGGGCAGACCGTCTTCCGCTGGGCCACCGGCGAGCTGCCCGCGATCGCCCGGGAGGCCTGCGCGCGGGCCGGTCTGACCACGGCCGACCTGGCGGGCGTGGTCACCCACCAGGCCAACCTGCGCATCATCGACGCCGTCGTACGGCAACTCGGCCTTGCCGAGGACACGGTGATCGCCCACGACGTCGTGGAGTCCGGCAACACCTCCGCCGCGTCCGTCCCGCTCGCCCTGTCCAAGCTGACCGAACGCGGTGAACTGCCCGGCGGCGCCCCGGTCCTGCTCCTCGCCTTCGGCGGCGGCCTGTCCTGGGCCGGCCAGGTCGTCACCTGCCCCTGAGCGCCGCGCCCGGCGGTGTCCGCGCCGGCGACGCCGCCGGTCCCGGCGCCGACCGGCCCGTCACATCGATGTGACTGCGAGACATAAAAGTGCCTTCTTCCCTGTTCGGGGGCGGTTACCGACGATGGACCCGGTAACAGAACAGCTCCCATGAAAGGCACCTCCATGTCCGCACGGGCCATACCCCCGCCGGCGGGCCGGGCGTCCCGCTGGTTCGCGCTGGCGATCCTCTGCGCCGGCCAGCTGATGGTGATCCTCGACGGGACCATCGTGAACGTGGCCCTGCCGGCCATCCAGCAGAGCCTGGGCTTCTCCGCCTCCGGCCTGGGCTGGGTGGTGAACGCCTATCTGATCCCGTTCGGCGGCCTGTTGCTGCTCTCGGGCCGGCTCGGTGACCTCTTCGGCCGCAGGCGGGTCTTCGTCACCGGCCTGGTCGTCTTCACCGTCGCGTCCCTGCTGTGCGGCCTGGCGCCAAGCGCGACCATGCTGCTCGTCGCCCGCTTCGCCCAGGGCGTGGGCGGCGCGGTGACGTCCTCCGTCACCCTCGCGATGATCGTCACCATGTTCCCGGAGCCCGGTGAACGCGCCAGGGCGATCGGCGTCTACAGCTTCGTCCAGTCCGCGGGCGGCACCCTCGGGCTGCTGCTGGGCGGTGTGCTGACACAGGCCGTCGGCTGGCACTGGATCTTCTTCGTCAACGTGCCCATCGGTGTCGCGACCGCCGTCATGGCCCGCCGGGTGCCGGCCGCCGGGCGGGGCGCGGACCGGGGCCGGCGCACCGACGCGTTCGGCGCCGTACTGATCACGGCCGCGCTCATGCTGGCCGTCTACGCCATCGTCGCGGCGGCCGACCACGGCTTCGGCTCCGCCCGCACCCTCGGCTGCGGCCTGGCCGCCCTCGTGCTGCTCGCCGGGTTCACCGTACGGCAGGCCAGGGCGGCGGACCCGCTGCTGCCGCCCCGGATGTTCACCTACCGCGACGTCTCCGGCGCGCTGGGCACGCACACCCTCCTGATCGCCGGCATGTTCGGCTTCCAGTTCCTGGCCGTGCTGTACATGCGGCAGGTGCTGGGGTTCGACGAGGCGCGCACCGGTGCCGGTCTGCTGCCCGTCTCGCTGCTCATCGGTGCGATGTCGCTGTTCCTCGCCCCTCGCCTCATCGGCACCTTCGGGGCGCGGACCGTCCTGCTGGCCGCACTCGTGCTGATCGGCGGCGGTCTGGGCCTGCTGGGACGGATCTCGGCGGACGGCGCCTACCTCACCGACGTGTTCCCCGCGACCGTGCCGCTCGGGATCGGTTTCGGCCTGGCGATGCCGGCGCTGGCGGGACTCGCCATGTCGGGCGCGTCCCCCGAGGACTCGGGCCTGGCCTCCGGGATGTTCAACACCATGCAGCAGGTGGGCGCCTCGCTCGGCCTCGCCGTGCTGAGCGCCCTCGCCGCCTCGCACACCGGCGCCCTGCTGGACGGCGGCGCGTCCCGCGCCGAGGCCCTGACCGGCGGCTACCAACTCGCCTTCCGGGTCGGCGCGGTCTTCGTCCTGGGCGCCCTGGTGGTCGCCGCGACCGTCCTGCGCCGCCCGCGCGGGGGCACGGGCGGCGCCTCCCCCGACCACCCCGCGTCGTCCCGGCGGGCGGCGGCATCCGGCACCACGTCGGTGACCCCCTGAGCGGACCCTCCGCGCCCGCGTACCACCAGGGTTGACGGCGGCGGTGGCCCTGCCGCCCCGGATGACGGTGGCGTCCTCCGCCCGTCCGATGCGCCCGGCCGCGCGTGGTCCCTAGGGTGGGCCGCGCACGGCACGGCACCTCCGCACCAGCGCACCGAAGCACCGCACCACGCGCCCGCATCGGCAGAGAGGACCTGTCCCGCATGTTCCGTACGCTGCGCACCTTCCGCACGCCGCGCGAGAGAAGGGGAAGACACGGCCGGATACGCGCCAGGGCGGTGACCCTCGCGACCGTGTTCACCACCGGCGTGGGCGCGCTCGCCCTCGCGCCCCAGCCGGCCTCCGCCGCACCGAACTACACCGGCGACCCGGTGCTGTACTGGAACGACGTCCTCCTCGGCGCGATCCGCACGGCCGGCGGCGCCCCGGGCCCGATCTCGCGGGCCGCCGCCGAGATGAACGCGGCCATCTACGACGCCGAGAGCTCCTACCGGCTGCGCTGGCACACCATGACCTCCGACCCCTACCTCAAGGCGGTCGACTACGCGGCGTGGGCGGAGGGCCCGGGCGAGGAGGAGCGGATCATCGGCCGCACCGCCTACAACATCCTGCTCAAGCTGTTCCCCGGCCAGACGACGTACCTGGACAACAAGTTCAAGGAGCGCTTCGGGACCCGGCCGACGGACTTCGACCTGCTGGACGCCACCGTGGTGAACACGGTCGTGACCGCCATGTGGGACTTCCGCGCTGCCGACGGCTCGGACGACCAGACCGTCTACACCCCCGACGGCGAGCCGGGCGCCTGGCTGCCCACCAGCTACCCGGACCTGCCGGACCCGGGGTGCGTCCGGGGAAGCCAGGCGGCCATCCCCGAGTGGGGCAAGGTCACACCGTGGGCGCTCACCTCCGGTTCCCAGTTCCGGCCGTCGACACCCGGGCAGTACGCCTCGTACGAGAGCCTGCTCGCCGGCCCGGCCTACGCGGCGCAGGTGCGGCAGGTGCGCGACCTCGGCGCGGCCGGGTCCACGACGCGGACGACCGACCAGACCGCGGCGGCCTGGTTCTGGGCCAACGACGCGAACGGCACGTACAAGCCGCCGGGGCAACTGCTCGACATCACCGCCCGGGTGTCACGGGACCGGGGTCTGACGGCCTATCAGAACGCCCGGCTGTTCGCGCTGGTGTCGGTCGCCATGGCGGACGCCGCCATCGCCGAGTGGGACGTCAAGTACCGGACGCCGATCGACCTGTGGCGTCCGGTCTCGGCGATCCGGGAGGGCCTGGGCGAGACCGCGTGGAAGCCGCTGTCGGGCACCACACCGTGCTTCCCGGCGTGGGCCTCGGGCCACGCCGCGTTCGGTGCCGCGTGGGCGGGGATCATGCGGCAGTACTTCGGGACCGACGACATCACCTTCACCGCGTCGACCGACGAGCCCAGGTCGCCGGTGAGGACGCGCACCTTCACCGGCTTCGGCCAGGCCGCCCGCGAGGAGGCCGACAGCAGGGTCTGGCTCGGTGTCCACTACCCGTGGGACGCGAGCGACGGACTGGCCCTCGGTGAGAACATCGCCACCTGGGTGTTCACCCACAGGATGAAGTCCGTCGGTTCGTAAGGCGGGTGGGCCGCGACCCTCCCGCCGACGCCCGTCTCCCCCGAGCCGGGCGCCCGCGCGGCCACCGTCGCGCCGTCCGCGAGGACCACGCCGGCTCACGCCCGCAGATAGGCCGGCACCGCCAGCACCCTGCGGTGGGTCTCGTCCGCCGGCGGCAGGTCCAGCTTGGCGAAGATGCCGCTGATGTGCTTGCCCACCGCCGCGTCGGACACCACGAGTGCCCGCGCGATGAACCCGTTCGACCGGCCCTCCGCGATCAGGGCGAGGACCTCCCGCTCGCGCGGTGTCAGCCGCCCCAGGGGGTCGCGGCGGCGGCGCAGCAGTTGCCGCACGACCTCCGGGTCGACGACCGTGCCGCCGTCCGCGACCTCGCACAGCGCGGCCACGAACTCCGTGATCTGCCCGACGCGGTCCTTGGGCAGATAGCCGACGCCCGAGCCGTCCCCGGAGCCGAGCAGTTCGGAGGCGTACGTCCGCTGCACGGTCCGAGGCCCGCGCGGCCGAGCCCGGCCCGCTCGCGGCCACCGCCCGGCTGCCGCTCGTCGCCGGGCGGGTGGACGGACTCGACGACGGCTCGATCATCGTCAACGAGGAGTGGCAGCGGCACACGGTGGGGCAGCGGGTGCGGGTGCGGCTCGGCGACGGCACGCGGAAGACGCTGCGGATCGCCGCGGTGATGGCCACCGGCACGGGTGACAACGGCGTCTACGTCACCGAGCGCAACGCCCCGGACGCGCGGGCCGTGGCGGCCAGGCTGCGCGCGGCGGTACGGGACTCCGGCGGGCGGGTGCTCACCCGGGCCGAGTGGGTGCGCGCGACGCGCCCGAAGACCGACCGCGCGACGCGGCTCGGCCTCCTGCTGGTCCTCGGCATCGCCCTGCTGTACACCGGTGTCTCGCTGGCCAACACCATGGTCATGGCCACCTCCGACCGGGTGCGCGAGCCGGCCGCGCTGCGCCTGGCCGGTGCCACCGGGCGGCAGGTGCTGCGGCTGGTGGCCGCCGAGGCACTGACGGTGGGCGCGGTGGGCGCGCTGCTCGGGCTGGTGGCCGCGTTCCTCGAACCGGCGGGCATGCGGGCCGCGTTGGGCCAGCTGTCGGTGCGGGCCCCGATCGAGCTGCCCTGGGCCGTGATCGGCGCGGTCGTCGCCGCCTGCGCCGTGCCGGCCGTGGTGTCGTCCGTCGTGCCCGCGGCACTCGCCCTGCGCCGCCGGGCCGTGCATCCCGCGGGCGTACGGCGGTGAAGCCGCCGGCCGGGGGCGCGGGACCGGGCGGACCGGATGGCCGTGTTCCGCTCCGGACGGGCCTCCGCCCCGGCGGCCCGGCCCGCGGGGGGTGGTACGGCCGGGCGGGTGCGGCCGGAGTCGGGCGTCGCGCCGGTCCCCCCCCTCGGCACCGGCGCGACGCCCGGGCATCCGTGGCTCAGACCGCGCGCCACAGAGCCGGTACGGACGGCGGCTCCCAGCCCGGCTGGGCGGTGTGCGGCTGGAGGCAGGTGTAGGCGCGGCCGCCGTAGGTGACCTGGTCCCCCGTCCGGTACGCGGTGCCTATGGTCCAGGTGCCGCCGGGGGACGGGGTGGGGCCGGGGCCCGGGTCCTGCGCGACGTTGAGGACGAAGTCGAACGCCGCCTCCCGGCCGCCGTTCCCGTCGCGCACGGTCATCAGCAGCCGTGGGTCGAAGATCGTGTCGGTGTTGTTGCGCGGCTCGTTCGGGAAGTACAACTGCGTGGTCAGCACGCGCTGGTTGGGGGCCTGCAGCTTGACGTGGATGTGCCGGGTGCGCCCCGGGTAGAGGCCCGGCACGATCGTGGTGAGCGCGAAGGAGCCGCGCGAGTCGGTGTACTGGTGGCCCCGGAACCGGAACCCGGTGTTGTCGTAGGCGCCGTTGTTGTCGGCCTGCCAGAAGTCCAGCAGGACACCGGACAGGGGACGGCAGGCCCGGCCGAAGACGTAACCGGTCACGGTGAGCCGGGTGCCGGGCAGGCCGGGCTCCAGCAGGCTGGTGCGTTCCGGCGAGTTGGGCTTGAAGTAGGGGCCCTCGGTCTGCTCCGGGGTGGGGGCGTCGCCGTCGTCGCACTCCGGGGTGAGCTCGGGCTCCGTGCCGGTCGCGGCCAGGGTGCGGGCGAGGGCGGGGCCGCCGGCCAGGGCCAGCGGGATCGCGGCGGTGGCCGCGAGTGCCGCGCGCAGCACCGTCTTGCGGCCGACGAGCCGGGGGGCACCCGGTGCCTCGGCGCCGTCCGGGCCGGTGCCGTTCCGTTCGGGGTCGTGCGTTCCTGCTCCGTCCATGTCTCCTCCTGGGGGGGCGGACCGTGGTGGTCCTCCTGTGGGGGCGGACGCCCGTGGGGCCGGATCGGCAACGAACCTAGGCGTGCGTCGGCGGGGCTTCGAGGGACTGATGAGGGCGGCTGTGGTGTTTTCGGAAGTCGCCGGGGCTGCTGCCGGTCTCGCGCCGGAAGAACCGGCTGAAGTAGGCGGGGTCGGCGAATCCGGTGCGGGCGGCGACCTGCCGTATCGACAGCTGGGTGTGCGCCAGCAGCCGTTGGGCCTGGTAGGCCCGGGCCTCGATGAGCAGCCGTCCGGGCGGGCGGCCGGTGGCGGCCCGGACCGCCTGGGTGAGGTAGTGGGGGGTCACGCCGAGCCGGTCGGCGCACTCCCGTACGGACCAGGTCGCCGCCTCCGGGCGGGTGACCAGCCGGGTGAACGCCTCGGCGACGGCGGCCGGGCGGCCCTGGGCGGCCGGGTCCCGGCCGGCGCCGGTGCGGCCCGGCAGCCGCGCGGCGCGCACGACCAGCACGTGCAGCAGGGAGCGCAGCACGCTCTCGTGCCCCGGGGCGCGCTGCCGGTGTTCCGCGACGAGTTCGGCCATCAGCCGCCCGACGGACCGGTGCTGCTCGGGATCCAGGGCGAACCAGCACCGCTCGCCGAGTTCCCGCAGCACCTCGCGGTCGCGGGGGTGGTCCACCAGGAAGTCGTCGGTGAACAGCGCGAGCGTCCCCTCCGGCCCCCGGCCGCCCTCCCAGTGGTGCACCTGGCCCGGCAGGATCACCGCCAGGTGCGGGGGGCGCAGCGGCCAGCGCGCGAGATCGACGACATGGGTGCCGGAACCCGCGCTGACATGGACGATCTCGTAGAAGGTGTGCCGGTGCGGCCGGTCCCACCGGGACAGCGGTCCCACGGCCTCGAAGGAACCGGCGGCGAAGGGTGCGGCGCCGGGCCCGGCCACCTCCAGCCGGTGCAGGGGCACGTCCCCGGCCGCGGGCGGCGCGCCGGGGCTCCCCGGTAACACGGTGGTGCTGCGCATCGGCCATGCTCCCCTTTCGCCAGGACCTGTCGGGCACCGATCAGGTACAGACCAATCGCGTCGCTGTGACCATGCCACGGACCGGTACACCGGGAAACAGCGCATCCCGCCCCTCTGGTCCGTACCAGCCTCTTGCCCCGGGCCCTCCCACCCCGCAAGCTCCCCTCATGGAGCTGGAGTTGCGGCATCTGAAGACCATTCGGGCCATCGCGGAAGCGGGCAGTCTGACCAAGGCGGCGACGGCGCTCGGGCTCGCCCAGCCGGCGCTCAGCGCGCAGCTCAGGCGCATCGAACGGGCCCTGGGCGGCACGCTGTTCGAGCGCGGGCGGTACGGCGTGCGGGCGACCGCCCTCGGGGAACTGGTCCTGGAACGCACCCGGATCGTGCTGCCCGCGGTCAGCGAACTCCAGCGGGAGGCGGCCCGGTTCGCGCGCACCCGGCGCGACGGGGAGCGGCTGCGGCTCGGCGGCACGCACGGCCCGCTGCTGGGCGCGCTGGTGGACCGGCTCGCGGACGCCGTCCCCGGCACCACCGTGACCACCTGCGCCTCCTGGTCGGAGCGGGAACTGGCGGAGCTGCTGGCCGAAGGACGCCTGGACTTCGCGCTCGCCGGCGCCTGCGGCTCCGCTCCCCCGCCCGACGCCCCGCACCTGGTCTGGGAGGAGATCGCCGTCGACCCCGTGTTCGTGATGCTGCCCGACGGCCATCCGCTCGCCCGCGGCCGGGAGGTCGACCTCGCCGCGCTCGCCGACGAGGAGTGGGCGTGCGTCCCGGGCGACGGCTGTTTCGGGGACTGTTTCACCGCGGCCTGCGCCGGGGCGGGTTTCACGCCCCGCCGCCTGTACGAGACGGACACCGCGTCCTGCACCCATCTGGTGCAGGTGGGCCGGGCGGTGGGCCTGTGCCGGGCCACCTTCCCGCCGACGCACGGGCTCACCACCCGGCCGCTGGCCGGGACCCCGCTGGTGTGGCGGCACCTGCTGGGCTGGCACCGCAGCGGCCAGCGGCCGGACACGGCGGCGACGGTGCTGGCCCAGGCCCGCGCGGCGCACGCCGCCGTGGCGGCCCGCAGCGACAGTTACGCGCACTGGCTCGCGCGGCGCGCGGACCGGGAGGCCGCGGCCCGGCACCGCACCGGCCTCGCATCCTGAGCGGGCCGCCCCCGTTCACCTCCCGTACATAACGCGGGGGCAGGGGGTCGGCTGATGTCTTACGGGGCGGGGCGGGGGCTCCCTACGGTTTCGGCACCCCACCGAATCCGAGGAGATCTCCCCATGCTCCAACGACACCTCAGAGCCGCGTGCGCCGCCGCCGCGGCGGCGGGTGCCCTGCTCGTGGCCGGGCTCAGCGGCTCCGCGAGCGCCCAGCCGGCCGCCTCCCCCGCCGGGCCCACGGCGGCCGAGACGCTGCGCACCGACGCGGCGCCGCCCGCTCTCCTCGGCGCACTCCAGCGGGACCTGGGGCTGAACCGCGCGCAGGCGGAGCGCCGGCTGGCCAACGAGGCCGAGGCGGGGGCCACCGCCGGGCGGCTCGGGGCCGCGCTGGGCGCGGACTTCGCCGGTGCCTGGGTGCGCGGCGCGGAGTCGGACACGCTGACCGTCGCCACGACCGACCCGGCCGACGTGCCGGCGATCCGGGCGCGCGGCGCCCACGCGCTCGTGGTGGACCACTCGCTGGCCGCGCTGGACGCCGCCAAGGCCCGCGTGGACCGCGCCGCCGCCCACCGCGCCACCGCCGACACCCCGGTCTGGTACGTCGACGTGCCCACCAACGCGCTGGTGGTGGAGGCGGTCCGGCCGGACGCCGCGCGCTCCCTGCTGACCGCCGCGCACGTCGACGCCTCCCTCGCGCGGACCGTGAAGTCGGCCGAGCGTCCCCGCCCGCTGTACGACCTGCGCGGCGGCGACGCGTACTACATCGGCAGCGGCAGCCGCTGCTCGATCGGCTTCCCGGTGACCCGGGGCACCCAGCAGGGCTTCGCCACGGCCGGGCACTGCGGCCGGGCGGGCGCCACCACCACCGGCTCCAACCGGGTCGCGCAGGGCACCTTCCAGGCGTCGGTCTTCCCGGGCAACGACATGGCGTGGGTGGCGGCCAACTCCAACTGGACCGCGACGCCGAACGTCAACGGCTCCAGCGTCCAGGTCGCGGGATCCACCCAGGCCCCGGTGGGCTCCTCGGTGTGCCGCTCCGGTTCCACCACGGGCTGGCACTGCGGCACGGTGCAGCAGCTCAACACCAGCGTGACGTACCAGGAGGGCACCGTCAGCGGGGTGACCCGTACGTCGGTGTGCGCCGAACCGGGCGACTCGGGCGGCTCGTTCATCTCCGGCAGCCAGGCGCAGGGCGTCACCTCGGGCGGCTCGGGCAACTGCACGAGCGGCGGCACGACGTACTTCCAGCCCGTCAACCCGATCCTGCAGTCCTACGGCCTCACCCTCAAGACGACCGGAACCGGCCCCGGGGACCCGGACCCCGGCAACCCGGGCGAGCCCGGCGGCACCTGGGCGGTCGGCACCGTCTACCAGGCGGGCGACACGGTGACGTACGGCGGCGCCGGTTACCGCTGCCTCCAGGGCCACCAGGCGCAGACCGGGTGGGAGCCGCCGAACGCCCCGGCGCTGTGGCAGCGGCTGTGAGCCACTGACCCACCTGGCCACCGAGGGCCCGGGCGCCGGCGACGGGGCGCCCGGGCCCGACCGCCGTCCCCCGGCTCCCCGGGTCACGCCCCGGCACGAGCCGGGGAACCCCGCCCCGCCGCCGCGTCCACGGCCCGCCCGCGCGGTGGTGCGCCCCGTCCCGGGGCCGGCGAACGCACCCTCGCCCGGCTGTTCCGGCGGCACACCGGCCGGAGCCTCGCGCAGTGGCGGCTGCGTTCCCTCGGACACCTCGCCGCCGGCCTGCCGGCGGCCCGCGTCGCGGTGACGCCCGCCTACGACGGTTCGGCCGCGTTCCGCGCCCTCCTCGGCCGCCCCCGTCGGCGTCCCCCGGCCCCGGCGCGGCGCCCACTGCGGGTCGCCGTCTCCGCGATGATCACGCGAGTAGTCTCGGGACATGGTTGAGCATCGCATGGTCGACGTGAACGGCATCCGGCTGCACATCGCCGAGGAGGGCGAGGGCCCCCTGGTGATCCTGCTCCACGGCTTCCCGGAGTCATGGCACTCCTGGCACCGCCAGTTCGGCCCGCTGACCGCCGCGGGCTTCCGGGTCGTCGCTCCCGACCAGCGCGGATATGGGCGCAGCGACCATCCGAACGCGGTCGAGGCGTACACCATCCTGCACCTGGTCGGCGATGTCGTCGGGCTGATCCGGGCGCTGGGCGAGGAGAAGGCGTACGTCGTCGGGCACGACTGGGGGGCGCCGGTCGCCTGGCACACCGCGCTGCTGCGGCCGGACCTGGTGCGCGGGGTGGCCGGTCTGAGCGTGCCGCCGCCGTTCCGGGGCTCGCAGCCCCCGCTGCCCGCCATGGACCGGATGTTCGGCGGCCGGTTCTACTGGAACTACTTCAACCGTCCCGGAGTCGCCGACGCCGAGTTCGCCGAGGACACCCGCACCGCGCTGCGGAAGTTCTTCTACTGGGCTTCCGGCGACGCTCCCGGCGCCGGCGAGAAGCAGCCGCTGGTGAACCCCGAGCGCGGCTGGCTCGCGGACATGGCGGACCCCGTGACGCTGCCCGAGTGGTTCACCGAGGAGGATCTCGACGCGCTCGCGGAGAGCTTCTCCGGGGGCTTCACCGGCGCCCTGAACTGGTACCGCAACCTCGACCGCAACTGGGAACTGACCGCCCCCTGGCACGGCGCCGTCGTCACCCCGCCGGCCCTGTACGTCTACGGCGACCGGGACGTGGTGCCCGCCTTCCCGGGCACCCCGGAACTCATCGAGCGACTGCCCTCGCTGATGCCGAACCTGTGGCGCGAGCCCGTGAAGCTGGCGGGCTGCGGCCACTGGACCCAGCAGGAACGCCCGGACGAGGTGAACGCGGCGCTGGTCGACTTCCTCACGTCGTGCCCCTGACCCGGTCCCCCGGCGCCCGGCCCGGGCATCCGGCCCCGGGCGGGTACGCCTTCCGGGGGCTTCGCCCCACCCGCCCCACATCCCCGGCGCCCGGCGGGGTACCCCGTGCACAGAAGGCCCCCGTGCACAGGAGGTAACCGATGTTCGAGGCATCCGACATCCGCGAGTGGCGGGGTCACGACGTGGTCGACGCGGACGGTCACAAGATCGGCGTCCTGGAGTCGGTCTACGTGGACACCGCGACCGACCTCCCCTTCTTCGCCACGGTGACCGTGGGGCTGCCCACCCGCCGCCGGCTGGCGTTCGTGCCCCTGACCGGGGCGACGGTCGGCCCGGGCTACCTGAAGGTCGCCCAGGACAAGGACCGGGTGAAGAAGGCACCGTCCATCGAGACCGACGGCGAACTGACCGCCGCGGACGAGCCGGGTGTCTTCGCCCACTACGAACTGCCCTACACACCGGGCGCCGGCGGCGAGCGACGCCTGGCCCGCCGCTGATCCACCCAACCCGCCGGGAGATCCGATGAGCCTGTTCCTGTTCCTGATCCTCGCGGCCGTCGTCCTGGGGATCATCGGATTCGTCGTCAAAGGTCTGTTCTACCTCCTGATCATCGGCGTCGTCGTGCTGGTCCTCGCCCTGGTCTACGCCGCCGTGCGCTTCCGCCGGGGCGGGCGCAAACACCGCGTCGCCCGCTGACGGCCGGCCCTCCGAGCCGGATGCGTCCCCCGCGGGACGTCCCGGTGCGCGCGGTCCAGCGCGAGCCACGCGCAGGGCGCGTAGGGCGCGTAGGGCGCGAGCCTGCCCTGACACCCGCGCCCCCTCTTCGTTCACCCACACGAAGGAAATCCGGTGCGACGATCGGTCCACACGCATGACCGGGCGGCCGTCGGTGAGACATCGGACATGAACGAACCGACGACGGCCTCGCTGCCGGCCCCGCGCGACCCGCCCCCGTCCGGCGTGGTGTTCACGGCGGACTTCGCCTCCACGGCGCAGTGGACCGCGGGCCGTTCCTCGGCCTACCCGGGAGGCGGCCCGGTCAATCCGGACGACGACAAGCTGGACCACCTCGTGGACGGCGCCGGCCACAGCCGCTCGGGCGTCTTCCGGGCCACCCGGCGGCCCGACGGCGACTGGGACACCGGCCTGCTGACCACCGAGGACAGCGAGGAGGGGTTCCTGCTCCTGCCGGGGGACGTGCTGGAAGCCCGGGTGCGGCTGCCCACGGAGACCGGAGCGTGGCCGGCCGTCTGGACCTGGCGGGACGGCGGCCAGGAGGTCGACGTCTTCGAGTACCACCCGGACCACCCGGACCTGCTGGAACTCACCAACCACGTGCGCGGATCCCAGCGGTACGTGCACGCCGACGCCGTCCGGCCGGGGGCGTGGATCGACCTGCGCACCGAGTTCGGGCGTCACTCGGTGGTCTGGTGGCTGAACGGCGAACGGGTCTTCGCGGACCGGCGGGGTGTGGGGCGCCGCTGGCACGCCTTCCTCATCGTCAACCTCTCGGTCTGCGCCGGGCGCTACCACCCCGCGCCCGACCCGGACACGACGGAGATGACCTTCGAGGTGAGCAGCCTGGTGGTGCGGCGCCCGTCCGGGGACGAGGCGTGACGGCCGGCGGCGGTCAGCCGTCGGGCGGTGCCTCCTCGGCGCCCCGCGTCCGGTCGTCCCGCCGGTCCTCGGCCTCCACGCCGCGCAGCGGCTCACCGGCCGTGGTTCCGCTGTCGGGCTGGTAGCCCTCCTTCGCACCGGACGTGCCCGGGATCGTGCGCTCACGGGCCCGGCTCTCACCGCCCGAGTGCGCTCCCGGTTCCTCGTCGTCGCGGGCCCGCCGGTACCGGTCGGCGGGCTCGCCGGTCTGTCCGCTCATGGCGTCCTCCGCTCCACTCGTCGGCCCGCCCGGGTTCCCCCGCGCCGGGCGGGAAAACGGGGCGGACGACCCGGCGCCGTGCGGGGGCGGCCCGTCAGTCGCGGTCGACGTGTTCGCCGAGGATCTTGCGGTTGGTGGCGTCGATGTCGTAGGTCGTCTTGTTCCAGTCGTCGCTCGTGACGACGTCGACGGACCACTTCGGGGTGCCGCCGTCGGTGTCGTCGAGTTCGACGGCGGTGACGGTGCCCTTGGTCCTGTCCGTGGCGGTCCGCGCGGCCTGCTCCGCGGTGACGGTGGCCTTCTTCAGCAGGTCCGCCAGCTCGCGCCTGTCGTCGTCGTCCTCGTGCTCGGCCCGCGCCCCGCCGGCCTTTCCGCCGGCCGCGTCGACGGAGACGGTGTGGACGGCGCCGTCGGCCGTGGCGACCTCGGCCTCCCACCGGGGACTGCCGGGCGTGCCCTTGAGTTCGACGGAGACCGGCTCGGACTTCGCCACGGCCGCCGTCGCGGCGTGCAGCGCGTGTTCGTAGCCGGTCTTCGCCGCGGGGACGAGCGCCTTGCGTTCCCGCTGGTCCTCGGTGAGGTGACCGGTGTCCGCCGACGGCGAGGGCGAGGCCGCGGCGATCCCGGCGGCGTCGGCCGCGCCGCTCGGCGCCGCCTCGCCTCCGCGGTCCTGACCGCACCCGGCGAGCAGGGCTCCGGCCGCGGCCGCCGCGCAGGCGAGGGCGGTGCCCCGGGGGAACGGAGAGTATTGACGCTTCGGAGGTATTCCGTCACTCTTCGTGTTCATGCGGTCAGTTTAGGCGAGTTGTCCGTCCGGTGCCGCGGCGGAGACCGGCGCCCGGGTGCCGCGCGGACCCGATCCGGCGGCGTCCGGGGCCGGATCCGTAGCAGGCTGGGGGGTAGGTGTGCCGGGCGGGCGCGGGGGAACCTGGTCCGCCCGGTGCCCCGGTGGAGAGGAGTCCACGTGACAGCGTCGACGTCGGCCGCGGGCGGCAGGGAACCGGACGCCCCGGGGGGCGGGTACGAGCCGGATCCGCAGCGCTGGCGAGCCCTGTGGGTCACCCTGGTGGCCGGGTTCATGAGCCTGCTCGACGTCACGATCGTGGCGGTCGCCCTGCCCACGGTCCAGCGCGATCTGCACGCCTCCCCCGCACAGGTGCAGTGGGTGGTGTCCGGCTACGCCCTCACCTTCGCCCTCGCCCTGGTCACCGCCGGCCGGCTCGGCGACGCGCTGGACCGGCGCCGCATCTTCCTGCTGGCCCTCAGCGGCTTCGTGGTCTGCAGCGCGGCCTGCGGCGCGGCCCCGGACATCACGCTGCTGGTGGCGGCCCGGCTCGCGCAGGGCCTGGCGGCCGGTTTCATGGCTCCGCAGAACTCCGCGCTCATCCAGCAGATGTTCCGCGGCGCCGAGCGCGGCCGGGCCTTCGGCCTGTTCGGCGCCACCGTCGGCATATCCTCCGCCGCCGGCCCCCTCACCGGCGGCGCCATCCTCGCCCTCGCCTCCGGCGCCCAGGGCTGGCGGTGGATCTTCTACGTCAACGTCCCCCTCGGCATCCTCGCCGTCCTCCTCGGCCGCCGCCTGCTGCCGCGCACCCGCCGCTCCGGCCGGGGCCGGGTGGACCTGCCCGGGGTGCTGCTCCTCGGGGCCGGCGTCCTCGCGCTCATGTGGCCGCTGGTGCTGGCGGAGTCCGGCGGCATCGAGCGCCTGTGGTGGCTGTTCCCGGCCGGCGTCGCGGTCCTCGCCGTCTTCACCTGGTGGCAGCGCCGCCTCGTCGCCCGGGACGCCCAGCCGCTGCTCGACCCCCGCCTGTTCACCACCGTGCGCGGCTACGCCGTCGGCGCCGGCATCGGCACCCTGTACTTCGTCGGTTTCAGCGGTGTGTGGCTGGTGTTCGCCCTGTTCTACCAGCGGGGGCTGGACTTCTCCCCGCTGCGCTCCGGGCTCGCCGTCACCCCCTTCGCCCTCGGCTCGGCGAGCGCGGCCGTCGTCGCAGGCCGGCTGGTGGAGCGGTACGGCCGCCTGCTCACCGTCTGCGGCCTCACCGGCGTGATCGCCGGCCTGGGCGGCACCGCGCTGCTGCTCCGCCTCGCGCCCCCTCACCTCGCGCCCTGGGTCGCCGCGCCGGCCCTCTTCCTCGGCGGCATCGGCGGCGGCTTCGTGGTCTCCCCCAACATCACCATGACCCTGCGGGACGTGCCCGTGCGCATGGCGGGGGCGGCGGGCGGCGCGCTGCAGACCGGACAGCGGCTCGGCGCCGCGCTGGGCACCGCCGCGCTGCCCGGCCTGTTCTACCTGGTGCTGGAGCAGAGCGGCGGCGACTACCGCGGCGCCCTCGTCGTCGCGCTGGGCGCCGCGCTGGCCGGGATGGCGGCGTCCCTGGCCCTCGCGGTGTTCGACTGGCAGCGCGACCGGCGGCTGCGCGCACCGCGCCGCAAGTGCCCGGACGAGGCCGCCGACGCGCCCGTGCACGCCCGGCGTCCCTGACGGACGCCCGGGAGGCGGGACACCGGGCCGGGCGGCAGGGCCATCAGGGTGGACCGGGCCCGTGTCGGGCGGCGGGCGCACGCGCGGTTGGCCATGCTGGGCCGGGAGCGGCACCCTCGCGGCGACAAGGAGCACGGCATGCCGACGGACCCGGTCGAACGATTCCTGGCGGCGCTGGATCCCGACCACCGCGAGGCCGTCGGCGCGCGGCCGCGCGAGGAGCAGGAGCGGCTCGCGGCGGCCTGGACGCGGGAGCTGGAAGCGGACGACGAACTGGACACCCTGGACGAGCTGTCCCCGCCGGCCGCCGAGGCCGAGGCGGCCCGCCGCGTCCTGGAGCGCGGCACCGGCTGACGTGTTCCCGCCGGGGGTCGCGACGGGCCGTTGTCCGCGCCGGCCCGGCACGTTAGGGTCGGCCGGATGGCACTCTCCCAGCGCGAACGCGAACTGTTCCTGGCGGAGCCGCACATCGGGGCGCTGTCGGTCGTCGAACGGCCGGACCGCGCGCCGCTGACGGTTCCCATCTGGTACCAGTACACACCGGGCGGCGACCTGTGGGTGCGCACCGGGCCCGATTCCCGCAAGGGCCGGGCGATCCTCTCCGCGGGGCGCTTCAGCCTGATGGTGCAGCGCACGGAGCCGACCGTGCGCTACGTGTCGGTGGAGGGCCCGGTCGTCGCGACGGCCCCGGACAGTCCCGAGCTGTCCTGGGAGATGGCGGCGCGGTATCTCCCCGAGGACAAGGTCGCCGCGTTCGTGGAGTACGACCGGACCCGGCTCGGCGAGCACTTCGTCGTCTCCATGCGCCCCGAGCACTGGGTGTCCGCCGACCTCGGGGCCTTCTGAGCGGCCGGGCGGCCGGTCCACCGGATCGAGGCGGTACGGGCACCGGGCCGGCCGGTGCCGCGGGGAGCGGCCGGCCCGGTGGGCGGGTCAGCCGGTGTAGGTGTGCAGGGTCAGGCCGTAGCGGCCGAGGATCTCGTTGACCGGCTGGAACCAGGTCTCGCCGCCGGAGGAGCAGTTGCCCCAGCCGCCGGAGGTCACGCCCTGGGCCTGGTCCCCGGTGAGGAAGGAGCCGCCGGAGTCGCCGGGCTCGGCGCAGACGCTGGTCTTCGTCAGCTGGTACACGGCGCCCTGGCTGTAGTTGACGGTCTCGTTCGCCGCGAGCACCGTGCCGCAGTGCCAGTGGGACGTCGAGCCCGAGCGGCACACGGAGGAGCCGACCGGTGCCACGGCCGAGCCGCGCACGAGCTGGTCGGGCACCGTGCCCCAGCCGAGGACGACGGGCACCGTCCACCAGCCGCTGCCCACGCCGACCCAGGCGTAGTCGTCGCCCGGGAACGAGGAGCCCTGGAAGGTGCCGACATAGGAGCCGTCCCAGCCGTTGACCCCGGCGCCGGGCCGGCCGCAGTGTCCGGCGGTGACGAAGCCGCCGTACACCGAGAAGCCGATGGAGCAGCGGACGTTGCCGGTGTAGTAGGGGTCGCCGCCCACCGTGCCGGCGGCCAGGGTCCGGGGTGCGGCGGGGACGGTCCGGACGGTGACGGGGCCCGTCTCGCGGGCTCGGGAGAGGAAGCGCCGGACATCGTTGTCCAAGCGGTCGTGCCGGACGACGTCGACGACGACCGTGTTGGCCCTCGGGTCGACGTGCCAGCCGCTCACCCCGGACGGCGCGGACAGCCGGTCGAGGCGGTCCTTGACGGCGTCCAGGCGGCGGGCCGAGTGCGCGGCGGTGCGGACGGCGGCGCCGGTGGCCTCGATCGCGCGGCGCGTGGCCGGGGCGGCGTCCGGGGTGAGGGCCACCGTCAGGCGGCCCGTCGAGGCGTCGAACCAGGAGCCGGCGTAGGCGCCGCCGGCCGTCCGGCGGGCCTTCGGCGCGAGGGCCGCGGCGGTCCGCTCGGCCGCGATGCGGGCCTCGGCCTGCTCGCGGGTGAGGCCGAGATCGCGCCGCATGGCGGTCACGAGGCCGTCGGACGCGGGCTGCCGGGGCGTGGCGGGCACGGCGGTCCGGCCGGTGTCGGCCGCCGTCGCGGGGAGCGTGCCCGCCGCGCCCCAGCCGGCGAGCAGCAGGAGCGCGGACAGGACGGCGTGCGTAAGTCTTCTGCGTCTCACGGGGATGGCCCTTCGTCGTTCCAGGGGTGGGGTGGAACTCTTTGAGAGCGCTCTCAGTCGTGGCGCAGCAGAGCCTAGACCTCCATTCACGTCAGGTCCATGCCAATGCGGGAATCGTCCGGGTCGGATCGGGCGCGCCGCCGGCCCGAACGCCCCCGCCCCGCCGTCGCGGTGACGGCGGGGCGGGGAGGCTCACGGTGGACGTACGACGGCGGGGTGCCGTGCCGGCGGGCTCAGAGCGCGCGCTCCAGGCGGTCCGCCATCAGCTTGACGAAGCGGGCCGGTTCCTTGGGCTGGCCGCCCTCGGCGAGCACCGCCAGGCTGTACAGCAGCTCGGCGGTCTCGGCCAGCTCCGTGCGGTCCTCGCGCTCCTGGTACGCCTGGTTCAGGCCCTTCACCAGCCGGTGGTCCGGGTTGAGTTCCAGGATCCGCTTGGCGCGGGGCACCTCCTGGCCCATCGCGCGGTACATGTTCTCCAGCGCCGGGGTGAGGTCGTGCGCGTCGGAGACGACACAGGCCGGGGAGACGGTGAGGCGGGAGGACAGGCGCACGTCCTTGATGTCCTCGTCCAGCCGCTCCTTCATCCAGCCGAGCAGCCCGGCGTACTCCTCGGTCTGCTTCTCCCGCTCGGCGTCGGCGGTGTCCTCGTCCTCGGCGTCGAGGTCGATCTGCCCCTTGGCGACGGAGCGCAGCTTCCTGCCCTCGTACTCGCCGACGGCGTCGGCCCACACCTCGTCGACCGGGTCGGTGAGCAGCAGCACCTCGATACCCCGCTCCCGGAAGGCCTCCATGTGCGGGGAGTTCTCGATGCTCTGCCGGGACTCGCCGGTCAGGTAGTAGATGTCCTCCTGGCCGTCCTTCATCCGCTCCACGTACTGCTTGAGGGTGGTCGGCTCGGTGTCGTGGTGCGTGCTGGCGAAGGAGGCGATGGCGAGGAGGGCGTCGCGGTTCTCCGGGTCGGTGACCAGCCCCTCCTTCACGGCCGTGCCGAACTCCCGCCAGAAGGTGCCGTAGCGCTCCTCGTCCTTGGTCATCATCTCCTTGACCGTGGACAGGACCTTCTTCGTCAGCCGTCGCCGCATCATCTCGATGTGGCGGTCCTGCTGGAGGATCTCGCGGGAGACGTTCAGCGACAGGTCGGCTGCGTCCACGACGCCCTTGACGAAGCGGAGGTACGGCGGCAGGAGCGCCTCGCAGTCGTCCATGATGAACACGCGCTTGACGTACAGCTGCACGCCCCGCTTGAAGTCGCGCGTGAACAGGTCGTGGGGGGCGTGCGCCGGGAGGAACAGCAGGGCCTGGTACTCGAAGGTGCCCTCCGCCTGGAGCCGGATCGTCTCCAGCGGGTCGCGCCAGTCGTGGCCGATGTGCTTGTACAGCTCGTGGTACTCGTCGTCGGACACCTCGTCGCGGGGCCGCGCCCACAGCGCCTTCATGGAGTTGAGCGTCTCGGGCTGCGGCGTCTCGTCGCTCTCGCCGGCCTTCTCGGGCACCATGCGGATCGGCCAGGTGATGAAGTCCGAGTACCGCTTGACGATCTCCCTGATCTTCCACGGGGAGGTGTAGTCGTGGAGCTGGTTCTCCGGGTCGGCCGGCTTGAGGTGCAGCGTGACCGAGGTGCCCTGCGGAGCGTCGTCCACCTTCTCCAGCGTGTACGTGCCCTCGCCGCGCGACGACCACCGGGTGCCCTGGCTCTCCCCGGCCCGCCGGGTCAGCAGGGTGACCTCGTCGGCCACCATGAAGCCGGAGTAGAACCCGACGCCGAACTGGCCGATCAGCCCGTCCTCGCCGGCCTTGTCCTTGGCCTCGCGCAGCTCCTCGAGGAACTTGGCGGTCCCCGAGTTGGCGATCGTGCCGATGAGCCGCCCGACCTCGTCGTACGACATCCCGATGCCGTTGTCGCGCACGGTGAGCGTACGGGCGTCCTTGTCGATGTCGATCTCGATGTGCGGGTCGGACACGTCGGCGTCCAGCGAGTCGTCCCAGAGCTTCTCCAGACGCAGCTTGTCCAGCGCGTCGGAGGCGTTGGAGACGAGTTCCCGCAGGAAGACATCCTTGTTCGAGTACACCGAGTGGATCATCAGCTGGAGCAGCTGACGGGCCTCTACCTGAAACTCAAACGTCTCGGTCGGCATGTTCGCGAATACCTCACAGGTCCTGTTGCCCTGAACTGGTGGCAAACACTGTAAAACACCACGTCAGCGCAGTGGCGCGAAGAAGCGGTCGGTGGCCGGATCCACACCCCCCGTACGGGGGGCGCGCTTCCCGGCCGGGGCGCGGTCCCGGGCGGGCCGGGCGCCGTGATCCGAATCGGCGGCCATGACCGTGGGCTCCCCGGGTACCCGGCAGACCCCGGCCGGGTTCGCCCGTGCGGCGGGCGGCCCGGGACACCCCACCAATGAGAACGGAGACGTGGAGATGAGCACGGTCAAGGAAGCGGTGGAAGTGGACGTTCCGGTGCACACCGCCTACAACCAGTGGACGCAGTTCGAGAACTTCCCGAGGTTCATGGAAGGCGTCGAGGAGATCACGCAGCTGGACGACCGGCACAACCACTGGATCACGAAGATCGGCGGGGTGCGGCGGGAGTTCGACACCGAGATCGTCGACCAGCTGCCGGACGAAAGGATCACGTGGCGCACGGTCAGCGGCGACACCAGCCAGCGGGGCAGCGTCCGCTTCGAGCGGGTGGACGACACCCACACCAGGGTGGAGCTGGTCATGGACGTCGAGCCCAGCGGTGCCATGGAGAAGGTCGGCGACCTGATCGGCACGATCGACCGGCGCGTCAAGGGCGACATGAAGCGGTTCAAGGAGTACATCGAGGAACGCGGCGCCGAGTCCGGCGCCTGGCGCGGCCGGATCAGGCCCGGCGACACGAGCGGCCCGGCCCTGTGAGTCCACGCCGCGCGCCCTGACTGCGCCGGGCCGGGCGACGCGCGCCCGGTCCGGCCCGGTGCCGGTCGCCGGGGACTCAGTTCGGGTTGTCCCCGTGGGTCAGGGTCTCCCAGGCGACGAAGAGGTTGTCGCTGCCCGCGGGACGGTTCTGCCGGGTCAGGGTCCCGGTGTTGGTCATGGCGATGCCCAGGCGGTTGTGGAGGGCGTTGTAGCCGACCTCGGTGACCGGGCCCAGCCCGCGTTCGACGCTGCCGCCGCACAGCCAGCTCGGGACGGCGGTGCCCAGTTCGTACGTGGACTGGAAGCCGAGCGCCTGCCGCAGTCGCTCGCCGACGTCGGTGCCGTACAGGTCCTGGCCCTGGATGCGACTGGTCTCGGCCACGTGGGAGATGGCGGAGATGCCGTACCCGGTGTGGGTGAAGTCGCGGCAGGTCTCCTGGGTGAGCCCGGTGACGAAGGTCGACTGGCCCTGCCAGTAGGAGACGATCTTGGCGCGGGTGTCGAGGTTCTGGCTCGGTACGGTCTTCGGCAGGTCGCCGTCGGACGCGAGGTACACGTAGGCGGCGGTGCGGGCGCGGAATCTGGCCATGGCGGAGTCGTACGCCGTCCTGTCCTCCAGGAAGACGGAGATGCCCACGGCCGCCTCCGTCATCGACAGTTCCCAGTTGCCGTTGGAGTTCGAGCCGCCCCTGACCTCCGGCAGATAGACATCGCGCAGCATGGTCGCGAAGCGGCCGGAGCCGGGCCAGGTCCCGGTGTACGTGTACTTGATGATCTCGGCCGCCTTCGGCCAGGAGGAGCCCGCCCAGCCCGTCTGGAGCGGCGCGTTGCTGTTGGTGTGGTCCTCGATCACGGCGGACCAGGCGTCCATCAGCTCGATCGACTTCTTCGCGTAGCGCTCGTCCCGGGTGATGTACCAGGCGAGCGCGTCGGTGTACGCCGCGATCGCGTCCTCGCGCTCGTCCGTGCAGCCGTAGTTGGGATTGGAGTACGAACCGCACTCGACGACGGCGCGCGGCTTGGGGGTGCGGCTCAGGCTCGCGTACTTGCTCGCCGTCATCTGGTCGTACGCGCCCTTCCAGGGCTGGACGCCGGCCAGCACCTTGGCGCGGGCGAAGTCGAGCTGGGCGCGGGAGACCGTGACGCCCGGGTGCGCGAAGGCGGCGGGGGCGGCCTCCGCCCGCCGGGCACCGGGCCAGGCGAGCAGCCCGCCGGCGAGCAGGGCCGCCGTCGCCGTGAGGGCGAGAGCGGATCGGGCGGACCCACGGCGGCGGGCGGGAGCGTCCTTGTCCTGCGTCTGTTCCGTGTCCTGCATCTGATCCGTCCTCGTATGTGAACGCCAAACGGCTTCCTGAACGGCCGAGTTGACGAGACCATAGGTACGGACCAGACACCCGTCAAGGGGCGCCGTAAGCGGTCGCCCGTCGCTCACGGCCGGGGCCGCGCCCCCTCACCACGGCAGGTTCTCCAGGTGGGTGGCGATCCGGTCGCGGTCCCAGGCCCCGTCCGCGATCACCAGCCGGTAGCGGTAGCCGAAGGACTCCCCCGGCTCCAGGGCGAACTCCTCGAAGAACGCCCAGGAGAACGCGACCGTGGGGACGGGTTGGGCGCGTACGAACCAGTGGGACGGGTGGATCGCCTCCGTCTCGTCCAGGTTCTCCGGCGCGTGCGCGAAGACCAGCGTGGAGTGCCCGTCGACCTCGTCGTGCTCGGCGGTGAAGGCGAGCCAGGGACCCTGGGTGCCCATCAGGTCCCCGGCGCCGGCGCCGGGGGCGAGGACCCGGCCGCCGGTGAAGTCGCGCGGCCCGCGCCACTGCAGACCGGTGTACCCGGCCAGTTCGCGGCCCGCCGTGGTCGGGGACCCGAACACCAGGGGTTCGGCACGGATGTTGGTGAGCCGGATCGACCAGTCCAGGGCCCAGGCGCCGGCCTCCTCGTCGACCGAGTGCACCGTGATGCCGCGCTCCTCACGGGCCCACTCCCGCCCGCCGTGCGCGACCCAGGTCAGCTCCTCGGTGAGGGCGAGCCGGTCCGTGCCGGCCACGACGGCGGGGAAGCCGTCGTGGCGCATGCGGCCGACCCGGTCGGGCAGTGCCAGGTAACCCCGGCCGGGCACATAGCTGTTGCCGCCCCAGAAGTTCTGTCCGGACAGATGGCTGGCGGTCATCTGCACGCCCTTGTGCCAGCGGTGGTCGTTCGGACGGTAGCCGGTGACCGTGCGCCCGGACAGGGTGCGCACGGGGTGGGCGTAGGGCTTGGGCGCCTCGAAGGGGTCCGGGTCGGGGCGGTAGACGTAGCGGAGGATCTCGGTGCCGTCCGGCGCCCGGACCGCGAGGTGCTCGCCGTGGACGTGACCGACGCGGATGCTCACGCGCCCTCCTTCGGGGCCCAGTCGGGGTGGCCGCCGTGCATGGCCGCGTAGTAGGGGTCGCCGGGGCCGATCTCGCCCGCGCGCACGGGCCGCCCGGTGAAGGCCGCCTTGTACAGGGCGGCGGCGAACTCCACGGCGGCGCGGGCGTCCCGTCCGCTGCCGGGCGGCCGTACCCCCCGGTCGTAGGCGTCGAGGAAGGCGCCGAGCTGCGCCGCGTGGGAACTGGGCACGTTCCGCGCGGGGGCGCGCCAGGCCGCGACCCGCTCGGGGTCGACGTGCGGCGCCGGGGTGTAGACCCAGTCGTCGTTGCCGTGTCCGTACAGGTGGGTCAGCTCCACCGTCGCGTCGGCGCAGTCGACGCGGATGCGGCTCACCTCCCGGGGGGGACAGCACGCTGTTGACGACGGTGGCGAGCGCGCCGCCGCGGAAGCGGACCAGGGCGGTGGAGACGTCCTCGCTCTCGATGTCGTGGACCAGGCGGGCCGCCATGGCCCGGACCTCCTCCCACTCGCCGAGCAGGTGCAGCAGCAGGTCGTACTGGTGGATGCCGTGCCCCATGGTGGGTCCGCCGCCCTCGGTGGCCCACCGGCCGCGCCACGGTTCGGCGTAGTACGCGGCGTCCCGGTGCCAGGTGGTCTGGCAGTGCGCCACCAGGGGCGCGCCCAGCTCGCCGCGCGCGAGGAGGTCGCGGGCGTGCACGGCGCCCGAGCCGTAGCGGTGCTGGAGGATCACCGCGGCATGGGCACCGGACGCCTCCTCGGCGGCGGCGATGTCGTCCAGTTCGGCCTGGGACAGGCACAGCGGCTTCTCGCACAGCACCCAGGCGCCCGCCTCCAGCGCGGCCACGGTCTGCTCCCGGTGCAGCGCCGGCGGGGTGCCGATCAGCACCAGGTCGGGCCGTACCGCGTCGAGCATCGCCCCGGTCGAGGCGAACCCGGCGACCCGTGCGCCCGCGAGCCTGCGGAAGGCGTCCAGCCGGCCCTGGTCCGGGTCGACGGCGGCGACCAGTTCGGTCCGCTCGGCGTGGGCTCTGAGCGCGGCCAGGTGACCGCCGGTGACGACGGCACCGGTGCCGATCACGGCGACGCGGCGGCGGGGTGCGGGCAGGGGCATGCGGCGCTCCTCGGGGATCGACAGGACGCAGGCAGCCGCGAGCGCCGTGGAAAGCGCTTGCTACCGTGCCCGGACGACCCTAGGGGCGAGGGGTGGCGAGGACAAGCCCCGACCGCCGCGAAGGGCCGGCAGCCCCCGGCCGCCGGCCCTTCGCGGGCGTCCGTCAGGAGCGCACCAGGCGCGCGATCGCGTCGGACGCCTCCTTCAGCTTCTGCTCGCGCTCCTCGCCGCCCTCCGCGACCGCGTTGCTCACGCAGGTGGCCATGTGCTCGTCGAGCATCTGCAGGGCGAACGACTGCAGCGCGCGGGTCACCGCCGACACCTGGGTGAGGACGTCGATGCAGTAGGTGTCCTCCGCCACCAGGCGCTGGAGGCCGCGGACCTGGCCCTCGATGCGGCGCAGCCGCATCATCACGTCGTCCTTGTGCGTCTTCTGCCCCGCCATGTCTCCGCTTCCCTTCCCTCTCCCGAGGGATGCCCCGCACCGCGGCGAGCTCCCTCCCAAAAGATACCCGTGACCCGTACAAACCACCCGCGGCCGACCGGCCATACCCGGCGCGACATGCGAATTCACCGAGACATCGGGCGAGTTGGCCCGGCACCGGCGCGCGAGCGGGGCCCCCGGCGGGCATACCCCCCGGCTGTATACGGCCAACGTCCCGCCCGACCTTGCTTCCGTGTGGGTCCGAGGGTATACATAGCTCTACCGATACCCCGTAGGGGTATGCAATCGGCCGCGGTCACCTCCCGGTCCGCGGCTCCGCAGCCCCCTGCCGAGGAGCATGATGGCAACAACCACCCCAGACCTGGCCCAAGTCGAACTGAGCATCGGCGGGATGACGTGCGCCTCGTGCGCCGCCCGCATCGAGAAGAAGCTCAACCGCATGGAGGGAGTCGAGGCCACCGTCAACTACGCCACCGAGAAGGCCAAGATCACCTACTCCCCCGTCCTCCAGGTGACGGACCTCATCGCCACCGTCGAAGCCGTCGGCTACACCGCGGCGCCGCCCGCGCCCGCCGTACCGGAGGACGGCGGGGGCGGGGAGTCCGGCGGCCGGGCGGACGACGAGCTGCGCTCGCTGCGCGAGCGGCTGGTCACCGCCGTGACGCTGGCCGTGCCGGTCATCGTCCTGGCCATGGTGCCCGCCTGGCAGTTCGACTACTGGCAATGGCTCTCCCTGACCCTGACGGCACCGGTGGTCACCTACGCCGCGTGGCCCTTCCACCGCGCGACCTACACCAACCTGCGGCACGGCGCCGTCACCATGGACACCCTGATCTCGGTCGGCACCGCCGCCGCGTTCCTGTGGTCCCTGTGGGCGCTGTTCTTCGGCTCGGCCGGCACCCCGGGCATGACCCACAGCTTCGAGCTGACCATCTCCCGTTCGGACGGCGGCGGGAACCTCTACCTGGAGACCGCGGCCGGGGTCACCGCCTTCCTCCTCGCGGGCCGGTACTTCGAGGCGCGCTCCAAGCGCATGGCCGGCGCCGCCCTGCGGGCCCTGATGGAGCTGGGCGCCAAGGAGGTCACCGTGCTGCGCGGCGGCCGCGAGGAGCGGGTCCGGGTCGAGGACCTCGCCGTGGGCGACCGGTTCGTCGTCCGGCCCGGCGAGAAGATCGCGACCGACGGCACCGTGGTGGAGGGCAGTTCGGCGGTCGACGCCTCCATGCTGACCGGTGAGTCCGTGCCCGTGGAGGTCGGCGAGGGCGACGCCGTCACCGGCGCCACCCTGAACGCCGGCGGCCGGCTCGTCGTCGAGGCCACCCGGGTCGGCTCCGACACCCAACTGGCCAGGATGGCCCAGATGGTGGAGGACGCGCAGAACGGCAAGGCCTCGGCGCAGCGGCTCGCCGACCGGATCTCCGCGGTCTTCGTGCCCATCGTGATCGGTCTGGCCGTGGCCACCCTCGGCTTCTGGCTCGGCAACGGCGCGGGCGGCACGGCCGCGTTCACCGCGGCCGTGGCGGTGCTCATCATCGCCTGCCCGTGCGCCCTGGGTCTGGCCACCCCGACGGCCCTGCTGGTCGGCACCGGGCGCGGTGCCCAGCTCGGCATCCTCATCAAGGGTCCGGAGGTACTGGAGACCACCCGCAAGGTCGACACCATCGTGCTGGACAAGACCGGCACCGTCACCACCGGCCGGATGACCCTGCTGGGCGTGCACCCGGCCGAGGGCGTGGACGAGCGGGAGGTGCTGCGACTGGCGGGCGCGCTGGAGCACGCCTCCGAGCACCCCATCGCGCAGGCCGTCGCCGCGGGTGCCGCCGACCGGGTCGGCACGCTCCCGGTCGCGGCGGACTTCCGGAACCTGCCGGGGCTCGGTGTGGAGGGCGTCGTGGACGGGCACCGCGTTCTCGTCGGCCGGCAGAAGCTGCTCGCCGAGCGGTCCATGGAACTGCCCGCCGCGCTGGCGCGGGCCGGAGCCGACGCCGAGGCCGCGGGCCGCACGGTCATCACGGTGGCCTGGGACGGCGAGCCGCGCGCCGTGCTGGAGGTCGCCGACGCCATCAAGGAGACCAGCGCCGAGGCCGTCCGGCGGCTGCGGGCGCTCGGGCTGACGCCGATCCTGCTCACCGGGGACAACGAGACCGTCGCCCGGTCCGTGGCCGCCGAGGCGGGCATCGAGCAGGTGATAGCGGAGGTGATGCCCGAGGACAAGGTGGACGTGGTCAAGCGACTCCAGGCCGAGGGACACTCCGTCGCCATGGTCGGGGACGGGGTCAACGACGCCGCCGCGCTGGCCCAGGCCGACCTGGGACTGGCCATGGGCACCGGCACGGACGCGGCCATCGAGGCCGGGGACCTCACCCTGGTGCGCGGGGACCTGCGGGTCGCGGCCGACGCCATCCGGCTCGCCCGGCGCACCCTCGGCACCATCAAGGGCAACCTGTTCTGGGCGTTCGCCTACAACGTCGCCGCCCTGCCGCTCGCCGCGACCGGGCTGCTCAACCCCATGATCGCCGGAGCCGCGATGGCGTTCTCCTCGGTGTTCGTCGTCAGCAACAGCCTGCGGCTGCGCCGCTTCAGGGCCGCCGCCTGACCCACGGCACGGGGGGGGGGGGGGGGGGGGGGGGGGGGGGGGGGGGGGGGGGGGGGGGGGGGGGGGGGGGGGGGGGGGGGGGGGGGGGGGGGGGGGGGGGGGGG
>NZ_JBVJOT010000075.1:0-6414 GCF_055583025.1 Streptomyces sp. NPDC104831
CCCCCTCCCCCCCCCCCCCCCCCCCCCCCCCCCCCCCCCCCCCCCCCCCCCCCCCCCCCCCCCCCCCCCCCCCCCCCCCCCCCCCCCCCCCCCCCTCGACTCACCGGTACGGGAGGGGGCTCCCGCTTCGCCGCCGGTCCTCCGGCCTTCGCCTTCGGCCACCGCCCGAGGGCGAGGCGTACGACGGGACGCACGCCTCGCCCGGACGAATCGGCTCGCCCGGACGGGACGGCTTACTCGAACGGGTCGAACTCGTCGTACTCCCGCTGCACCTCGTCGCGCTCCGCCTGCTTGTCCCGGCGGCGCTGGGCCGCGGGGCGGGGCTCGTCGAAGCGGTGGTCCTCGCCGCGGCGGCCGAGCATCTCCGCGCCGGACATGACCGTGGGCTCCCAGTCGAAGACGACCGCGTTCTCCTCGGGGCCGATGGCGACGCCGTCGCCCGCGCGGGCGCCCGCCTTCATCAACTGCTCCTCCACGCCGAGGCGGTTGAGCCGGTCGGCGAGGTACCCCACGGCCTCGTCGTTGTTGAAGTCGGTCTGGCGGACCCAGCGCTCCGGCTTCTCACCGCGCACCCGGAACAGCGGCTCCCCGCCGGCGTCCTCGCGCACGACGGTGAAGCCCGCGTCGTCCACGGCCTTGGGCCGGATGACGATCCGGGTCGCCTCCTCCTTCGGCTTCGCGGCGCGCGCCTTGGCGACCAGCTCGCCGAGGGCGAAGGTCAGCTCCCGCAGGCCCATGTGGGCCACGGCCGACACCTCGAAGACGCGGTAGCCGCGGGCCTCCAGGTCGGGGCGCACCATCTCGGCGAGGTCCTTGCCGTCGGGCACGTCGATCTTGTTCAGGACGACGATCCGGGGCCGGTTGTCCAGCCCGCCGTACTGCCGCAGCTCCTCCTCGATGACGTCGAGGTCGGAGACCGGGTCGCGGTCCGACTCCAGCGTCGCGGTGTCCAGCACGTGCACCAGCACGCTGCACCGCTCCACGTGGCGCAGGAACTCCAGGCCGAGGCCGCGGCCCTGGCTGGCGCCCGGGATGAGGCCGGGCACGTCGGCGATGGTGTAGACGG
Organism: Streptomyces sp. NPDC104831; assembly: GCF_055583025.1. Classification (NCBI taxonomy): domain Bacteria; kingdom Bacillati; phylum Actinomycetota; class Actinomycetes; order Kitasatosporales; family Streptomycetaceae; genus Streptomyces; species Streptomyces sp. NPDC104831. The sequence goes on from NZ_JBVJOT010000075.1 coordinate 1,067, forward strand.
TGGAGCCCGCGGTGACCACACCGAGGTTCGGGACCAGCGTCGTGAACGGGTAGTCGGCGATCTTCGGCTTGGCCGCGCTGAGCACGGAGATCAGCGAGGACTTGCCCGCGCTCGGGTAGCCGACGAGCGCCACGTCGGCGACGGTCTTCAGCTCCAGGACGATGTCGTGCAGGTCGCCGGGCTCGCCGAGCAGCGCGAAGCCGGGCGCCTTGCGGCGGGCGGAGGCCAGCGCCGCGTTGCCGAGACCGCCCCGGCCGCCCTGCGCGGCGACGTACGAGGTGCCGTGGCCGACCAGGTCGGCGAGCACGTTGCCCGCCTTGTCCAGCACGACGGTGCCGTCCGGGACCGGCAGGATCAGGTCCTGGCCGTCCTTGCCGGAACGGTTGCCGCCCTCGCCGGGCTTGCCGTTGGTGGCCTTGCGGTGCGGGGAGTGGTGGTAGTCCAGCAGCGTCGTGACCGACTGGTCGACGGTCAGGATGACGTCACCGCCACGGCCGCCGTTGCCGCCGTCGGGTCCGCCGAGCGGCTTGAACTTCTCACGGTGGACGGAGGCACAGCCGTGGCCTCCGTTACCCGCGGCGACATGCAGTTCGACGCGGTCCACGAAGGTGGTCATGGTGGGGTGCCTCCAAAAGATGACGGGTTTTACCTGTGTTAACACGCGAAAGGCGGACCCGCCTTCCCGACCGGGAAGTGAGGTCCGCCTCGCGAAAGCGTTCGGTGCTGAATCAGGCGATCAGACGATCAGGTGATTCAGGCGACCGGAACGATGTTCACGACCTTGCGGCCGCGGTGGGTACCGAACTCCACCGCACCGGGCTGCAGGGCGAACAGCGTGTCGTCGCCGCCACGGCCGACACCGGCGCCGGGGTGGAAGTGGGTGCCGCGCTGGCGGACCAGGATCTCACCAGCGTTCACGACCTGACCGCCGAAGCGCTTCACGCCGAGCCGCTGGGCGTTGGAGTCGCGACCGTTCCGGGTGGACGATGCGCCCTTCTTGTGTGCCATTTCTCCTCAGTCCCTTACTTCGCAGCCGTGGGGATCGACGTGACCTTGATCGCCGTGTACTGCTGGCGGTGACCCTGCCGACGACGGTAACCGGTCTTGTTCTTGTAGCGCAGAATGTCGATCTTCTGGCCCTTGTGGTGGTCCACGACCTCGGCCTGGACCTTGATGCCGGCCAGGACCCACGGGTCGCTGGTCACGGCGTCGCCGTCGACAACGAGCAGGGTCGAGAGCTCGACCGTGTCGCCAACCTTGGCGGTGGAAATCTTGTCAACCTCGACGATGTCGCCGACAGCAACCTTGTGCTGGCGACCACCGCTGCGCACGATGGCGTACACGCGGATCTCACTTTCGCTCGCTCGGAACCGGCACCCCCGCAGGCCAGCCACCCAGAAACACCACAGGCGACCTCTCCCGGCCAACCGTGTGCCCGGGAGGAAGAGGTTTACGGGGATGTGGCGTGTCAGTGGACACGCCGACGGTCAAGAGTACGGGGCCGCGGTCTGAGGGGTCAAACCGGGCCCCGCCGATGTGCGGCCGGTCACGGGGACCGGCCGCACACCTGGGACTTTCAGCCCTCGTCGCCGGCGCCGGAGACCGTGGTGGTCTTCTTCGCCGTCGACTTCGCGGCGGCCGTCTTGGCGGTCTTCGTCGCCTTCTTGGCCGTCGTCTTCTTGGCGGCCGTCTTCTTGGCCGTCGTCTTCTTGGTGGTGACCTTCTTCGCCGCCGCCTTCTTCGCCGGGGCCTTCTTGGCCGCCGCCTTGCGCGCGGTCTTCTTGGCCGGAGCGGCTTCCTCCACCGCCTCGTCCGCGTCGGCGACCGGGGCCTCGGCCACGGAGGTTTCCACCGCCGGCGCCTCGGCCGCGGGGGCTTCCGCCGCCGGGGCCTCCTCGGGCGCCGCCGCCGGGACGACCAGCACGGCCGCCTCCTCCGGTGCCGTCGGCGCGGTGGCCTTGCGCACCGCGCGGCGGCGCGGACGGGCCGGTGCCGGGGTGCTCTCGGCCGCCACCGGCTGCTCGGCCTCGGCGGACGGCTCCGCCGGGACCTCGGCCGCGGGCGCGGTCTCGGGCACCGTCACCACGGCCGCCTCGGCGCCCGCGGGGGAACCGGCCGGGGCCGACACCTTCCGGGTCGCCCGGCGGCGCGTACGGCCCTTGGGCGCGGCCTCCTCGGCGGGAGCGGCCTCCTCGGCGGGAGCCTCGGCCTGCGGCGCCGGGACCACCTGGTCCTCGACGGCCGCCGGCTCGGCCAGCGCCTCGACGGCGGGCTCCGGCCGCACCGGGCGCGCCGCCGCCTCCTCGGCGGTGACGTCCTGGGCGGTCGGCACCTCGGGCTCCGCGACCGGCTCGGCCTCGGCCCTCTCCGCCCTGCGCGCGGCCTTCTCCGCCTTCGGCGCGCCCGCCGGAGCCGAAGCCCGGCGGCTCGCCCGGCGCCGGCCGCGGCCACGGCCGGCCGCCGCCTCCGCCTCGGCGACGCTGCTGTACAGCTCCTCGTCCGGCGCGAAGTCGGGCGCGGGCAGGGCGACCGGCTCGGCGGCCTCGGCGGCCACCTCGGCGGCGGACTCCACCGCGGGCTCGACGGGAGCTGCGGCCTCCACGGCCACGGCGGGGGTCTCGTGCACGTGCTCGTGCACCGGCTCCGCCGCCTCGGCGCCCCGGCCGCCGCGCTTCTTGCGCTTGCCGCCGCCACCGCCACCGCTCGCGGCGGCCTGGTCGAGGTGGACGATGACGCCGCGCCCGTTGCAGTGGACGCAGGTCTCCGAGAAGGACTCCAGCAGGCCCTGGCCGACCCGCTTGCGGGTCATCTGCACCAGGCCCAGCGAGGTCACCTCGGCCACCTGGTGCTTCGTACGGTCCCGGCCCAGGCACTCCAGCAGGCGGCGCAGCACCAGGTCGCGGTTGGACTCCAGGACCATGTCGATGAAGTCGATCACGATGATGCCGCCGAGGTCGCGCAGCCGCAGCTGGCGCACGATCTCCTCGGCCGCCTCCAGGTTGTTCCTGGTGACCGTCTCCTCCAGGTTGCCGCCCTGGCCGGTGAACTTGCCGGTGTTGACGTCGATGACGACCATCGCCTCGGTCCGGTCGATCACCAGCGAACCGCCGCTGGGGAGCCAGACCTTGCGGTCCAGCGCCTTGGCGAGCTGCTCGTCGATCCGGTAGGTGGCGAAGACGTCGACCTCGCTCGTCCACCTCGACAGCCGGCCGGCCAGGTCCGGGGCGACGTGCGAGACGTAGCCGTGGATGGTCTGCCAGGCGTCGTCGCCGCTGACGACGACCTTGGAGAAGTCCTCGTTGAAGATGTCGCGCACGACCCGGACGGTCATGTCCGGCTCGCCGTACAGCAGCGTCGGGGCGTTGCCGCTCTTGGCCTTCTTCTGGATCTCCTCCCACTGCGCCTGGAGCCGCTCGACGTCGCGGCGCAGCTCGTCCTCGCTCGCGCCCTCGGCCGCGGTGCGCACGATGACACCCGCGTCCTCGGGGACGATCTTCTTGAGGATGGTCTTCAGCCGGGCCCGCTCGGTGTCGGGCAGCTTGCGGCTGATGCCGGTCATCGAGCCCTCGGGCACGTACACCAGATAACGGCCCGGGAGGGAGACCTGGCTGGTCAGACGCGCGCCCTTGTGGCCGATCGGGTCCTTCGTGACCTGCACGAGCACCGGCTGGCCGGACTTCAGGGCCGACTCGATGCGGCGCGGTCCGCCCGACATGCCGAGCGCCTCGAAGTTGACCTCGCCGGCGTACAGGACGGCGTTGCGGCCCTTGCCGATGTCGATGAAGGCGGCCTCCATCGACGGCAGCACGTTCTGGACCTTGCCCAGGTAGACGTTGCCGACGTACGAGGTCGACTGCTCCTTGTTGACGTAGTGCTCGACGAGCACGCCGTCCTCCAGGACGCCGATCTGCGTACGGTCGCCGTGCTGGCGGACCACCATCACGCGCTCGACGGCCTCGCGGCGGGCCAGGAACTCGGCCTCGGTGATGATCGGGACGCGGCGGCGCCCCTGCTCACGGCCTTCCCGGCGGCGCTGCTTCTTGGCCTCCAGACGGGTCGAGCCCTTGATGGACTGCACCTCGTCGGACGGCTCGCCGGCCTTGCGCGGCTCGCGGACCTTGACGACGGTGCGCTCCGGGTCGTCGGCGGACGGCTCGGCGTCGACGGTGGCGTCCCCGGCGCGGCGCCGGCGGCGACGGCGCCGGCGGCTGCTGGCGCTGGAACCGGCGGGCTCGTCGGCGCGGCCCTCCTCGGCGTCCTCCTCGTCCTGCTCGGCGGTGTCCTCGGCGTCCTGGGCGGCCTGCTCGGCGGCCAGGTCGTCGACGTCGGCGTCGCCGCCCTCGCCGTCGGCGGCGTCACCGCGCCGGCGGCGGCGTCCGCCCCGGCGGCGACGGCGGCGCGAGCCGGAGTCCTCGTAGCCCTCGGCGCCCTCGGTCTCGTCGCCCTCCTCGTCCTCGGCGAGGTCCTCGGCGGCCTCGGCGGACTCGGGGGCCTCCTCCGGCTCCTCCGTGGCGGCGGGCTCGGCGGGCCGGGCGTCCTCGGCGGCACCGCGGCGGCGCCGGCGCCGGCGGGTGCCGGTCTCGGCGCGCTCCTCCGCGTACTCCTCGGGCTCCTCGGGCTCCTCCGTGCCGGCGGCCTCGGCCGCGGCCTCGGCGGCGGCCCGCTCCGGGGTCTGGAACCGGGGCTCGGTGAACACCGGCGCCTGGAAGACGGCGACGGCCGGGCGGGCGGGGCGGCGCTTGCCCTTCGCCTGGGCGGGCTCGGCGGCCTCGGCCGGCTCGGCGGCGGGCTTGGGCGCGGTGGACTGCGCGGGCTCGGCGAACCCGGACGCGGCCCGTACGGCCCGGCGCCGGGCGCGGCGCGGCGTGGCGGCCTCGGCGGCCGGCGCGGGGACCTGCGGGGACTGGGCGGCGGTGGCCGGTTCGGTGGTGTGCGTGGTCACGGGGACCTCCGGCTCCGCGGCGGGGGCGGGAGCGTCCTCCCCGGCCTGGGTGGCGGCGGGAGCCTCGGCGGCGTCCTCGCTCGTGGGCGCGCCGGCGGGCGCGGACACCCGGCGGGTGGCCCGGCGCCGGGCACGGCGCGGGGCGGCCTCCTCGGCGGGCGCCTCGGCAGCCGCCTGGGCGGGCGCCTCCTGCGCGGCGGGGGCGGCCGGCTCGGTCACCTCGGCGGCGGGCGCGGCCTCGGCACCCTGCGGCGCACCGGCGGGCGCCGACACACGACGCGTCGCCCGACGACGCGGACGCGCGGAAGCAACCTCAGCCGCCTCCTCGACGACCGGCTCCTGCACGGCCGGAGCCACGGGCTCACTCACCTCGGCAGCCGACACCTCCTCGACACCCTGCGGCGCA
>NZ_JBVJOT010000075.1:6513-31805 GCF_055583025.1 Streptomyces sp. NPDC104831
ACCAGCGGGCGCCGACACACGACGCGTCGCCCGACGACGCGGACGCGCGGAAGCAACCTCAGCCGCCTCCTCGACAGCCGGCTCCTGCACAGCCGGGACCGCGGGCTCACTCACCTCGGCAGCCGACACCTCCTCGACACCCTGCGGCGCACCAGCGGGCGCCGACACACGACGCGTCGCCCGACGACGCGGACGCGCGGAAGCAACCTCAGCCGCCTCCTCGACAGCCGGCTCCTGCACAGCCGGAGCCGCGGACTCACTCACCTCGGCAGCCGACACCTCCTCGACACCCTGCGGCGCACCGGCGGGCGCCGACACACGACGCGTCGCCCGACGACGCGGACGCGCGGAAGCAACCTCAGCCGCCTCCTCGACGACCGGCTCCTCGGCCGCTTCCGTCCCGGCGGCGGCCGGGGCGACGGTCTCGGCGGCCTCGGCGGGGACCGGCGTGGCGGCGTCGGCCGACGCGCGGCGCGTGGCCCGGCGGCGCGGGCGCGCGGCGGGAGCGTCCTCGGCGGGCGTCCGGGCCGTGGCGGCCCCAGTCTCGGCGGGCGCCTCGGCGGCCGGAGCGGTGTCGGTGTGCTCCGTGGTGGCGGGCGGCGTGGCCACGCTGCGCGTGGCCCGGCGCCGGGTGCGGCGCGGCGCGGCCTCCTCGCCGACGACGACGGCACCGGCCTCGGCGACGGCGGGGGCCGGCTCGGCGGTGGACGCGGCCGGGACGACGGTCTCGGCCGCCTCCGCGGCCTCGGCGGTCGCCGGTGTACCGGCGGGCGCCGACGCGCGGCGCGTGGCCCGGCGGCGCGGACGCGCGGCGGCGGGCTCCGCGGCCTCCGCCGCCTCTTCGGTCACCGTCTCTTCGGCACCGGTCGCCTCAAGGGCCTCGGCGACCTCGTCCGTCTCCGCGGCCGGTATGGCCGGCACGGTGACCTCCGCGGGCGCCTCGGCCGCCGCGGCGGGCGGGCCCGCCGGGCGGGAGGCGGCACGGCGACGCCTGCGCGGGGGCAGGGTGTCGCTGGGGGTGTTCAGTTCGGAACCCTCTTGGGGTTCGTTCGGTCCGAGCATGCGGGCGAATCTCCCGTCAGGCTCCCGGGCGCCGCACCTGGTCCGGCGCCGGCCTCTGGGGACCGTCCGCCGTTGACGTCCGCGGCCCGCGTCATACGCGGTGGCCGCCGTCCGGGGCGCGGGCGCCGCACGGGAGCACTCTGTGTCCTGTCTCGCCGGTTCCGTACGCCTTGTCGGTACGGCCTGGCGAAAGTCTTCTGGTCGGTGCGCTGCCCGACCCAGGTGGCTCCCGAGTCCGAGGGCGGCGCTACGACGTCCGTCCCTACGCGGGACCTTCCGGCATCGGCGCCGTCGCGGCGGCGGCCGGCTGGGCCGTCAGGGCCCCGGCAGCCTCGCGGTCGGGCGCGAGCGGGTCGGTCACCGTGCCGGTCTCTTCATCGAACAGCCCCTGCGCCAGCCTGGTCACCGCTGCGGGGACCGGCGGCGCCAGGTCGGCCACGGCGCGGAGACCGGACAGGACGTCGTCGGGTCGTACGGCAGGCGTCACGTGCCGAACAACCAGCCGCAGTATCGCACAGGGCCGGTCGCTCGGCCTATCAGCCGGAGCGCCGTGCGTTTCCAGGCTCACCACCGCGGGGCGGGCGTCGAAGGTCCGGACGCCGTTCTTGGTCATCCGCTGGACCTCGACGGCGCCGGCCCGGGTGAAGGCCGCCACCGCGCGCTCGGCCTCGGCGGGCTCGACGCCGTCCAGCCGCAGCTCCCATACGGAGGCCGTCAGCCGGTCGGCGAGGCCGGAGGTCCGTGCCTCGACCGCGTCGACGATGTCGAGCCCGGTGGGCAGCGACTCGTCGAGGAGGGCGCGCAGGGTCTCCGGGTCGCGCGGTGCGGTGAGCGCGATCTCCAGGTACTCCGCCTCACTGCCCGTGCCGGTGGGTGCGGCATTGGCGTACGACACCTTGGGGTGCGGTGTGAACCCCGCCGAGTACGCCATGGGCACCTCGGCGCGGCGCAGCGCCCGCTCGAAGGCGCGCTGGAAGTCTCGGTGGCTGGTGAACCTCAGGCGGCCGCGCTTGGTGTAGCGCAGGCGAATGCGCTGCACCGCGGGTGCGGGCGGCGGGCCTTCGGGCTGTCGCTTGCCCAGTGTCGCTCAGTCCTTCGTGAGTGCGGTCGTGCTCCTACCAAGAGTACGTGTGTCGCGGCCCACGGGTTCCCGCCGGTCCGCATCGACCGGTTGCCCGGGAGTGCCGAACAGCATGCGCCGGAATTCGGCGCGCGCCTGGCGCACGGTGTCGCGGGCCGTGGTCAGCGCCTCGCGGGCGAGGCGGCCCGCCGCGCGTACGCCCGCGGCGACGGGGCGCAGGACGGCGTCCCGTACGGCGTGCCCGAGGGGGGTGAGGACGGTGCGGTACGCCCAGCGCACCGGCTCCACGAGGATCCACCGCAGGAGGGTGCCGAGGGCGCGGCCGACGGCGCGGGAGATCCGCCCGGCGATCCGCCAGGCGTGCCCGAGGGCGCCCAGGACCTCGCGGGCGACGAGGGCGAGGAACCGGCCGACGGGGGCGAGGACCCAGCGCCACAGGGCGAGCGCGGGCAGCACGACCAGCACGCGGGCGGTCCAGTACAGGGCCAGGCCGACCGCGGTGACCAGCAGTCCCAGCAGCCATCCGACGCCTCGTGCGCACCAGGCGACGGCCCGGCCGACGGGGGCGAGGACCCAGGTGTACAGCCCTCGGGCGGGGACGCCGACCAGGTACCGCACCAGCCAGGCGGCGGCCGTCCGGACGCCGGTCCCGAGCGCGGCCAGTACGGCGCCGACGCCCTTCAGCAGCCGGGCCAGCGCGCGCCCGACGGGGGCCAGCACGCGCGCGTACACCCACGCGAGCCCGACGCCGGCCCCGCGCGCCAGCCAGGCGAGGGCGCGCCCGGCGGGGGCGAGGACGTACCGGTGGAACCACACGGCCGGTACGACGACGAGGACCCTGGCGAGCCAGGCGAGCGCCCTGGCGACGGGGATCACGAGATGGCGCCACAGGGCCACGAACGGCCGGACGAACAGGGCCGTGCCGGTCCAGGCGAGGGCCCGGCCGAGCGGCCTGAGCACGGCGTCCCGCAGCAGCCGCCCGGCGGCTACGAGCACGTCCCACGCCATCCGCACCGGGACGACCAGCACCAGGACGACGATCCGCACGGGCAGGCGGACGGCGACGACGAGGCATCCTTCGCCCTGGTGGCGCGGCTCCGGCGGCTTCTGGAGATCCATGCCCGGAAAGACGCGCGGACCGGCCGTTCGGATGCGACTTTGGCATGTTCATCATGCACAGCGCCGGGCGGAGGACGCCGCTGAGCCCCCTCGCGACCGGGCGAGGGGGCTCAGGGGACGCGGGGCGGGCGGCCTCAGTGCGTGTGGCCGCTCGCGGCCGGCGCCGGGCCGGCGTTCTTCACCGTCAGGGGCAGCAGCTTCTTGCCCGTGGGGCCGATCTGGATGTGGGTGTCCATCTGGGGGCAGACACCGCAGTCGAAGCACGGCGTCCAGCGGCAGTCCTCGACCTCGGTCTCGTCGAGGGCGTCCTGCCAGTCCTCCCAGAGCCAGTCCTTGTCCAGACCGGAGTCGAGGTGGTCCCAGGGCAGGACCTCCTCGTAGGTGCGCTCCCGGGTGGTGTACCAGTCGACGTCCACGCCGAAGGGGGCGAGCGCCTTGTCGGCGCAGGCCATCCAGCGGTCGTAGGAGAAGTGCTCGCGCCAGCCGTCGAACCGGCCGCCGTCGTCGTACACCGCGCGGATCACCGCGCCGATGCGGCGGTCGCCGCGGGAGAGCAGGCCCTCCACGATGCCGGGCTTGCCGTCGTGGTAGCGGAAGCCGATCGAGCGGCCGTACTTCTTGTCGCCGCGGATCTTGTCGCGCAGCTTCGCCAGGCGGGCGTCCGTCTCCTCGGCCGACAGCTGCGGCGCCCACTGGAACGGGGTGTGGGGCTTGGGCACGAAGCCGCCGATGGAGACCGTGCAGCGGATGTCGTTGGAGCCGGAGACCTCGCGGCCCTTCTGGATCACCCGCGTGGCCATGTCGGCGATCTGCAGGACGTCGTCGTCGGTCTCGGTCGGCAGGCCGCACATGAAGTACAGCTTCACCTGGCGCCAGCCGTTGCCGTACGCCGTCGCGACCGTGCGGATCAGGTCGTCCTCCGAGACCATCTTGTTGATGACCTTGCGGATGCGTTCCGAGCCGCCCTCGGGGGCGAAGGTGAGACCGGACCTGCGGCCGTTGCGGGTCAGCTCGTTGGCCAGGTCGATGTTGAAGGCGTCCACGCGGGTGGAGGGCAGGGAGAGGCCGATCTTGTCGTCCTCGTAGCGGTCCGCGAGGCCCTTGGCGACGTCGCCGATCTCGCTGTGGTCGGCGGAGGACAGGGACAGCAGGCCCACCTCCTCGAAACCGGTCGCCTTCAGGCCCTTGTCGACCATCTCGCCGATGCCCGTGATGGAACGCTCACGGACCGGGCGGGTGATCATGCCGGCCTGGCAGAAGCGGCAGCCGCGGGTGCACCCGCGGAAGATCTCCACCGACATCCGCTCGTGGACGGTCTCGGCGAGCGGTACCAGGGGCTGCTTCGGGTACGGCCACTCGTCCAGGTCCATGACGGTGTGCTTGGACACGCGCCACGGCACGCCGGAGCGGTTGGGCACCACGCGGGCGATCCGGCCGTCGGGCAGGTACTCGACGTCGTAGAACGCCGGGACGTACACCCCGCCCGTCCGCGCGAGCCGGAAGAGCACCTCCTCGCGGCCGCCGGGGCGGCCCTCCGCCTTCCACTCGCGGATGATCCGGGTCATGTCGAGGACGGCCTGCTCGCCGTCGCCGATCACGGCCGCGTCGATGAAGTCGGCGATCGGCTCCGGGTTGAAGGCCGCGTGACCGCCGGCCAGGACGATCGGGTCCTCGTCGGTGCGGTTCCGGGACTCGAGCGGGATGCCCGCCAGGTCCAGCGCGGCGAGCATGTTCGTGTAGCCCAGCTCCGTGGAGAAGCTGAGCCCGAACACGTCGAAGGCCTTCACCGGGCGGTGGCCGTCCACCGTGAACTGGGGGACGCCGTGCTCGCGCATCAGCGCCTCCAGGTCCGGCCAGACGCTGTAGGTGCGCTCGGCGAGGACGCCCTCCTGCTCGTTGAGGACCTCGTAGAGGATCATGACGCCCTGGTTGGGCAGACCCACCTCGTACGCGTCCGGGTACATGAGCGCCCAGCGGACATCGCACTCGTCCCACGGCTTGACCGTGGAGTTGAGCTCTCCGCCGACGTACTGGATCGGCTTCTGCACGTGCGGGAGCAGAGCTTCGAGCTGCGGGAAAACCGACTCGACAGGCATCTCGCGAACCTTCATGAGCTGACAGGGGGGACCATCAAGCGTAACCCGCCCGGCGGGCCGCCCCGAACGCTCAGCCGGAGAGCGCGCCGCCGGCCGCCTTCCAGCGCCCGGGCAGCTGTGCCTCCAGCACGGCCGCGCGGCTCTCCTCCCTGCCGTACAGCAGCCCGTAGGTGAAGGCGCTCTCCCCCGCCGCGTGGGCCACCGCGGCCAGCTCGCGCAGGACGCGCCGGGCCATGACGCTGTCCTGGTGGTCGCCGAGCAGGGTGGTCAGGCCCTTCATGGCCTTGGTGAGGGCGCGGGCGCGGCCGCCCAGGGCCCCGGTGGCGGCCTCGGCCGCGTACCGGGTGCGCTTGGCCTTCTTGCGGGCCTCGTGCAGGGCGCGGTCGCGCTCCTGTCCCGGCGGCAGCGCGAGCGCGTGCTCCATCAGGGCCGTGAGCCTGCGCTCGTCCTTGCGTACGGCCTTGCCGAGCGCCTTACCGGGTTTCCGGCCGGCCGCCCTGCGCAGCGGGGGCTCGGCGAGCAGTGCGTCCAGGGCGTCGAGCAGGGCCAGATAGCGGTGGGAGTCCAGGACGCCGGTCAGATGGGCGTGGGCGCCGCGGCGGGCCCCGGCCCAGGCGGTGAGCCGTTCCGGGACGGGACCGGTGACCAGGTCGGGCGGCAGCGCGTCGAGGGCGCTCGTCAGCCGGTCGGCCAGCACCTCCTGGTCGCGGTCGACGCCCAGTTCGCCCGCGAGCCACTTCAGCTCGGCGCCGACGGGGCCGGTGACGGCGCGGTCGAGGACGGCGGTGAAGGTGCGCAGGGTGCTGCGGGCGCGGCGGGTGGCGACCCGCATCCGGTGCACCGAGTCGGGGATGCCGCGGCGCACGGCGGGGTCGAGCGCGACCAGCGCGTCCCGCTGGGCGCGCAGGTAGGCGAGGACGTGGTCGCCGGCCGTCTCGGGCGCGGCGGGGGCGGCCGGCTTGCCGGTGTGGTCCGGCGCGGTCTCCGCCAGGGCGCGGGCCAGCTTGGAGGGGGCGGCGGAGGGCCGCACGCCGGCCGCGCGCAGCCGCTTGTCCAGCCGGTCCAGGAGGGCCGGGTCGCCGTCGTCGGCGAGTTCCACCTCGATCTCGGTCCACCGGGCGGTGCCGCCCGGGCCGGTGAGCCGCTCGGCGGTCACGGTGTCGACGCTGGCCTCGGCCAGCAGGGCGCCCCGCGCGTCGAGCAGGTGCCGCACGTCCCGGGCCGAGCGCAGCCGGACCAGCGGGACCAGCGCGCGGTCCCGGACCCGGGAGCGGACGAGGGCGGCGATCTCCTCGGGCACGGTGTCGCCGAGCGGGGCCCGGATCTCGTCGCGGACGCCGGGGGCCACGGGGAACTTCAGGTGCCAGCCGGCGTCCGAGCCCCCGGTGCGGCGGCGCAGGGTGAGCGAGGCCGCGGACAGGCGTTCGTCGGGGGTGTCGTAGTACGTGGCGTCCAGCTCGACCAGGCCCCGGTCGAGGACGGAGGCCACCGGGCCGACCCCGGTCAGGTCGGGCAGCCCGCTGCCGTCGGATTCGTACTTGCGCTCGATCTCGCGTTTCGCGTCCGCCATGCCCCGAATCTAACGGCGGCGGCGCCGATGCGTCAGGGGGCGCCGCCGCTGCCGGGGCCCTACGCCGACATCGGCCGCTGCACCTTGATCGACTGGAGCAGCCCCACGGCCACCCACACGGCGAACATCGACGAGCCGCCGTACGACACGAACGGCAGGGGCAGCCCGGTGACCGGCATGATGCCGAGGGTCATGCCGATGTTCTCGAAGGACTGGAAGGCGAACCAGGCGACGATCCCGGCGGCCACGATCGTCCCGTACAGCTCGGTCGAGTCGCGCGCTATCCGGCAGGCGCGCCACAGCAGCAGGCCGAGCAGGAAGATGATGAAGCCGGCGCCGACGAAGCCCAGCTCCTCCCCCGCGACCGTGAACACGAAGTCCGTCTGCTGCTCGGGCACGAACTGGCCGGTGGTCTGCGAGCCGTGGAAGAGCCCGGCGCCCGTCAGGCCGCCGGAACCGATGGCGATGCGGGCCTGGTTGGTGTTGTAGCCGACGCCCGAGGGGTCCAGGTCCGGGTTGGCGAAGGCGGCGAACCGGTTGATCTGGTACTCGTCCAGGATGTGCAGCTGCCAGATCGCGACGCAGCCGACCACCCCGGCGGTGAGCAGCCCGAACACCCAGCGGTTGGAGGACCCGGAGGCGAGCAGCACGCCCAGGATGATCGCCACCATGGCCAGCACCGAGCCGAGGTCGGGCATGAGCAGCAGGATCATGATCGGCACGGCGGCCAGGCACAGCGACTGGAAGACCGTGCGGTGGTCGGGGAACGGCTTGTCCCCCGCGTCCACCCGGGCCGACAGCAGCATGGCCATGCCGAGGATGATCGAGATCTTGAGGAACTCGGCCGGCTGGAGCGAGAAACCGCCGATGACGAGCCAGTTGCGCTGGCCGTTGATGGTCGCCCCGAGGGGGGTGAGGACGACCAGGGCGAGGAGCACCGACAGGCCGTAGAGGATCGGCACGACGTTGCGCAGGGCGCGGTGGCCGAGCCAGACCGTGGCGATCATCAGCGCGACCCCGATGCCCAGGTTCATCAGGTGCCGCAGCAGGAAGAAGTACGGGTCGCCCTGGTTCAGCTCGGTGCGGTTGCGGGTCGCCGAGTAGACCAGCAGCGAGCCCAGCAGGGACAGCGCGGCGGCCGCGAGCAGGATCGGCCAGTCCAGCCGGCGGGTGAGCGAGTCGCGGGCGAAGAGCCTGGTCCAGCCGGCCCGCTCGGGGCCGTACCCGGAGACGGAGAAGCTGTTCGTGCCGGTCATGAGGGCATCCTCCGGCGTCCCCGGGCCCGCTGCCCGCGGCGCCTGCGGGTGTCGCGGTTGCCGGTCGTGGGCGACGGGGTGGTGCCCGCGGGCTGCTGCCCGTCGCCGTTGGTGGGGTTGTCCTTCTGCGCGGTCTCGGCGTCCTTGGCCGGGTCGCCGGTGACCTTCGGGGCGGCGATGGTGCCGTCCGTGCGGACCTTGGGCAGGCTCTTCTGCGGCTCGGGCAGCAGCGCCTTGCCGCTGTCGACGGAGCCGTCGCCCTGGACGCCGTAGAGCGCGCTGTAGATGTTGCGCACGGCCTCACCGGAGGCGCCGGAACCCGTACCGGCCTGGGCGATCGTCATGATCACCGTGTAGTCCTTCGAGTACGTGGCCAGCCAGGAGGTGGTCTGCTTGCCGTAGACCTCCGCCGTGCCGGTCTTGGCGTGCAGCGGGATCTTGTCCTGGGGCCAGCCGCCGAACTTCCAGGCCGCCGTACCCCGGGTGATGACGCCCGCGAAGGCGTCGTCCATGCCCTTGAGGGTGGCCTGGCTGACGGGGAGCTTCCCGCGCTTCTTCGGCTTGATCTCCCGCACGGTCCTGCCGTCGGGGCTGATGATCGCCTTGCCGATGGTCGGCTGGTACATCGTGCCGCCGTTGGCGACGGCGCCGTAGATCACGGCCTCCTGGATCGGGGTGACGAGCGTGTCGCCCTGGCCGATGGAGTAGTTGATCGAGTCGCCCTCGCGCATCTTGTTGCCTTCGAGGCAGTTCTCATAGGCGATCTTCTCGACGTAGGAGCCGTCCTTCTTGCCGGACTTGCACCAGGCGTCCTTGTTGGCCTTCCAGTACGCCTCCTTCCACCGGCGGTCGGGGACGCGGCCGGTGACCTCGTTGGGCAGGTCGATGCCCGTCTCCTTGCCGAGGCCGAACTGGTGGGCGGCCTTGTAGAAGTAGTCCTTCGGCCGGCCCTTGGGGTTGCTGCCGCCGTCCCTCTTCCACTCCTTGTCGGACAGGTAGTAGAAGACGGTGTCGCAGGAGACCTCCAGGGCGCGGCCCAGGGAGATGGGGCCGAAGTTCTCGCCCTCGAAGTTCTTGAAGACCTGGCTGCCCACCGAGTAGGAGCTGGTGCACGGGTAGCGCCCGTCGAAGGCGTAGCCGGCCTCCACGGCGGCGGCCGTGGAGACCACCTTGAAGGTCGAACCGGGTGCGGCCTGGCCCTGTATGGCCCTGTTCAGCAGCGGGTAGTCCGAGTCCTTGCCGGTGAGGGCCTTGTAGTCCTTGGCGGAGATGCCGCCGACCCAGACGTTCGGGTCGTAGGTCGGGGCGGAGGCCATCGCGACGATCCGGCCGGTCTTGGCCTCCATCACGACCACGGCGCCGGAGTCGGCCTTGTAGTTGGTGCCGGTGATCTTGTCGTACTGCTGGCGGGCGGCCTTCATCGCCTTGTCCAGCTCGTACTCGGCGACCCGCTGGACGCGGCTGTCGATGCTGGTGACCAGGTTCGCCCCGGGCTCGGCCGCGTCCGACTCGGCCTTGCCGATGACCCGGCCGAGGTTGTCGACCTCGTAGCGGGTCACGCCCGCCTTGCCGCGCAGCACCTTGTCGTACGTCCGCTCCAGGCCGGAGCGGCCGACCATGTCGGAGCGCAGGTACGGCGAGTCGGTGTCCTTGGCCTTCTGGATCTCGTCGTCGGTGACGGGCGAGAGATAGCCGAGCACCTGCGCGGTGTTGGACTTGCCCGGGCCCGGGTAGCGCCGGACGGCCTCGGGCTCGGCGGTGATGCCGGGGAAGTCCTCGGAGCGCTCGCGGATCTGCAGGGCCTGCTTGGGCGTGGCCTCGTCGGTGATGGGGATCGGCTGGTACGGCGAGCCGTTCCAGCAGGGCCGGGGCGTCTTGGCGTCGCACAGCCGGACCTTCAGCATGACCTCCTCGGGGCTCATGCCGAGGACGCCGGCCAGCTTGGTCAGGACGGCCTTGCCGTCGTCCTTCTGCCGGGTCAGGTCGGTGCGGGAGGCGGAGACCACCAGCCGGGTCTCGTTGTCCGCGAGGGGCACCCCGCGGGCGTCCAGGATGTCCCCGCGCACGGCGGGCTGGACCACCTGCTGGACGTGGTTGCCGGACGCCTCCTTCTGGTACTCCGCGCCCTGGCGGATCTGGAGGTACCACAGCCGGCCGCCGAGCGTGCCGAGGAGGGAGAGGACGAGGATCTGGATCACGACGAGCCGGATCTGGACCCGCGGGGTCCGACCGGTCTCGGGAATGTTGGTCACTGCGGCTGTCTCCCCCTCTCAGTGCGCGGACGTCCGCGCCCGGACGTCTGTGCGTGCCATGTGCGTGCGTGCCGTGTGTGTGCGGGGCACCGGGCGGCGGGCCCGCCGCCCCGGTACGCATGATGAACGAGCGGTCCGTGAACGCGCGTTCCAGGAAAGCCGACCCGTTCGAGTGAACCTGCCGGGTGCGAACTCGTCGCCGGTCACAGCCGCTTGACCCCCTTGATGCGGCCGACCCGCGCGGACCGGGAGCGGGCCTTGGCCTTCAGCGCGCCGATACCGCCGCGCTGCCCGCCGACGCGCAGTCCCGTGCCGGAGGAGAGCCAGCCGGCGGAGATGTCCCCGGCGCCCGCGGCGGGGCCGGTCTCACCGAGCGGGTCGTTGTCGGCGCGACGGGCGAGCCACATCACGCCGGGCACCACGAACGGGCCGAGCAGCAGGTCGTACAGGGCGGCCGAGAACAGCAGCCCGGGCAGGCCGACATGGCGGGCGGCGGTGTCGCCGACCAGGGCGCCCACCCCGGCGTAGAGCAGGGTGGAGCCGACGGCGGCGGCGACCACGACGGCCATCGGCCCGGTCGCCGACTTCAGCCGGCCCTTCTCCGGCCGGATCAGCCCGGCGAAGTACCCGGTGACGCACAGCACCAGGGCGTAGCGGCCGGCCGCGTGGTCGGCGGGCGGGGCCAGGTCGGCGAGCAGGCCCGCGCCGAAGCCCACGAGGGCGCCGCCGACATGGCCGTACACCATCGCCAGGCCGAGGACGGTGAGCAGCAGCAGGTCGGGCACCGCGCCCGGCAGGTGCAGCCGGGCCAGGACGCTGACCTGGATCACCAGGGCCACCACGACCAGCGCGCTGGAGAGCAGGATCCGGTTGACACGCATGGGATTCGGCTCCTACTGCTGCTCGTCGCTGGCGGTGTCGGTGCTGTCGGTGCTGTCGGTGTCCGCAGTGGGGGCGCCGGCCGACGGGTTGACGGTGACGGTCACCGTCGGCGTCGGCACCGGCTTCGGCTTGGCCGGGAGCACGGTGTCCCGCGGGTCCTTCCCGGGGCCCTGCACGACCACGCCGACGATGTCGAGCTTGGTGAAGCCGACGTACGGGGTGACGGACAGGGTGCGGGTCAGGCCGCCGCCGGAGGGGTCGACGCGGGAGACCACGCCGACCGGGACGCCGGGCACGAACGGCTTGTCGGACTGCGAGCCGAAGGTGACGAGCCGGTCGCCCTTCTTCACCTCCGCCTTGCCGTTGAGCAGTTCCACGCGCAGCGGCCGGTCGCCCTGGCCGGAGGCGAAGCCGAGTTCGTCGCTGCCCTCCATGCGGGTGCCGACGGTGAAGTCCGGGTCGTTGGCGAGCAGCACGGTGGCCGTGCCGGGACCGACGGTGGTGACCCGGCCGACCAGCCCGTCCCCGTTGAGGACCGTCATGTCCCGCTTGATGCCGTCGTTGGCGCCGACGTCGATGGTGATGGTCCAGGAGAAGCCCTGCGCCGACCCGATGGCGATGACCTCGGCGCCCTTGATGGCGTACTGCCCCTCGCCGGCGATCTTCATCAGCTTGTCGAGCTGCTTGAGGCGGCTGCGGTTGCGGTCGTCGCTGCCGAGCTTGGCCTTGAGGGCCGCGTTCTCCTTCTCCAGCGCGGCGAGCCGGTCGTGCCGGCTGCCCGAGTCGCGGACGGCCGAGACGGCGTCGCCGACCGGGTCGACCGCGCCGGACAGCCCGTCCTCGACCGGGCCGAACACCGCCGCGGCGGCGTGCCGGGCACCGTCGACCGGGGAGTTCCGCCCTCCGCGGATGTCCACCGTGATCAGCGCGAACGCGATGGCGACCAGCAGGACCAGGAGCAGCCGGCTCTCTTTCGTGTCCCTCACGTGCGGCGGCCGTGCCCTTCCTCAAGTAGGAATTCGGCGGGCCCCTGGAAAACGCGAATGGTGCGGCGCAAACCGGCGAGGCCCAATTGGTGGAGCTTATGCCTCTATATCAACGATCCGCCGCACGAGAGGAGAACGTCTCGTACGGCGGAATGGCGGAGTCGCCTCATCTGCGCGGCTGGGCGTCCAGAACCTGCTGCAGCGCCTCGAACTCCTCGACGCACTTGCCGGAACCGAGCGCGACGCTGTCCAGCGGGTCCTCGGCGATGTGGATCGGCATTCCGGTCTCCCGCCGCAGCCGCTCGTCCAGCCCGCGCAGCAGCGCTCCGCCGCCGGTCAGCACGATCCCCCGGTCCATGATGTCGCCGGACAGCTCCGGCGGGCACTTGTCGAGGGTGGTCTTGACCGCGTCCACGATCGCGTTGACCGGCTCCTCGATCGCCTTGCGGACCTCGGCCGCCGAGATGACGACGGTCTTCGGCAGCCCGGACACCAGGTCCCGGCCGCGGACCTCGGTGTGCTCGTCGGCGTCCAGGTCGTACGCCGAACCGATCGTGATCTTGATCTGCTCGGCGGTGCGCTCGCCCAGCAGCAGGCTGTACTCCTTCTTGATGTACTGGATGATCGCGTTGTCCAGCTCGTCCCCGGCGACGCGGATGGACTGGGCGGTGACGATGCCGCCGAGCGAGATGACCGCGACCTCCGTGGTGCCGCCGCCGATGTCCACCACCATGTTGCCCGTGGCCTCGTGCACCGGCAGACCCGAGCCGATGGCGGCGGCCATGGGCTCCTCGATGATGTGCACCTGGCGGGCGCCGGCCTGCGAGGACGCCTCGATGACCGCGCGGCGCTCGACGCCCGTGATGCCCGAGGGCACGCAGACCACGACCCGCGGCCGGGCCAGGTACCGCCGCTTGTGGATCTTCAGGATGAAGTAGCGGAGCATCCGCTCGGTGATCTCGAAGTCGGCGATCACGCCGTCCTTCAGCGGGCGCACGGCCACGATGTTGCCCGGCGTCCGGCCGATCATCTTCTTCGCTTCGGCACCGACCGCGAGGATCCCACCCGTGTTGGTGTTGATCGCCACGACGGACGGTTCGTTCAGTACGATCCCGCGACCCCTGACGTACACCAGCGTGTTGGCGGTCCCGAGGTCGACAGCCATGTCACGGCCGATGAACGACATTGAGTTCCCCATCCGGATTCATCTGGCCTCCCTGCGCTTTTGAAGGCATGTCAGGTCGGCGAGGCGGGTGCTGTGACGTGAAGGCTTCCATCGTAAACGCGCCTGCACGAACACTGCGCGAGGGTCTCCGCCATTGTCACCAGATGGCGTGCCGCCCCGCTTGTGGAGACGGGCGTTCGGGGGCGCGCGTTCCCTCAAATGCGCGGACCGTGCGGCGACGTCCGCGGGAAAGCGCGGTAAAGGCCCGGGACCGGGCCCGGACCTTCTCCGCGGGCCGCCGCCGGCCCTACGCGCGGCCCGGGAAGAAGATCTTCACCTCGCGCTCGGCGGACTCCTCCGAGTCCGAGGCGTGGATCAGGTTCTCGCGGACGATCACGCCGAAGTCACCGCGGATCGAGCCGGGCGCGGCCGCGATCGGGTCGGTCGGGCCCGCCAGCTGACGCACGCCCTCGATCACCCGCTCGCCCTCCACGATCAGCGCGACGACCGGCCCGGAGGACATGAACTCCACCAGCGGCTCGTAGAACGGCTTGCCCACGTGCTCGGCGTAGTGCTGCTCCAGCGTGGCGCGGTCCAGGGTGCGCAGCTCCAGCGCGGTGATCCTCCAGCCGGCCTTGCGCTCGATACGGCCGATGATCTCGCCGGTCAGCCCGCGACGGACGGCGTCGGGCTTGAGGAGGACAAGGGTGCGCTGGCTCACGAGGGGCTCCTTACACGGCTTACGGGTGCGGTGGCACGAGGTTACAGGGCGTGCCGGGGCGCCCGTTACGCAGCGTCAGCCGAGGAGGAGGACGCCTGCGACCGCGCCGCGAAGCCGGCCTTCGCCTCGTCCACCTTTCTCCCGAAGTGCACCGATGCCCACCACAGCGCCGCGAAGACCGCGCCCATGAAGTACATGGCCGGCACGAACACACCGGAGGCGATCAGGGCGATCTGCAGGGCCCAGCCGAGGGCCACCCCGCCGGGCCGGGTCACCATGCCGCACAGCAGCAGGCACAGCACCATGGCGATGCCGCTGACCAGCCATACCGTCGACGTGGCCAGGTCCGGGTCCTTCATGGCGACCAGGCCGGCGAAGCCGATGACGAAGAACTCGCCGATCAGGGTCGACGCACAGAGCGTACGCATCGTTCTCAGCCCTTCCCCAGCAGCAGCCGGGCCTCGCCGACCGTGATGACGGAACCGGTCACCAGCACACCGCCGCCGGCGAACTCGCCCTCCTCCTCGGCCAGCGTGATCGCGGCCTCCAGGGCGTCCGGCAGCCGGGGCTCGACCTGCACCCGCTCGTCGCCGAACACCTCGACGGCGATCGCGGCCAGCTCGTCCGCGTCCATGGCGCGGTGGCTGGAGTTCCGGGTGACGACGATCTCGGCGAAGATCGGCTCGAAGGCCTCCAGCAGCCCCCGCACGTCCTTGTCGCCGCTCGCGCCCACGACGCCGATCAGCCGGGTGAAGTCGAACGCCTCGCGCACCGCCTCCGCGGTGGCCTCGGCGCCCGCCGGGTTGTGCGCGGCGTCCAGCACGACCGTCGGGGAGCGCCGTACGACCTCCAGGCGGCCCGGGGAGGAGACGGCCGCGAACGCCTTGCGGACGGTGTCGATGTCCAGCGGCTCCGCGCGCTGCGCGCCGACGCCGAAGAACGCCTCCACGGCGGCGAGCGCCACGGCCGCGTTGTGCGCCTGGTGGCCGCCGTGCAGCGGCAGGTACACCTCCGGGTACTCGCCGCCGAGGCCGCGCAGGGTGAGCAGCTGCCCGCCGACGGCGACCTGCCGGGCGACGACGCCGAACTCCAGGCCCTCGCGGGCGACGGTGGCGTCCACCTCGACGGCCTTCTTCAGCAGCACCTGCGCCGCGTCCACCGGCTGCTGGGCCAGGATGACGGTCGCGTCCTGCTTGATGATGCCGCTCTTCTCGCCGGCGATCTCCGCGGGCGTCCCGCCGAGCCGGTCGGTGTGGTCCAGGGAGATGGGGGTCACCACGGCCACGTCGCCGTCGATGACGTTCGTGGCGTCCCAGGAGCCGCCCATGCCGACCTCGACCACGGCGACGTCCACCGGGGCGTCCGCGAACGCGGCGTACGCCATGCCGGTGAGGACCTCGAAGAAGGAGAGCCGGTACTCCTGCTGCGCGTCCACCATCTCGACGTACGGCTTGATGTCCTGGTACGTCTCCACGAACCGCTCGGCGGAGACCGGGGCGCCGTCCAGGCTGATCCGCTCGGTGACCGACTGCACGTGCGGGCTGGTGTAGCGGCCGGTGCGCAGTTCGAAGGCGCCGAGCAGGGCCTCGATCATGCGGGCGGTGGAGGTCTTGCCGTTCGTGCCCGTGATGTGGATCGAGGGGTACGAGCGCTGGGGCTCGCCGAGGACGTCCATCAGCGCGGAAATCCTGCTGACCGAGGGCTCCAGCTTGGTCTCGCCCCAGCGGGTGGCCAGCTCCGCCTCGACCTCGCGGAGCGCCTTGTCGACCTCCGGGTCCTCCGGGCGCGCGGGTACGTCGGCCTGGGGCGTGCCGCCCTGGGTACGCAGGGTGCGGCTGCCGGCCTCGATGACCGCGAGGTCGGGGTCGCGGGTGGTCTCGGCCTCGATGATCTCGTCGAAGCTGTCGAGGGGGTCGGGCTGCTCGGTACCGTTCGGGTCGCTCACGGGGCCCAGTCTACGGAGGCGGGCGGACAAAGGGTGCGGTGGCTTCACCGCACCCCTCGCGGGGGGCGCGAAAGCCCCCGGCGCGCACCGGCACCGGGGGCTTTCGCGCGGGTACTACGCCTGCGGCAGCCTCTCCAGCTGCGCGGTGATGCGGGCGATGTCCTCGTCCGCCTTGGCGAGGCGGGTGCGGATCTTGTCCACGACCTGGTCGGGGGCCTTGGCGAGGAAGGCCTCGTTGCCGAGCTTGGCCGTGGCCTGGGCCTTCTCCTTCTCCGCCGCGGCCAGGTCCTTCGCCAGGCGCTTGCGCTCCGCGGCGACGTCGATCGTGCCGGAGAGGTCGAGCGCGACCTGCGCGCCCGCCACCGGCAGGGTCGCCGTGGCCGTGAAGGACTCGCCCTCGGGCTGGAGGCGCAGCAGCTGGCGGATGGCCGCCTCGTGCGGGGCGAGGGCCGTGCCGTCCAGGGTCAGGCGGGCCGGGACCCGCTGGCCGGGCTGCAGGCCCTGGTCGGCGCGGAAGCGGCGGACCTCGGTGATGACCGACTGGAGGGTGGAGATCTCCTGCTCGGCCGCCGCGTCACGGAAGCCGCTGTCGGCCGGCCAGTCGGCGATCACGACCGACTCGCCGCCGGTCAGCGTGGTCCACAGGGTCTCCGTGACGAACGGGACGACCGGGTGGAGCAGCTTGAGGGTGACGTCGAGGACCTCGCCGAGGACCCGCTTGGCGACCTCGGCCGGCTCGCCGCCCGCCTGGAAGACGGTCTTGGACAGCTCGACGTACCAGTCGAAGACCTCGTCCCAGGCGAAGTGGAAGAGGGCGTCGGACAGCTTGGCGAACTGGAAGTCGTCGTAGTACGCGTCGACTTCGGCGACCACCGAGTTCAGGCGGGAGAGGATCCAGCGGTCGGTCGCGGACATCTTCGCCGGGTCCGGCAGCGGGCCCTGGACGGTCGCGCCGTTCATCAGCGCGAAGCGGGTCGCGTTCCAGATCTTGTTGGCGAAGTTGCGGGAGCCCTGGACCCAGTCCTCGCCGATCGGCACGTCGACGCCCGGGTTGGCGCCGCGGGCCAGCGTGAAGCGCAGCGCGTCCGAGCCGTACTTGTCCATCCAGTCCAGCGGGTTGACCGCGTTGCCGAAGGACTTCGACATCTTCTTGCCGAACTGGTCGCGGACCATGCCGTGCAGGGCGATGGTGTGGAACGGCGGGGTGCCGTCCATCGCGTACAGGCCGAACATCATCATCCGGGCGACCCAGAAGAAGAGGATGTCGTAGCCGGTGACCAGGACGGAGTTCGGGTAGAACTTCGCGAGCGACTCGGTGCGCTCGGGCCAGCCGAGGGTGGAGAACGGCCACAGGCCGGAGGAGAACCAGGTGTCGAGGACGTCGGTGTCCTGGTGCCAGCCCTCGCCCGTCGGCGGCTGCTCGTCGGGGCCGACGCAGACGACCTCGCCGTTCGGGCCGTACCAGACCGGGATGCGGTGGCCCCACCACAGCTGGCGCGAGATGCACCAGTCGTGGAGGTTGTCGACCCAGTCGAAGTACCGCTTCTCCATCTCCTGCGGGTGGATCTTGACCTTGCCGTCGCGGACGGCGTCGCCGGCGGCCTTGGCCAGCGGGCCGACCTTGACCCACCACTGCATCGACAGGCGCGGCTCGATGGTGGTCTTGCAGCGCGAGCAGTGGCCGACGGAGTGGACGTAGGGCCGCTTCTCGGCGACGATCCGGCCCTCGGCGCGCAGCGCGGCGACGATCGCGGAGCGGGCCTCCAGGCGGTCCATGCCCTGGAAGGGGCCGTGGACGGTGATGACGGCGTGCTCGTCCATCACGGTGATGGACGGCAGGTCGTGGCGCTGGCCGATCTCGAAGTCGTTCGGGTCGTGGGCCGGGGTGACCTTGACGGCGCCCGTGCCGAACTCGGGGTCGACGTGGGTGTCGGCGACGACCGGGATGGAGCGGTCGGTCAGCGGGAGCCGGATGAGCTTGCCGACGAGGTGCCTGTAGCGCTCGTCGTCGGGGTGGACGGCGACGGCGGTGTCGCCGAGCATCGTCTCGGCGCGGGTGGTGGCGACGACGATGGACTCGTCCCCGTCGCCGTAGCGCATGGAGACCAGCTCGCCGTCGTCGTCCTGGTACTCGACCTCGATGTCCGAGATGGCCGTGAGACAGCGGGGGCACCAGTTGATGATGCGCTCGGCGCGGTAGATCAGCTCGTCGTCGTAGAGCTTCTTGAAGATGGTCTGGACGGCCTGGGACAGGCCCTCGTCCATGGTGAAGCGCTCACGGGACCAGGCGACGCCGTCGCCGAGGCGGCGCATCTGGCCGGAGATCTGGCCGCCGGACTCGCCCTTCCACTGCCAGACGCGCTCCACGAAGGCCTCGCGGCCCAGGTCGTGGCGGGACTTGCCCTCCTTGCCCAGCTCGCGCTCGACGACGTTCTGCGTGGCGATGCCGGCGTGGTCCATGCCGGGCTGCCACAGCGTCTCGTAGCCCTGCATGCGCTTGCGGCGGGTGAGCGCGTCGATCAGCGTGTGCTCGAAGGCGTGCCCGAGGTGCAGGCTGCCCGTGACGTTCGGCGGCGGGATGACGATGGTGTACGGCGGCTTGTCGCTCTTCGCGTCCGCCTCGAAGTAACCCCGCTCCACCCAGCGCTCGTACAACGGCCCCTCTACATCGGCCGGCGCGTACTGGGTCGGCAGTTCGGTGTCGGGCGCGGAGGGCTGCTGCTGAGCGTTGTCGGTCACGGGGGCCAGTTTAGAGGTGTCACGGGGTGGTCCCGAAACGCGTTTGTTCTGTAACGGTGCGGCCCCCGGTGCCGTGCGTTTCCCTGGCCTGGGCCAGGATGTCAGGAACACATAAGCTTCTGGAGGGGAACCCAGGAATGAGCGACAACCAGCCGGGCCCGTACGGCCAGCCGCCCCAGCAGCCGGGTCCGTACGGCCAGCCGGGGCAGCCTGGGCCGTACGGCCAGCCGGGCCCCTACGGCCAGCAGCCGCAGGCTCCCCAGCCCGGCTACGGCTACCCCCAGCAGGCCCCTCCGGCGCCGCAGCCGGGGTACGGCTACCCCCAGCAGGGCGCCCCGCAGGGCACGCCCCCGCAGCCGGGCCCGTACGGCCAGCAGCCCGGCCCCTACGGCCAGCAGCCCTACGGCGTGCCGCCGCAGCCGCCGCAGCCGGCCGGCGGGAAGAAGAAGACCGGTCTGATCGTCGGCGCGGTGGCCGTGGTGGCGGCGCTGGCGGTCGGCGCGTACTTCGTGCTCGGCGGCAGCGGCGGCGGCGACGGCGGTGTGGCGGACGACGGCCCCCACAAGCTGACGACGCCGGCGACGGTGCTGACCGAGTACAAGAAGAAGGACGGCAACGGCGACACGATGACGAAGAAGGATCTGAAGGACGCCGAGAAGTGGGGCGTGCACGATCCGAAGGACGTCAGCGCGCAGTACGAGTCCGGCGACGACGACAACCCGCTGAGCAAGAAGATGCTCCAGTTCGCCGGCGTGTACGGCACGATCGACGACCCCGAGAAGGCCGTCGACGCGATGTTCGCCTACATGAAGACCAAGGCCACGGAGGAGAAGGACAGCGAGGTCACCCTGAACGGCGAGCCGAAGGCGTACACGCCGGCCGGGCTCGACGGCGCGGTCCTCAAGTGCCAGCAGGCCAGCGCCCCCACCGGCGCGGACAGCGGCGGGCCGAAGGACGTCACGATGAGCATCTGCATCTGGGGCGACCACAGCACCCTCGGCCTGGTCATGCCGATGGACATCGCCAACCTCGCGGCGGGCCGGAGCAGCGACCCGGCGACCGACGCGGAGACCGTCGCCAAGTTCCGCGGTGAGGTCCGCGTCAAGGCCTGACGCCCTTTAGCGACGGCGAAGACGGCGAAGGGGCCCCGGTCGGCCGGGGCCCCTTCTTCGCGTCCGTGTCCGGCGCTTACGCCGTCTTCTGCTCCCCCGGGCCCCGGCCGCGGGCGTCGCGCGGGATCAGGGTGGGGTTGACGTTGGAGAGGACCACGTCGGCGGTGATGACCACGCGGGCGACGTCCTTGCGGGACGGGACCTCGTACATCACGCCCTGGAGGACCTCCTCCATGATGGCGCGCAGGCCGCGGGCGCCGGTCTGGCGCAGGATCGCCTGGTCGGCGATGGCCTCCAGCGCCTCGCGCTCGAAGTCCAGCTCCACCCCGTCCAGTTCGAACAGGCGCTGGTACTGCTTGACCAGGGCGTTGCGGGGCTCGACCAGGATCTTCAGCAGCGCCTCGCGGTCCAGGTTGTGCACGGACGTGATCACGGGCAGCCGGCCGATGAACTCGGGGATCATGCCGAACTTGACCAGGTCCTCCGGCATGACGTCCTCGAAGACGTCCTTGGCCTCCAGCTCCCGCTTGGACAGGATCGTGGCGCCGAAGCCGATGCCCTTGGCGCCGGCCCGCGCCTCGATGATCTTCTCCAGGCCCGAGAAGGCACCGCCCACGATGAACAGCACGTTCGTCGTGTCGATCTGGATGAACTCCTGGTGCGGGTGTTTGCGGCCGCCCTGCGGCGGGACCGAGGCCGTCGTCCCTTCCAGGATCTTCAGCAGTGCCTGCTGCACGCCCTCGCCGCTGACGTCCCGGGTGATCGACGGGTTCTCGCTCTTGCGGGCGACCTTGTCGATCTCGTCGATGTAGATGATCCCGGTCTCGGCCTTCTTGACGTCGTAGTCCGCCGCCTGGATCAGCTTCAGCAGGATGTTCTCGACGTCCTCGCCGACGTAGCCCGCCTCGGTCAGCGCGGTGGCGTCGGCGATCGCGAACGGGACGTTCAGCATGCGCGCCAGGGTCTGCGCGAGCAGGGTCTTGCCGGAGCCCGTGGGGCCGAGCAGCAGGATGTTGGACTTCGCCAGCTCGATCGCGTCGTCCCGGCCGCTCGCGCCGCCGTTCTCGCCCGCCTGGACCCGCTTGTAGTGGTTGTACACCGCGACGGAGAGCGCCTTCTTGGCGGCTTCCTGGCCGACCACGTACCCCTCGAGGAACTCGTAGATCTCGCGGGGCTTGGGCAGCTCCTCCCAGCGCACCTCGCTGGTCTCCGCGAGCTCTTCCTCGATGATCTCGTTACAGAGATCGATGCACTCGTCGCAGATGTACACACCGGGCCCTGCGATGAGCTTCTTGACCTGCTTCTGGCTCTTGCCGCAGAACGAGCACTTGAGCAGATCGCCGCCGTCACCGATGCGTGCCACGGTGTGCTTCCCCTTCGCCTGGGAGACGCCTGGACGTCATGAGTCCAGCGGCTCCTGGTGCTGCCTTATGTCCGACGGTACCTTGCCGGGCCCGGTGTTCGGGCCCCCCTTGGCAGGGTTCACTTTGCCGTGCACCGCGCCAAGGGGGGCTCGGGGTGCCGCGTTCCGCGTCAGCGGACGGCGGCGTTGTTCAGCTTGCGGGTGGAGATGATCTGGTCGACGAGGCCGTACTCCAGCGCCTCCTCGGCCGTGAGGATCTTGTCGCGCTCGATGTCCTCGCGGACCTTCTCGAGCGGCCGGTTGGAGTGCTTGGCCAGCATGTTCTCCAGCTGCTCGCGCATCCGGGTGAACTCGTTGGCGATGATCTCCAGGTCGGAGAGCTGACCGCGGCCGGTGGAGCCCGCCGGCTGGTGGATCAGCACGCGGGAGTTCGGCAGCGCCATGCGCTTGCCGGGCGTGCCGGCGGCGAGCAGGATGGCCGCGGCGGAGGCCGCCTGGCCCATGCAGACCGTCTGGATGTCGGGCTTCACGAACTGCATCGTGTCGTAGATCGCCGTCAGCGCGGTCATGTCGCCGCCGGGGCTGTTGATGTAGATCGAGATGTCCCGGTCGGGGTCCATCGACTCCAGGCACAGCAGCTGCGCCATGACGTCGTTGGCGGAGGCGTCGTCGATCTGGACGCCCAGGAAGATCACGCGCTCCTCGAAGAGCTTCGCGTACGGGTCGTACTCGCGGATGCCCTGGGAGGTGCGCTCGACGAAGCGCGGGATGACGTAGCGGCTGTCGGGCCGGGGGCCCTCGTACATGCCGCTGGCGGCGCCGGGGAAGTTGCTCATGGGGTGTTCACCGTCCTGGTGGCGTTCTGGGGGCTTCGGTCTCGGCGGTGCGTGGCGTGGCCGGGCCGGTCAGGCACCGGTGCCGCCGCCGCCCGGAACACCCGAGGCGTGCGTGATGATCTCGTCAATGAGACCGTACTCCTTGGCCTCTTCCGGGGTGAACCAGCGGTCGCGGTCGCCGTCGCGGATGATCGCCTCGACCGTCTGGCCGGAGTGCAGCGCGGTCAGCTCCGACATGCGCTTCTTGGTGCGCATCAGGTACTCGGCCTGGATCTTGATGTCCGAGACCGTGCCGCCGAGGCCGGCGGAGCCCTGGTGCATCATGATGTCCGCGTGCGGCAGGGCGAAACGCTTGCCGGCGGCGCCGCCGGTGAGCAGGAACTGGCCCATCGAGGCCGCCATGCCCATGGCGATGGTGACCACGTCGTTCGGGATGTACTGCATGGTGTCGTAGATCGCCATGCCGGCCGTCACCGAGCCGCCGGGGCTGTTGATGTAGAGGTAGATGTCCTTGTCCGGATCGGCGGCAAGGAGCAGCAGCTGCGCCGTGATCTTGTTGGCGATGTCGTCGTCAACCTGCTGGCCGAGGAAGATGATCCGCTCGTTGAGCAGCCGGTTGTAGACCTGGTCGCCGAGGCCACCACCGATGGAAGGCTCGCCGGCGGCGGAGGGCATCAGATTCGTCACGTATCCACCTGCTCGTCTTACGACGGCGCCGGGCCGTCTCACGTCGTCCTGCCGGAGGCTTGGCGGGGGGTGTCAGGAGACTCCCCTGCCCCCGTATTCATGGACCCTAACGCTCAGGCTCCGTCGGGGAATCCCGGAGATGGGAGTGTTCGCCGGGGGCGTAGCGCGCGGGACTTCGCCGGATGCCGGGCGCGGTGCGCGAAAAGCGGTGCGGCCGCCGGGCCGCGGACGCGTCGCGGCCCGTCGCGCGGTCCCCCGCGCACCCGGGCCCGGCCGCGGCCCCGGGTGCGCGAACGGGCCCCGGGGACAGTCCCCGGGGCCCGTCGTACGCGCCTTACAGGCGCCGCAGGGCTGCCGCTCAGCCCTCGGCGTTCTCCTCGGCGGACTCGGAGGCCCCGGCCGCGGCCTCGGTCTCCTCCTCCTCGTCGTCCAGGTCGACGACCTCGCCGTTGGTGTCCTTCACCGTGGCGGCCTCGACCACGACGGCCAGGGCCTTGCCGCGGGCGACCTCGCCGACGAGGAGCGGAACCTGGCCGCCCTCGACGACCGCCTGGGCGAACTGGTCGGGGGACATGCCGGAGGAGGCGGCACGCCGCATGAGGTGCTCGGTGAGCTCCTCCTGGTTGACGTTGAGCTGCTCCTTCTTGACCAGCTCGTCCAGGACGAACTGGGTCTTGATGCCCTTGACCGCCGCCTCGCGGGTCTCGGTCTCGAACTCCTCGGCGGTCTTGCCCTGGATCTCCAGGTACTTGTCGAGGGTCAGGCCCATCTGGGCGAGCTGGTGGTGCTCCAGGTTGTGCTTGCGGGTGTTGATCTCGTCCTCGAGCAGCTTCTCGGGGACGGGGACCTCCACCAGCTCCAGCAGCTTCTCCAGGACGCGCTCCTGGGCCTGCGTGGCCTGGTCGAACTGCTTCATGTTGGCGAGGCGCTTGCGGCTGTCCGCCCTCAGCTCCTCCAGCGTGTCGAACTCGGAGGCGAGCTGCGCGAACTCGTCGTCCAGCTCGGGCAGTTCACGCTTGGCGACCTGGGTGACCTTGACGGTGACCTCGGCCTCCTTGCCGGCGGCCGAGCCGCCCTTCAGCTCGGAGGTGAAGGTGGCCTCGCCACCGGCCTCCAGGCCCTTCACGGCGTCGTCGATGCCCTCCAGCAGCTCACCGGAGCCGATGGTGTAGGACACGCCGTTGGCGATGCCGTCCTCCAGGACCTCGCCGTCGACCTTGGCCTCCAGGTCGATCGTGACGACGTCGCCGTCCTCGGCCGCGCGCTCGACCGGGGTGGTGGAGGCGAAGCGCTCGCGGAGCTGCTCGACCGACTTCTCGACGTCCTCGTCGGTGACCTCGACGGCGTCGACCTCGACCTCGATACCGGAGTAGTCCGGGATCTCCAGGGCCGGGCGGATGTCGACCTCGGCGGTGAAGTTCAGCGTCTCGCCGTCCTTCAGCTCCGTGATGTCGACATCGGGCTGGCCGAGCGGGTTGAGCTCGGCCTCGTTGACCGCCTCGGTGTAGAACTTCGGCAGCGCGTCGTTGACGGCCTCCTCCAGCACCGCACCGCGGCCGAACCGCTGGTCGATCACGCGGGCGGGGATCTTGCCCTTGCGGAAGCCCTTCACCGTGACCTGCTGGTTGATCTTCTTGTACGCCGCGTCGAGGCTGTCCTTGAGCTCCTCGAAGGGCACCTCGACAGTGAGCCGAACCCGGGTCGGGTTCAGGGTCTCCACGGCGCTCTTCACGGTTCGGTCTCCTTGTGGCTGACTTCTTGGTTTCTGCCGGAGCCAGACAGGTCCGGCGGATTCGCCGCCCGGACGAGTACGTAGGCCGTGGGGGCCAGGACACACGGGCGCGCAGCTTGCATAGTAACCGCAGCCGGTCAGCGCCCCAAAAGGCGATCTTCACGACGTCGTGTGCAGGTGGTCGGGGTGGCGGGATTTGAACCCACGGCCTTCCGCTCCCAAAGCGGACGCGCTACCAAGCTGCGCCACACCCCGTCTGGTGTGCGACACGTAGGGTACATGCCCCGGCCGGTCGCGGCGGCCGGATTACCGGGGGCGACACGCGGGGCGGCGGGCGGGGGGCCGTACGGGTGAGCCGCCCCTCGGCGCGGCCCCGTCCCGCGGGACCGCCGCACCCCGCTCGGCCGTCGTGGTCGAAGTCGTTGGCCTCGGCGGCGGGCGACCCGCTACGATGCCTCCAGTGCCGCGGTCACCGACGTGCGGCGCGGTATTGCGGGCGTAGCTCAATGGTAGAGCCCTAGTCTTCCAAACTAGCTACGCGGGTTCGATTCCCGTCGCCCGCTCCAACCGGTCCGGGGGGGGGGGGGGGGGGGGGGGGGGGGGGGGGGGGGGGGGGGGGGGGGGGGGGGGGGGGGGGGGGGGGGGGGGGGGGGGGGGGGGGAGGGATGGGGAGAGGAGAAGGGAGCGG
>NZ_JBVJOT010000076.1:0-31798 GCF_055583025.1 Streptomyces sp. NPDC104831
GGAGGTGGTTTTTTTTCCTCCTCGCGGGGGTGGTGGGGGTTGTGTTCGCCCCCCCCCCCCCCCCCCCCCCCCCTCCCCTCCCTCCCCCCCCCCCCCCCCCCCCCCCACTCCTGCGACGCCGCGTTCGGTCTGCGGGTCACCGAGATCCTGGCCGCGGCGGAGGACCGGCTCGCGGCCGCCCGGGAGTAGGCCGCCCGGGGGCCGCGCGCCGGTCTCCGAACCGTCAGTGCCCCTCGCCGGCCTCCGGGTCGGCCCAGTAGGAGACGCGTTCGCGCAGGACGGGGTAGCGGGCCGTGGTGAAGTGCGCGGCCATCGGGAAGTTGCCCTGGTCGGTGGCGGCGGCGATGAACTCGGCGCCCTGTCCGGCCAGGAAGTGGGTGCAGTCGGCGAGCAGGTCGTAGGCGTAGCCGTGGCCGCGCTGTTCGGGCACCACCCCGATGAAGCCGACGCACGGTCCCGCGGGGTTGCGGGCCGGGATGTGGATGCCGACCGGCTCGCCCGCCGGGGTGCGGGCGATCCGCCACCAGTCGCGGGGCGAGGGGAACCAGTGGAAGAAGTCCAGTTCCTCCCTGGCCGCCCGGTCCACGCCGCCCCGCTCGATGGCCCGGCGGGCGTGGGCGTCGAGGGTGGCGGACTGGATGCGGCACAAGAGGTCGTAGAACACGCCGTCGTCCGGTTCGGCGGTGAAGACGAGCCGCCCGGGCCGTTCGGGCAGGCCCCGGTCCGGGGTCCAGCGGTAGGTGAACCGCTCCACCAAGGGGGTGTAGCCGGCCCGCAGCGCGGCGGCGGCACCGGTGCCGGCCGCGGCCCGCAGGCGCGGGTCGTCCCGCCAGCCGGGCGGCAGGTCGAGTTCCAGCTCGGGGGTGTGCCAGGGGGCCGTCCGCAGCAGCGCGGCACCGGCCTCCTCCTCGCCCTCGGCCACGTCGAGCCAGTTGATCACCAGGGGCTCGGGGTCCTCGGGGCGGCCCCACCAGGCGGCGCGTGCCACGACGCGGCCGTCGCGCAGGGCGACGCGCTGCCAGTCGGGGCGGTAGCGGGTGTGCCGGTGCCGTTCGCCCAGCGCGAGCGCGTCGGGCATGGTGTGGAACAGGTTCGCGCTGCTGTCGTCGAGCGCGCGGATGACCAGGCCGGTCATGGATTCCTCCGGGATGCGTGGATGGGCGACGCTCCCGGTCGGATCATCGGATCAGACGTGACACGCCCGCGGCACGGGGAGGGGGGAGCGCCTGTTGCTGCTGTCGTGCATGACACTCGCCTCCTTCTTCCGTCCGGTCCGGGCGTGGCGGGCCCACACTAGGCGGGCGGCCGGGCGGGCGTCCACCGGTTTCCGCGATCCCGGGCGAGGTGCGGGGCACCGGCGGCGGCGTAGCGTGGGGATGTGGGATCGGTACGCGGCCGGTGGGCGCGCGGGGACCGTCGGGAGCGCGGCTGGCTGCGCGGCGCGCCACCGCCGTGGTGGGTCCGTGTGCTACCCGTCCTCCTGCTCGCGGCCGTCGGCTCGGCCACACTGATCACCCCCCACGCGCGCGATCTCGGCTTCCTGCTGGGCGCGATCCCGCCGCTGGCGGTCCTGTCCTACGGCCCGCTGACCACCGGTGTGCTCGGGGCGGGCGTGGTCGCGGTGCTGAACATGCCGGCCACGCATCTGAACCGTCCCGGGGACACCGATCTGCTGACCGTCGTGTTCGTGGCCGCGCTGAGCGTGTTCGTGTCCTACGTGCGCAGCCGGCGGGACGCCCAGCTGGACACCGAGCGGGCGATCGGCGAGGCGGTGCAGCGGGCCGTGCTGCCGCCGCTGCCGGACCGGGTCGGGCGGGTCGGGTGCGCCGCCTCCTACCGGGCCGCGCAGGACGGGACGCTGGTGGGCGGGGACTTCTTCGACGTACGGGCGGGGCCGTACGGCGTGCGGGCGGTGTTCGGGGATGTGCAGGGGCACGGGCTGACCGCGGTGGCCACGGTGGTGTCGCTGCTGGGGGCGTTCCGGGAGGCCGCGCTGGACCAGCCGGACCTGGAGTCGGTGGCGGCGCGGCTGGACCGCCGGCTGGCGGTGGACTCGGCGGACGTGGGGCACGCGGAGCTGTTCGCCACCGCCCTGCTGCTGGAGTTCGCCGACGGCACGGCCGCGGTGCGGGTGGTGGCGTGCGGGCATCCGGCGCCCGTGCTGCTGCGCCCCGGGGCGGCCCGGGAGGTGACCGTCGCGCCCGCGCCGCCGCTGGGCATCGGTCTGGTCGGTGTCGACCCGCCGAAGGAGGTCACCGTGCCGCTCGGTCCGGGCGACCGCCTGTTCCTGGCCTCCGACGGCGTGTGGGAGGCCCGGGACGCCGACGGCGCCTTCTACCCGCTCCCGCGACGGCTGGCCGCCCTGGCCGGCACCCCGTCCGCCGGCCTGCCCGGCGCCGTGTGGGAGGACCTGGCACGACGCCGCTACCTGGTCCGCGACGACGCGACCATGCTGGTCCTGACACCGGAGGCGGCGGGGACGGGTGCGGGGCCCGGGTGAGCCCCGGGCGGCGCCGGAGGCCGTCGGCGCGCTCCCCTCCCCCACGGCGGGCGCACGGCCGCCCCGCGCCGGGCCGGCGGCGACGAGGGGCCGAACTCGGCCCCATTCCGGGGCGGATGACTCGGAAGCGGTG
Source organism: Streptomyces sp. NPDC104831 (assembly GCF_055583025.1). NCBI lineage: Bacteria > Bacillati > Actinomycetota > Actinomycetes > Kitasatosporales > Streptomycetaceae > Streptomyces > Streptomyces sp. NPDC104831. Next base: position 2,634 of record NZ_JBVJOT010000076.1, read on the forward strand.
TGCGTACGGGCGGTGACGCGGTGTACTGGACCGGGACCGTCCCAGGCATGGCCGACCAGTTGGGAGACCGTCGTGACCGTCACCGACCGCATCGCCCTCGACCGCATCGCCCTCGACCCCTTCGGCTCCGACATCGCCGGGGAGAGCGCACGGCTGCGCCTCCTCGGCCCCGTCGTCCCCGTGGAGCTGCCCGGATCCATCCCCGCCTGGGCGCCCACCGGCTACGACACCCTCAAGGCCCTCATCCTCGATCCCCGGGTCAGCAAGGACGCGCGCCGGCACTGGCGGCTGTGGCCGGAGCTGGACGCGCATCCGTCCTGGGGCTGGATGGCCAACTGGGTCAGCGTGACCAACATGCTCACCACCTACGGCACCGACCACACCCGGCTGCGCAGGCTGGTGGCGCCGAGCTTCACCCACCGGCGCACCGAGGCGATGCGGCCCCGGGTGGCCGCGCTGACGGCCGAGCTGCTGGACGCGCTGCAGGCCGCGGGCGCCGGCGGCGGCGTGGTCGACCTGCGCGACGGGCTCGCGCATCCCCTGCCGATGCGGATGATCTGCGAACTCCTGGGCGTCCCCCAGGAGTTGCGGCCCGACGCGGCGCGTCTCATCGCCGACTTCATGAACACCTCCGACCCGAGCCCCGAGTTCGCGGCCTCGGTGCGCGAGCGCGTCGGCTCGGTGCTCGGCGCGCTGATCGAGTACCGGCGGGCCCGGCCGGGCGACGACATCACCACGGAGCTGATCCGGGTGCGCGACGAGGACGGCGACCGGCTCTCGGACGAGGAACTGCTGCACACGCTGCTGCTGGTGGTCGGCGCCGGGTTCGAGACCACCGTGAACCTCATCGGCAACGCGGTGGTCGCCCTGCTGGCCGATCCCGGACAGCTGGCGGCGGTGCGCGCCGGGGAGGTCGGCTGGGGCGCGGTGGTCGACGAGACGCTGCGGGTGCATCCGTCCATCGCCGCGCTGCCGTTGCGGTTCGCGGTGGAGGATCTGAGGGTCGGGGACGTGACGATTCCGGCCGGGGACGCGATCATCACGACGTACGCCGCGTCGGGCCTGGACCCGGCGCACTACGGCCCCGACGCGGCCGTCTTCGACGCGGCACGGGCGGCCGAGGACCACCTGGCGTTCGGGATCGGCGTGCACCGCTGCGTCGGGGCTCCGCTGGCCCGCCTGGAGGCACTGACCGCGCTGCCCGCCCTGTTCTCCCGCTTCCCCGGCCTGCGCCTGGCCCGCGCGGCCGGCGAGCTGCGCCATCTGCCGTCGTTCATCGCCCACGGCTGGCAGGAGATCCCGGTCCGGCTGGGGGACTGAGCGCCGCCGGGTCCGGTGACCCGGACGGCCGCCGTCCGCACATGGCTCCGCCGGCGGCCCGGGGGGACGGGGCCGCCGGCGGAGACGCCACGCCCGGGGTGGGGGGTCCCCGGGCGGCTCAGTGCTCGCATGCCCCGGAATCCGGGATGTACGCGGCCGAATTCCGGCCGGTTCGGAAAATCTTCCCCGGACCGGCCGGAAAGCGGGGAACGCCAAGGCCACCGGGGCGCGGGCGCCTCCCGGGCCGTACACCCGCGAGGGCCGGCCGGGGCCGTGCGGTCCGCTCCCGTCCGCCGCGCGCCCCGGCCGGCCGTGCCGAGCGGGGAAGCGGGGGCGGGCGGGTGACCGGGGCGCGCGTGCGGTGTCCGGGACGGCATAAGCTCGACGGGTGGCGAAGTACTTCGACGTGCATCCAGAGAACCCGCAACCGCGCAGCATCGCGCAGATCGCCGACGCGGTGCGCTCGGAGGCACTCATCGCATATCCGACCGACTCCTGTTACGCGCTCGGCTGCCGGCTGGGCAGCCGGGACGGCATGGACCGGATCCGTGCCATCCGCCGGCTGGACGACCGGCACCACTTCACCCTGATGTGCCGGGACTTCGCGCAGCTCGGCCAGTTCGTCCGGGTGGACAACGACGTCTTCCGGGCGGTGAAGGCGTCCACGCCCGGCAGCTACACCTTCATCCTCCCGGCCACCCGGGAGGTGCCGCGCAAGCTGCTGCACCCGAAGAAGAAGACCGTGGGCGTGCGCATCCCGGACCATGTGGTCACCCAGGCGCTGCTGGCGGAGCTGGGCGAACCGCTGCTGTCGAGCACGCTGCTGCTGCCCGACGAGGAGGAGCCGCTGACCCAGGGCTGGGAGATCAAGGACCGGCTCGACCACGTGGTGGACGCGGTGGTGGACTCCGGCGACTGCGGCACCGAGCCGACGACGGTGGTCGACTTCTCCGGGGGCGAGGCGGAGATCGTCCGGTGGGGGGCGGGCGACACCAGCCGGTTCGAGTGAGCGGACAGCCCCCAGAGGATCCGCGAAGGGGGCTTCACACAGGCGCTCCCCCCATGTGCTCCCCGCACATGGGGACTCCCCACACAGGCGCTCCCCACATAGGCGCGCCGCACACCGATGCCGCCCTCCCCATGGGCGCGCCCCGCACAGACGCCCCGCACACTTGCGCCCCGCGCACCCGCACCCCGGGCACCACACCCGGCGGGCGTCGTCGATCTTGCGTGACAGCATGGTCGTCACCATGGCGCCGGGGTCACCCCCGCCCGGCGCCCGTTTCCCGAGGGAGGGCTCGTCCACCATGACCGATCTCCGGCGTGACGATGTCGACGTCCGGACCGAGGACGGCGTCGCCGACGCCTACCTGGTCCGCCCCGCCGACGACCGCCCCCGCCCGGGCGTGCTGTTCTACCAGGACGCCTACGGCGCGCGACCGCACCTGAAGTCGATGGCCGACCGGCTGGCCGCGGCGGGTTACACCGTGCTGCTGCCGAACGTGTTCTACCGGCTCGGCCGGGCGCCGGTCGTCGACCTGCCCGCGTTCATCGACCCGGGCGCGGACCCGACGATCTGGGAGCGGCTCGGCCCGGTACTGGCCGGCCTGACGCCTGACCTGGTCAAGCGGGACGCGGGCGCCTATTTGCGCTGGCTGGCCGACAGTCCGCTGGTGGCGGACGGCCCGGTCGCGCTGACCGGCTACTGCATGGGCTCCCGGCTCGTGCTGTGGACGGCGGGCGCCTACCCGGACCGGGTCGCGGCGGCGGCCGGTTTCCACGGCGGGGGCCTGGCCACCGACGACCCGGACAGCCCGCACCGGGAGGCCCCGCGCATCACCGCGGAGCTGTACTTCGGGCACGCCGACGAGGACGCGTCGCTGCCGCCGGAGCAGATCGCGCGCTTCGAGGAGGCGCTGACCGCCGCCGGTGTGCGGCACACCTGCGAGGTCTACGCCGGCGCCCACCACGGCTACACCCAGGCGGACACCCCCGCCTACGACCGGAAGGCCGACGACCGGCACTGGGCGGCGCTGCTCGACCTGCTCGCGCGCGCGTTCTGACGGCACGGTCCGGTGTCCGCCGGGCGGCGGACATCGGACCGATCGCGTCCCAGACATTGACATGTACTCGCCGTGGCCGGAATCTGAGAGCGCTCTCACAGCGGTACGGACCAATTCCGTACGACCCCGAACCCCACACGGAGGTGGAGAGTGCCTCACACGCTCAAGCGGGGCGTGCTGCCCCTGGCCGCCGCCACGGCGCTGCTCGGCGGGCTGCTCGCGCTCGGCACCCCGGGCCGCGCCGACGCCGCCGTCCCCGACACCATCCCCCTGACGATCACCAACAACTCGGGCCGCTCCGAGCCGGTCTACGTCTACGACCTCGGCACCCAGCTGTCCTCGGGACGGCAGGGCTGGGCCGACGCGGACGGCGTCTTCCACGCCTGGCCGGCCGGCGGGAACCCGCCGACTCCCGCGCCGGACGCGGCGATACCCGGGCCGGCCGCCGGCCAGTCCAGGACGATCCGCATCCCCAAGTTCTCCGGGCGGATCTACTTCTCCTACGGCCGCAAGCTGGACTTCCGGCTGACCACCGGCGGGCTGGTCCAGCCGGCCGTGCAGAACCCGTCCGACCCCAACCGCGACATCCTCTTCAACTGGTCGGAGTACACGCTCAACGACGCCGGGCTGTGGCTCAACAGCACCCAGGTGGACATGTTCTCGGCGCCGTACGCGGTCGGCGTGCAGCGCGCCGACGGCGGCGTGAGCACCACCGGGCATCTGAAGTCCGGTGGCTGGAGCGGCTTCTTCTCCGCGCTGCGCGCCCAGCCGGGCGGCTGGGCGGGCCTGATCCAGACCCGCTCCGACGGCACGGTGCTGCGCGCGCTGTCCCCGCTGTACGGCGTGGAGACCGGCGCGCTGCCGGCGAACGTGCTGGACGACTACGTGAACCGGGTCTGGCAGAAGTACACGACGTCGACACTGACCGTCACGCCGTTCGCGGACCAGCCGAACACCAAGTACTACGGCCGGGTCTCGGGCAACGTCATGAACTTCACCAACTCGGCCGGCGCGGTCGTCACCAGTTTCCAGAAGCCCGACGCGTCCAGCGTCTTCGGCTGCCACAGGCTGCTGGACGCGCCCAACGACGCCGTGCGCGGGCCCATCTCCCGTACGCTGTGCGCCGGTTTCAACCGCTCCACGCTGCTGGTCAGCGCGAATCAGCCGGACAACGCGACGGCCGATTTCTACCGGGACGCGGTGACCAACCAGTACGCGCGCGCCGTCCACGCGCAGATGGCCGACGGCAAGGCCTACGCGTTCGCCTTCGACGACGTCGGCAACCAGGAGTCGCTGGTGCACGACGGCAGCCCGCGGCAGGCGTACCTCACGCTGGACCCGCTCGGCTGACGCGACGCGGTCCCGCACCCGGCGAACCGGGTGCGGGACCGCGCGCGGTGTCGGGTGGTCAGCCGGTCGTCAGGGCGGTGTCGTCCACGACGAAGCTGGTCTGGAGGCCGGAGTCCTCGACCCCGTTGAACTTCAGCGCGACCGTGGTACCCGCCAGCGAGGACAGGTCGAAGGTCTTCTGGACGTAGCCGGAGGCCGCGTCGAGGTTCGAGTAGGTGGCGAGGGTCTTCGAACCGGCGGTCACCGTCAGCTTGTCGTACTGGGTGCTGGTGGTGGTCTCGTCGGTGTCGATGTGGAGGTAGAACGTCAGGGTCGCCTTGCAGCCCGCCGGGACGGCCACCGACTGGGACAGCGTGTCGGTGTGCGTGGAGCCGTAGCCGTTCAGCCATGCCTTGTAGGAGCCGCCGTGGGCGGGCTGGCCGCTGTCGGTGGTGATGACGCCGCTGCTCGCGGTCCAGGCGGAGCTGCCGGACTCGAAGCCGGGGTTGCCCAGCAGTTGCGTCGCCGAGCAGCCGCCGCCGGTCGTGCCGACCGTCCAGGCGAAGGTGGCGGTGCCGGTCGCGCCGGTGGAGTCGGTCACCGTCACGGTGGTGTTGTAGCTGCCCGCCGCGGTGGGCGTGCCGGTGATCAGACCGGTCGAGCCGTTGATCGTCAGGCCGGAGGGCAGTCCGGAGGCGCTGTAGGTCAGCGCGCCGCTGTTGGTGCTGGACGCCTGGATCTGGAGGCTCACGGCGGTGCCCACGGTGGCGTTCTGACTGCCCGGGTTGGTGACGGTCACCCCGCTGCTGGGCGGGTTGATGTGACCGCCGACGTTGATGCCGGCGAAGGCGTTGCCGACTCCCGCGTACTGGGCGGAGTTGGTGCCGTACAGCGCGGCGGCGGCGTTGAGGGCGGCGGTGCGGGCGCCGGCGTAGTTGGTGCTGGACGTCATGTACGTCGTCAGCGCCTTGTACCAGATCTTCAGCGCGGCGTCCCGGCCGATGCCGGTGACGGCGACGCCGTCGGACGTGCTGCTGTTGTAGGTCACGCCGTTGATGGTCTTGGTGCCGCTGCCCTCGGAGAGCAGGTAGAACATGTGGTTCGCCGGGCCCGAGGAGTAGTGCACGTCGAGGCCGCCGATACCGGAGTACCAGCTGTCCTTGGACCCGCCGTCCTTGCTGGGCTTGTCCATGTACCGCAGCGGCGAGCCGTCGCCGTTGATGTCTATCTTCTCGCCGATGAGGTAGTCACCGACGTCCTTGGGGTTGTTCGCGTAGAACTCGACGCCCGTGCCGAAGATGTCGGAGGTCGCCTCGTTCAGGCCGCCCGACTCGCCGCTGTAGGTCAGGCCCGCGGTGTTGGAGGTGACGCCGTGGCTCATCTCGTGGCCGGCGACGTCCAGCGAGGTCAGGGCGTGGGTGTTGCCGCTGCCGTCGCCGTAGGTCATGCAGAAGCAGCTGTCGTCCCAGAAGGCGTTGACGTAGCCGCTGCTGTAGTGGACGCGGCTGTAGGCGGCGACGCCGTCGTTGCGGATGCCGCTGCGGCCGAAGGTGTTCTTGTAGAAGTCCCAGGTCTCCTGCGCGCCGTAGGCGGCGTCGGCGCCGGCGGTCTGGGTGTTGGAGCCGGTGCCGTCGCCCCAGACGTCGTCGGCGTCGGTCAGCAGGGAGCCGGTGCCGGAGGTGGCCCGGTTGAGGTTGTAGGTCTTGTGGCCGCCGCGCGTGGTGTCGTACAGCTGGTACGTGGAGCCCGACAGCGTGGTGTTCAGGGTGACGGTGCCGCTGTACTGGGTGTTGCCGGTGCCGGTCTTGACCGCCTGGTAGCGGTACAGCTCCTTGCCGGTGGTGGCGTCGGTGACGACGTGCAGCCTGCTGGGGGTGCCGTCGTCCTGGAGGCCGTCGACGACCGTCTCCCAGGCGAGCTTCGGGGTGCCGGCGCCGGCCCAGATCACCTTGCGGACGCCGTCCGTGGCGGGCTTGCCGGCGGCCAGCGCCTTCGCGGCCTTCAGCGCCTCGGTCTCGGCGGCGGCCTTGGCGAAGGTGGCGGTGGTGGAGGGCACCGTGATGGTGCGCTTGCTGTTGAAGGTGGTGCTGACGGTCCCCTTGGCCAGCGAGGCGGGCGGGGTGTGCACGACGAGGTCGCCGCCGAGGACGGGCAGACCGTCGTAGGTGCGCTCGTACCGGGTGTGCAGGGTGCCGTCGTTGTCCTTGACGACGTCCCTGACGACCAGCTTCTCCTTCGCGCCGAGGCCGAGGGCGCGGGCGGTGCCGGCGGCCGTGTCCCGGGCGCTCTCGACGAGTGCGCGGTGCTGGGCCGGGCTGAGTTTCACCGCCAGTGCGCCGGTGCGCAGCGAGCCGGGGTGGGGGGCGGCCGGGGCGGCGGCGGCGGGGACCGCCTGGAGGCCGACGGCGAGGAACGCCGCGGCGGAGAGCAGGGCGGCTCCTGCCGTGGCGCGCTTGTGGGGAAGGGGTCTGTGGGGTCTCACGCGTACTCCTCCTGCTGCGGCCGCCGGTCGGCGGCCGGTGAGGTGACGGACGGGCAGCGGGGTCTGCTGCCCGGGTGAGCTGAGCCGTGCGGGGCCGTGATCCGGGAACCGGTGGGGTGGATCAGGGTGCGCAGGGAGAATGACAGTCTTGACCGATCCATGTCACCTCTGGCCGGGTCAATCGAGGGTTTTCCCTATCGGCCGGCGCGGGCCGATCCGGAGGGCGGAGGCCGGTTCGCCCGGCCCGGGGATCGTCGCCGAGCACGGCGGAGCCACCCGCGAACGGTGACCCGCCGGGTCCCCCCGGGGCCACACCGGTGCCCCCCGGCCCGGTGCCGGGCGGAGGCGGCCAACGGGCGCAGGCGGCCCGGGCGTTGGGCCGGACCCGGCTTTCCCGCGCTGGTCGGGGCGTTGTTACCGTGCACCGCGTGTCTGACTCCTCGCGCGATACCGCACAGGGCGCCGGCTGGGGCGCGGCCCGGCCCGGCGCCTACCGGCAGTTGCTGCCGGACCACGTCGAGAACCTGTCGTGGCTGAACCCCCGCGTCCTGTGGGCCGCCCGCAACGGCGTTCTCGCGTCCCTGCTCGGCGACCCGACCGGCCGTACCCGCAGCCGCTGGGTGGCCCGCCGGGCGGCAGCGGGGGCGCCCGCCGACAAGCTGATCCGGCGGGACGTACCGGAGTCGTTCTCCTTCATGGTCATCGGGGACACCGGAGAGGGCGGCGACTCCCAGTACGCCGTCGTGCCCGGCTTCCTGGAAGCGAGCCGGGGAACGGACTTCGCGGTACTCGCCAGCGACGTCGTCTACCCCGTCGGCAGCGCCGACGACTACGGCGACAAGTTCTTCCGGCCCTACCAGGACTACCCGGGGCCGATCTACGCGATACCGGGCAACCACGACTGGTACGAGGATCTCGGCGCCTTCATGCGCGTGTTCTGCGCCGACACCCCGCCGCCCGCCCCGGAGCCCCGGCCCCGCCCGCTGACCCGCGCCTGGTGGCGGTCCCTGCTGTGGCACCGGGCGCGCCCCGCCGACGAGCGACGGTTCGCCGCGGCCCGGGCGTTGCGGTCGGCACCCGGGCAGCGGGCCGAACAGCCGGGCCCGTACTGGGCGATCGACGCGGGGCCGGTGCGGATCGTCGGCATCGACACCGGCCTGCTGGGCACGGTCGACGCCGAACAGGGCGCCTGGCTGCGGGAAGTGTCCGAGGGCCCCAGGCCGAAGATCCTCGTCACCGGTTCGCCGCTGTACGTCGACGGCGAGCACCATCCCTGCCCGATCGAGGGCGGCGGCACGGTGGACGACGTCGTCCGGGACCCGCGGCACCGCTACGTGGCCGCGATCGGCGGCGACATCCACAACTACCAGCGCTATCCGGTGACGGTGGACGGCCGCACCGTCCAGTACGTCGTGGCGGGCGGCGGAGGGGCGTTCACGCACGCCACGCACACCATCCCCCGGGTGTCGGTGGGCGGTGTCACCGAACGCGAGTTCCGCTGCTACCCGCTGCGCGGCGACTCGCTCGCCTTCTACAGCCGCCTGTACGGGCGCCGGCTGCGGCTGCGGCGCTTCTTCCGCCTGACGGAGCAGGAGGCGGCGGCCGTCGTCGCCGAACGGCTCGGCATCGAACCGGCCCGCGCCCCCGGTCCCGACGCCCGGATCACCCGCCGCACCCGGCTGGTCGCCGGGCTGCTCGGCACCGGTCGCCGCCCCGGCGGCGCCGCTCGGTTCCGGCTGCCCGTGCGCAAGGTGTACACCACGCTGCTCTCGCCGTCCTCCGCCACCCACAGCCCACCGTTCTTCAAGTCCTTCCTGCGGCTGGACGTCACGGCGGACGCCGTACGGCTGCGCTGTTTCGCCGCGACGGGCAACCTCGCGCAGGAACTCGATCCCCCGGTCGAGGACGAGGTCGTGATCCCGCTGCCGGCGGGCCCGGCGGATTGATCACACGGTTGTCACACTGGCCTGCCAGAATCGAGGCCGAGCCGACACCCGACCGCTGGAGGACCCGTTGCCGTCCACCTCTCGCCCCCTGCGCAAGCTGGGCTTTCTGACCATCGGCCTGTTCGACGCGGCGGACCCCGGGCGGGGCCACGAGTCCACGCTGGAGATCATCGAGCTGGGCGAGCGGCTCGGCTTCGACAGTGCCTGGGTGCGCCACCGGCACCTCCAGTACGGCATCTCCTCCCCGGTCGCGGTGCTGGCCGCCGCCTCGCAGCGCACCCGGCGGATCCAGCTCGGCACCGCGGTGACGCCGCTCGGCTGGGAGAACCCGCTGCGGCTCGCCGAGGACCTGGCGACGGTCGACGTGCTGTCCGGCGGGCGGCTGAACCCGGGCGTCAGCGTGGGCCCGCCGACGCACTTCGACCAGGTCAAGGACGCCCTCTACCCGGACACCGCCGACGCCGAGGACTTCGGGTTCGAGCGGGTGCGGCGGCTGCTGGACCTGGTGCGCGGCAAGCCCGCCAGCGACTTCAGCGGCGTGAAGGGTTTCGAGGTGTTCTCCGACGTGGTCCAGCCGCACTCCCCGGGGCTCGGGCAGCGGATGTGGTACGGCGGCGGCAGCCTGCGGTCGGCGCGCTGGGCGGGCGAGCACGGCATGAACTTCCTGACCAGCAGCGTGGTCAAGGCGGAGGACACCGGGGGCGTGGGCGGGCCGCCGGACTTCGCCGCGATCCAGCTGTCCCTCATCCGGGAGTTCCGGGCCCACCACCCGGACGGGGAGGCGGCCCGGGTGTCCCACGGGCTGGTGGTGATCCCGACCGACTCGGCGAGCCCCGCCCAACGCGCCAAGTACGCGCAGTACGCGGCCCGGCGGCTGCCCCGCACCACCGCCCCGCAGGGGCCGGGCCGGCAGCTGTTCGCGCCGGACCTGGTCGGCACCTCCGCGGAGCTGGCCGAACGGCTGCACGCGCACGCCGCTTTCCGGGAGGTCGACGAGGTGGCGTTCGCCCTGCCGTTCACCTTCGAGCACGAGGACTACGTACAGATCCTGACGGACATGGCGACGAAGCTCGGGCCGGCGCTGGGCTGGCGGCCGGCCGGGTGACCACGGCCTCGGGGGCCGGCCCCCGGGGTACCCGCGGCGCCGGGAACGGGACGCGGGGAAGAGGCCGCGAGGTGGCGGCGGAGGACCGGTCGCAGCGTGCCGCGACGGGCGTGGCGTCGGGCGGACCCGTGAGCCGCCGGGACGGGCGGCCCCGTCTCGTGGTGCGCCGCCGCCGCGGAACCGGACGAGGGCGTCCTCGCCGCGCGGCTCGGCGCCGCGCGGCCGGAACGCGGCGCGCCCCCTCTGCGGGGTCGCCGGGACGTCCACCGGGCGGCCCCGCCGGTCGTGACCGAGCGGCTCGCACCTCCCGTGGTCCACACGATCACGGTCCCGCCGCCGTACTCGCCCTGCGGGACGACGCCCTCGAAGCCGGACGAGGAGGTGGCCCGGGCCCGCGCGCCGGTCCCCCGGCGGGCCCGCTCGGTGCGCACCGGCCGCACACCGGCCCAGGCCGCCGCCGGCACCGGCCGGAACTGAGCCGCGGACGCGGGCGGCCGTATCCGGATGCGGAGATTCCGGCCCCCGGGGGCCCGCCGTGCCCCTAGGGTCGCGGCGTCCCCCTTCTACGCCCTCCGGAGGCCGGCATGCGCACCGCACTCCGTACCGCCGTGGCCGGCGTCGTCACCGGCGCCGCCCTCATGACCTGCTCCCTCGCCGCGGCGACCCCGGCGGGGCCCGGCATCACGTCCCGGATCCTCGCCCGGGCCACCGTCGGCGGCACCGACTACATCCTGCGGGAGGTCACGCTCCCGCCCGGCCAGAGCACGGGCTGGCACTACCACGACGGCCCGCTGCACGGCGTCGTGCGGCAGGGCACCCTCAGCCACTTCGACTCCACCTGCGGGCCGGACGGCGTGTACCGCACCGGCGAGACGATCCAGGAACCGGCCGGCCCCGGCTACGTCCACATCGGCCGCAATCTGGGCGACACCCCGCTGGTCCTGGAGGTGCTGTACGTGCTGCCGCTCGGCTCCCCGTTCTCCGAGGACGCCCCGAACCCGGGCTGCCCCTTCCAGTGACCGCCGCTCAGCCCCGGCGGGCGCGCAGGGCGGCGAGGGCCCGGTCGGCGTGGGTGTTCATGCGCAGTTCGCTGCGGACGACCTCCAGGACGGTGCGGTCCTCGGCGATCACGAAGGTGACGCGCTTGGTCGGGGCCAGGGAGAAGCTGCGCGCGACGCCGAACCGCTCGCGGACCGTGCCGTCGGCGTCGGAGAGCAGCGGCATGCCGAGCCGGTGCCGGTCGGTGAACTCCCGCTGCCTGTCGACGGCGTCCCCGCTGATGCCGACGGGCCGGGCGCCGGCGGCCGCGAACTCGGCGGCCAGGTCCCGGAAGTGGCAGGCCTCGGCGGTGCAGCCGGGAGTGAGGGCGGCGGGGTAGAAGAAGAGCACGACGGGGCCGCCCGCCAGCAGTCCGGTGAGCCGGCGGACGGTGCCGGTCTCGTCGGGCAGGGCGAAGTCCTCCGCCGTGTCCCCGACCGCGAGGGGCCTCGTCACGACCGCCCCCTCCCGTTCCGGGCGACACCGCGCGCCCACAGCACCAGGGGCACCTGGAGGGGCAGCCGGGCCAGCGCCGCCGCCCGCAGCGGGGCCGGCCGGCGGCGCCAGTCCACGGCCATCTGGACGTTCGCCGGGAAGACGCCGACGAAGAAGGCGGCTGCCGCCTTCGCCGCCCCGGCGCGGGTGCGGGGCGCCGCGATCCCGGCCGCCAGGGCCAGTTCGACGGCCCCGCTGGCGTAGGTCCAGGCCCGGGGCGGGCCCGGCAGCGCCCGGGGGACGACCGCGTCGAACTGCCGGGGCACGGCGAAGTGGGCGGCCCCGGCGGCGGCCAGCAGGCCGGCGAGCAGCAGGGGTGAGCGTTCGGACCGGGACACGGTTCCTCCTCTGGTGGCCTGCCGCCGGATATTACTGGAGCGTAGGCCGCCGGGGCGCGCCCGGGCAGCGGGACGGCCGCGTGGGCCGTCGGTCGCCGCCCCGACGCGCGGGAGCGCCTGCCGCGGCGGCGCGAAGGCGTGCCGCTCGGCCCGCTCCCCGGTGCCCGCACGGGCTTCCCGGTGATCCCCGGCCTTGCCCCGGCCCCGCGGCCGGGGCAGCCTGGTCCTATGGGTGCGCGGGAAGGCCCCACCCTCATCACGTCCGTGCAGCGGGCGCTCAGGCTGCTGGAGGCGGTGGGTGCCCACGAGAACGGCGCGCCGGCCAAGCAACTGGCGCGCGAGACGCGGCTGCCGCTGGCCACCGCCTACCACCTGCTGCGCACCCTGCTGCACGACGGGTACGTGCGGAAACTGGACGACGGCGGCTTCGTGCTGGGCGACCGGCTGGCCTCCCTGCACACGGCGGGCCGCCCGCAGTCGCTGCTGAGCCGGGTGCGCCCGACGCTGGCCGCGCTGCGGGACGAGCTGTCCACCGCCGCCTACCTCACGTTCTACGAGGAGGGCGAGATCAGGGTCGCCGAGATCGTCGACGGTCCGCGCACCCCCCGGGTGGACCTGTGGGTGGGGTTCGAGGACGCGGGACACGCCACCGCGCTCGGCAAGACCGTGCTGCGCGAGCTGGGCGAGGACGCCCGCCGGGAGTACCTGTCCCGGCACCGGCTCGCCGATCTCACGCCGCGCACGGTCACCAGCCTGCCGGAGCTGCTGCGCAGGCTCGACGCGCCGCCCCTGGCGCCGGCCGTCACGGACCTGGAGGAGTACGCGCTCGGCACCGTGTGCGTCGCCGTACCGGTCTACCGCGGGGACACCCTCGGCTCGCTGGGCGTCTCGCTGCCGGCGGACCGCAAGGACCGGCTCCGGGAGATGCGGGCCCGGCTGCTCCCGATCGCGAGCCGTGTGACCCGGAGCCTTTCGCTGACCACGTGAGCGGCGGCCGCACCCCGTGCCCCGGCCCGCCCGGAGCGGCCTTGCTCACTATCTGAAAATCCGGTTCTTGTGACCGCCCGCGCCGGGCCCGTTTGCTTGATGCAGGGGACATTCCGGGTGAGCGCCTCCGAGCGGCGGGGCCGCGTTCGTACAGGCGAGGACAGAGGACAGCGGACGACACATGAGCCAGGTCCGAGACGAGGGCGGTGACCACATGCCGGCGCGGCGGTTCGGGAAGCGGAGGGCGCGCGCCGCGGGACGGCGGCTGCTGCCGGTCCTCGTCGTCGCCGCCGTCGTCCTCGGCGGTCTGGCGGGCGGCCCGGGAGCCCTCTGGCTGCCGCTGCTGGCGGCCGGTCCCGCGCTGGCGGCCGTCACCAACGGACCGCGCGGCGTCCTCGGCACCGGTCTCCTCGCGGCCGCGGCGGGTGCCGCCCTGGCCTGCGGGCACGGGATGTCCGCACCGGAGGCGGCGGCCGTGCTGGGCGCCCTGCCGGCCGTCACCGCGGCGAGTGCCCTGGCCGGCGTGCTGCGGCAGCGCCGGGAGCGCGTGCTCGCCGCCGTCCGTTCGGTCGCCGAGGCCGCCCAGCACGCGCTGCTCCAGCCCGTCCCGGAGACCGTCGGCCCGTTCCAGGTGGCCGTCCGCTACAGCGCCGCCGCGGCGGAGGCCCGGATCGGCGGGGACCTGTACGCGCTGGAGTCCACCCCGCACGGCATCCGGCTGATCGTCGGCGACGTACGCGGCAAGGGGCTGCCGGCCGTGGGCACGGCCGCGCTCGTCCTCGGGGTGTTCCGGGAGGCCGCCCACGACGAGGCCGGCCTGCTCGCCGTCGTCGACCGGATCGAGCGGAGCCTCGCCCGCAATCTCGGCCCGGACGACTTCGTCACCGCCGTGGTCGCCGGATATCCCCGGCCGGGACAGCTGGAGATCGTCAACTGCGGGCACGCGCCGCCGCTGCTGATCTCCGCGTCCGGGGAGGTCACGGAGGTGGAACCGGACCGTCCCGCGCCGCCCCTCGGGCTGCGCGCCCTGTCGGACCGCGCTCCCGGCCTGCGGCGGCTGCCGCTGGCGGAGGGGGACCAGCTGCTGCTCTACACGGACGGCGTCACCGAGGCCCGTGACCGGGCGCGCGTGTTCTATCCGCTGGCCGACGGCGTGGGCCGCCATGTGTGCGAGGAGCCGGCGCGCACGCTCGGCGCGCTCCATGGCGAGCTGCTGGCGCACGTGGGCGGCCGGCTGCACGACGACGCGGCCCTGCTGCTGCTCCGCCGGCGGCCGTCAGGGGATCCGGCCGCCGTGGCGGCCGGGACCGGGGCCGCGCCTCAGGCGGCGACCAGCTCCGCCCAGCGGGTGACCCGCCCGGGGTGAACCCGTATGCCGTGGCGGGTCGCCAGGGCGCGGACGATCGCCTCGCCCCGGCCGTGCTCGTCCGGGTCGATCCCGGCGCGGGACGGACCCGCGGCGAGGTCGGGTCCGGCGTCGGTGACCTCCACCCGCAGGGTGGGCGGGTGATCGCCGCGCACCCAGGACACCCGGAGTTCGGCCGGCGGCCGGGCGTGCACGATCGCGTTGGTGACCAGCTCCGACACCACGAGCAGCGAGTCCTCGACGATCTCCGGGCATACGCTCCAGTCGGCGAGGAGCGCCGCCACCCGCCGGCGTACGGCCGATACCGCGCCGGCGACGGGCGGAACCGGACACACGTGTTCGTGTGCCGCCCGAAGCAGGGTATTGAGCTGAGCCGCCATGTTCTCTCCCGATCTGCTGCCGGTCTCGCACGCTGTCTCGGCGTCTTCCGGGCCTCAAAGCACGTTAGGGAGACATATCGGACGGGTCAATGAACAGGGGTCGGCATTACCGAACGCCCCGCCCCGGCCCCGGCCCGCCGTCCCGCGGGGCGAAGCGTCCGCGCCGGTAATAGGCTCGCCTCATGGCCGGACCGGTCCAGTCGATCGAGCGGGCGGCGGCGATTCTGCGGCTGCTCGCCGGCGGGCCCCGCCGACTCGGACTCGGCGAGGTGGCGGCCTCGCTCGGGCTGGCGAAGGGCACCGCCCACGGCATCCTGCGCACGCTCCAGCACGTGGACTTCGTGGAGCAGGACGCGGCGACCGGGAAGTACCAGCTCGGGGCCGCCCTGCTGCACCTGGGCACCAGCTACCTGGACGTCAACGAACTGCGTTCACGCTCCCTGAACTGGGCCGACGCCCTGGCCGCCCGCAGCGGGGAGGCGGTACGCCTCGGCACCCCGCTGGAGGGCAGGGTCCTCGTCGTCCACCACGTGTTCCGGCCCGACGACAGCTTCCAGACCCTGGACGTGGGCGCGCTGCTGCCGCTGCACGCCTCCTCGCTCGGCAAGGTGCTGCTCGCCTTCGGCACGGCGACGGCCGCGCCGGACCGGGCGCCGGGGCTGGAGGCGTACACCCGGCACACCCTGACCGATCCCGAGCGGCTCGCCCGGGCGCTCGCCGCCGTTCGGGACACCGGCTGGGCGGCCGAGATCCAGGAGATGAGCATGGGCGAGGCCGGGATCGCGGCGCCGATCCGGGGGCACGGCGGGCTCGTCGTGGGCGCCGTCGGACTGTCCGGGCCGGTGGAGCGCGTCTGCGACGGCCGGTGCCGGCCCCGGCCCCCGCTGATCGGTCTGGTCCGCGAGGCCGCGAGGGCGATCTCCAGAGATCTGGGAGCCGCCCGCTGGTAGGCCACGACAGCCGCCCCCAGATCCGTCGGAAGGCAGGCCCGATCATGACGGAACGGTATGTGATGTCGGTCGATCAGGGCACCAACTCCACCCGCTGCATCCTCTTCGACCACCGTGGGCGGCTGGTCTCGGTCGCGCAGCGGGAGCACCAGCAGCACTTCCCGCGGCCGGGGTGGGTGGAGCACGACGCCGTGGAGATCTGGCAGAACCTGCGCCGGGTGGTGCCCGAGGCCCTGTCCGCCGCCGGGGTCGCGACGGACCGGGTCGCCGCCATCGGGCTGGCCAACCAGCGGGAGACCACGGTGCTCTGGGACCGGCGCACCGGCGCCCCGCTGGGCCGGGCGATCGTCTGGCAGGACACCCGTACCGCGCCCCTGGTCGAGGACCTCCTGCGCGACCCCGGCGAGGCGTTCTTCCTCGGGCGGTGCGCCCTGCCGCCCTCCACCTACTTCTCCGCGCTGCGGATCCGCTGGCTGTTCGACCACGTCAAGGGCGTCGAGCAGCGCGCCCGGGATGGCGAGGTGCTGTTCGGGACGATGGAGAGCTGGCTCCTGTGGAACCTCACCGGGGGCCCCGACGGCGGCCTGCACCTGACCGACGCCACCAACGCCAGCCGCACGATGCTGATGAACATCCACACCCTCGCCTGGGACGACGAACTGCTGGGCTTCTTCGGCGTGCCCCGCCCGATGCTGCCCGAGATCCGCCCCTCCGCCGAGCGGTACGGCGAGGCGAGCGCGCTGCTGCCGGGCATCCCCCTCACCGCCGCCCTCGGCGACCAGCAGGCCGCCCTGTTCGGCCAGACCTGCTTCTCCCCCGGCGAGGCCAAGTGCACCTACGGCACCGGGAGCTTCCTGCTGCTGAACACCGGCGACGACGTCGTGCGCTCCCGGCACGGGCTGCTCACCACCGTCGCCTACAAGATCGGGGACCAGCCCCCGGCCTACGCCCTGGAGGGGTCGATCGCGGTCACCGGCGCGCTCGTCCAGTGGTTCCGCGACCGCCTGGGCCTGATCGGGAGCGCCCCGGAGATCGAGACCCTCGCCCGCACGGTCGAGGACAACGGCGGCTGCTACATCGTCCCCGCCTTCTCGGGGCTGTTCGCGCCGCACTGGCGCAGCGACGCGCGCGGGGTCGTCGTCGGTCTCACCTCGTACATCACCAAGGGGCATCTGGCGCGGGCGGTGCTGGAGGCCACGGGCTGGCAGACCCGGGAGGTCGTCGACGCGATGAACGCCGACTTCCCGGTGCCCCTGCCGCAGCTCAGGGTGGACGGCGGCATGACCGCGGACAACCTGCTCATGCAGTTCGTGGCCGATGTGCTGGACGTGCCGGTGGTGCGGCCCATGGTCGCCGAGACGGTCTCCCTGGGCGCGGCCTACGCGGCCGGTCTCGCCGCCGGCTACTGGCCCGGGCTGGAGGTGCTGCGCCGCAACTGGCACCGGGCCGCGCAGTGGCTGCCCGGCATGGACCCCGAGCGGCGGGAGGCGGAGTACGGCAACTGGAAGCGGGCCGTCGAACGCTCCCTGGGGTGGGCGGGACCACCGCGGGGAGCGTGAGCCCGCCGTGATCTGCTGCTCAGTCCGAGGAGGAGTCCCCCGGTGCCGCCGCCCGGGCGCTGACCGGGGCCAGCCACAGGCCCACGATCGCGTCGGCGAGCCCCGTCGCGGCCTCGCTCCAGGTGGCGTGCGGGGTCGGGGTGCCCTCGGCGAGGGCCCGCTCGCGCTCGGCGCAGGTGTGCAGGATCAGCAGCCGGACCATCTGGCCGCGTTCGGCGCGGACCTCGGGCGGCAGGTCCGGCAGGGTGCGGTCGAGGCCCTCGACCGCCTCGCGCAGCGCCGGTGAGGCGAGGGACTCCTCGACCATGATGTCGTGCAGCGCCGGGTCGGTCATCACCTGCGCGCAGAAGCGGGCGTACCAGGTCGGACCGGAGTGTCCGGCGAGGTGCTCGGTGACCGGGCGGACCAGGCAGCCGACCCAGTCGCGCACGTCGGTGGAGCCCGCGGTCTCCGCCAGGGCCCGTTCCCGCAGCGTCTCGATGTGCCGGGTGTGCCGCCGGGCGACCGCGCGGACCAGGTCGGCCTTGGTGCCGAAGTGGTAGCCGACGGCGGCGTTGTTGCCCTGGCCGGCGGCCTCGCTGACCTGGCGGTTGGAGACGGCGTACACGCCGTGCTCGGCGAACAGCCGCTCCGCCGCGGTCAGGATCGCCTCCCGCGTCGCGTTCACCTGCTCGGTCCGCGCCGTCCTGCGCGCCATGCTCACCACCGCTCCGGGACGTGCGCCACCCCGGGGGCGGTCCGTCCCGCACTCCGCCCCGGGTCCTCGGCCGGGGCGGGCGAGGTCCAGCCGGTCACAGCCTACGGCGCGCGGGCCGCCCGCCCGGACCGGGCCCGCCCGGTGACCGACCGCTCCCCACACCCGCCACGGCGGACGGCCGCTCCCCACACCGGTCCCGGCGGACGACCGCTACAGTAAGTCAAGCAGTTGACTTAAAAAGCGGCCCGCCGCTCCCCCGTTCTCCCCGGAAGGTTCCCTTCATGTCCGACGCCCCCGCCCGGCCCGCCGAGCCCGGCCGCTCGGCGCCGTCCCGGCCCGGTGCCGTGGTCGCGGTGCTGGCCCTGGCCGGCATCACCGTGTCGCTGATGCAGACCCTGGTGATCCCGATCGTGCCCGAGCTGCCCGGCTATCTGCACGCCTCGCCGTCCGACGCCGCCTGGGCGGTCACCGCCACGCTGCTGGCCGCCGCCGTCGCCACCCCGGTGGCCGGCCGGCTCGGTGACATGTTCGGCAAGCGGCGCCTGCTGCTGGTCAGCCTGGCCCTGCTGGTGGCCGGCTCGGCGGTGTGCGCGCTCAGCGACCGGCTGGTGCCGATGATCACCGGCCGTGCGCTGCAGGGACTGGCCGCCGCGGTGGTCCCGCTCGGCATCAGCATCATGCGGGACGAGCTGCCGCCGCAGAAGCTGGCGGGCGGCACCGCGCTGATGAGCGCCTCGCTCGGGGTCGGCGGCGCCCTGGGGCTGCCCGCGGCCGCGTTCATCGCCGACCACTACGACTGGCACGTGCTGTTCTGGACCTCCGCGGGCCTCGGCGCCGTCGCTGCCGCGCTGGTGCTGGGACTGGTGCCGGAGTCCGACGTGCGCACCGGCGGCCGGTTCGACCTGACCGGAGCGCTCGGCATGGCCGTCGGGCTGGTCTCGCTGCTCCTCGCGGTCTCCAAGGGCGCCGACTGGGGCTGGGGCAGCGGCACCACCCTGGGTCTGCTCGCGCTCGCCGTGGTGGTCCTGGCGGCCTGGGGCCTCTTCGAGCTGCGCACGGCACAGCCCCTGGTGGACCTGCGCGCCACGGCCCGCCGCCAGGTGCTGTTCACGAACCTGGCCTCGATCGCGTTCGGCTTCTCCATGTTCGCGATGGCCCTCGTCCTGCCGCAGCTCCTCCAGCTGCCCGTCCAGACCGGCTACGGCCTGGGCAGGTCCATGCTCACCGCGGGCCTGGTGATGGCCCCGCAGGGCCTGGTGATGATGGCCACCGCCCCGGTCTCCGCCCTGATCACCAAGACGCGGGGCCCGAAGACCACCCTGATGACCGGTGCGGTGATCGTCGCCGCCGGGTACGCGCTCGGCGTCGTGCTGATGAGCGAGATCTGGCAGCTGGTGCTGGTCTCCTGCGTCATCGGCGCGGGCGTCGGCTTCGCCTACGGCGCCATGCCCGCGCTGATCATGGGCGCGGTCCCGGCCTCCGAGACGGCCGCCGCGAACAGCCTCAACACGCTGATGCGGTCGATCGGCACCTCGGTGGCCAGTGCCGTGGCGGGCGTGATCCTGGCCCAGATGACGATCAGCCTCGGCGGCCACGCGCTGCCGTCCGAGGACGGCTTCAAGGCCGTGATGGCGCTCGGCGCGGGCGCGGCGGCCCTCGCGTTCCTGCTCGCCGCGTTCCTCCCCCGGCACCGCCCGGCCGGCACCGCCCCCGCGTCCGCGACGGCCGCCGCCGCGCCGGCCGAGCCGGTCGGCTGACCCGGCGCCGGGGCGGCGGCGCGGGGCCCGTTCAGGGGAACCGCGCGGGAAAGGCGCGTGAGCGGGCCGGGGCCGGTCGAGACCTTCTGCCGTGACCGCCGCACCCCTGCCGCTCATCGCGCCGATGCTCGCCACCCCCGGCAGCCTGCCGCCCGCCGCCCAGGACCGGCGCTGGGCGTACGAGACGAAGCAGGACGGCCAGCGGGTGCTGGTCTACCTGCCCGGCGACGGCAGCGTGCTGCTGCGCGCCCGTTCCGGCGACGACATCACCGCGGCCTACCCCGAACTGAGGGCGCTGGGCGCCGCGCTGGGGTCCACGCCCGCCGTGCTGGACGGCGAGGTGCTGGCCCTGGACGAGCGGGGGCGCTCCGACTTCCAGCTGCTGCAGAGCCGGATGGGCCTCGCGCACGCCCCGGCGCGGGCGGCGCGCCGGGCCGCCCGGGTGCCGGTGCACCTGGTGCTGTTCGACGTGCCGTACCTGACCGGGCCCCTGCTGCGGCTGCCGTACGCGCGGCGGCGGGCCAGGCTGGAGGAGCTGGGCCTGAACGGGCCGTACTGGTCGACCCCGGGCGCGGTGACCGGGCACGGCGCCGAGGCGCTGCGCGCCACCCGGGAGCACGGGCTGGAGGGCCTGGTGTGCAAGCGGCTGGACTCGGTGTACGAGCCCGGGGTCCGCTCCCGCGCCTGGATCAAGATCCGGAACATGCGCGCGGAGGACGTGGTCGTCGGCGGCTGGCTGCCCGGCAGGGGCCGGCTGACCGGACTGCCCGGGGCGGTCCTGGCCGGCCAGCGCGACCCGGAGGGCCGGCTGCGCTACGTCGGCGGGGTGGGCACCGGCTGGAGCGAGGCGGAACGCGTCCGGCTGGCCGAACTGCTGCGGGACGCGGCGAGCGACCGGTGCCCCTTCGACCCGGTGCCGCGCATCCCCCAGGCGCGCTGGGTGCTGCCCCACCTGGTGGGCGAGGTCGCTTACAGCACCCGCACCCGGCACGGCATGCTGCGCCAGCCGTCCTGGCTGCGGCTCCGCTTGGACCTCACCCCCGAGGAGTCGGCGGCGGACCTGCCGGACGAGCCGGGCTGACCCCGGCCGGCGGACGAACTCCCGTGGCCGGGGCGGCCGGTGCCTCCCGTCCGGCGCGGGTGGTGCGACCGGCGCCGTCCCGGCCCAGGGTCTATCGTGTCCCCATGTCTGCACCGGAACTGATCCGCATCGTCTCCCGCGACTCCCCCATGGCCCTGGCCCAGGTCGAGCGGGTCCGCGCCGAGTTGGCCGTGCTGCACCCGGGAGTGCGCACCGAGGTCGTCCCGGTGAAGACGACGGGCGACAAGTGGATGGGCGATCTGTCGAAGGTCGAGGGCAAGGGGGCG
The DNA here is from genome assembly GCF_055583025.1 of Streptomyces sp. NPDC104831. Taxonomy (NCBI): domain Bacteria; kingdom Bacillati; phylum Actinomycetota; class Actinomycetes; order Kitasatosporales; family Streptomycetaceae; genus Streptomyces; species Streptomyces sp. NPDC104831. The sequence continues at coordinate 23,814 of NZ_JBVJOT010000076.1, forward strand.
TTCACCAAGGAGGTGGACGCGGCCCTCCTCGCCGGGGAGGCGGATCTCGCGGTCCACTGCGTGAAGGACGTGCCCGCCGACCGGCCGCTGCCCGCCGGCACGGTGTTCGCCGCGTTCCTGAGGCGCGACGACATCCGCGACGCGCTGGTCCACCCGGGCGGGCTGACCCTGGACGAGCTGCCGGCCGGCACCCGGATCGGCACCTCCTCGGTCCGCCGGATCGCCCAACTGGCCGCGACCCACCCGCATCTGGAGTGCGTGCCGTTCCGCGGCAACGCCAACCGCCGGCTGGAGAAGCTGGCCGCCGGCGAGGCGGACGCGCTGCTGCTCGCGGTGTCCGGCCTGGAGCGGATCGGCCGGAGCGACGTCATCAGCGAGGTGCTGTCGACGGAGACGATGATGCCGCCGATCGGCGCGGGCATCCTGGCCCTGCAGTGCCGGGAGGGCGACACCGGGCTGATCGACGCGGTGAGCGGCCTCGGCGACCCGGACACCCACCGGGAGGCGACCGCGGAGCGGATGTTCCTGCACGTGCTGCAAGGGCACTGCAACAGCCCGATCGCCGGGTACGCGCGCGTGGACCGCGGCGGCGAACTCTCGCTGCGGGCCTGCGTGTTCACCGCGGACGGCAAGACACGGCTGAACGCCCACGAGTGGGCGGGGCGGCTCGATCCGGCCACCCTCGGCACCTCGGTCGCGGTCGCGCTGCTGCGCCAGGGCGCGCGGGAGATCATCGACGGCATCCCGCACTGAGCCCCGCAGGGCGTCGGCCGGCGGGCCCGTACGGGGGCCGGGTCAGGCGGAGCCCGGCTCCGCCTGGTCGCGCAGGAAGGCGGAGACCTGGTGGGCGAGGCTGCCCTGCCCGGTGGCCGCGGGGGCGGCCGCCGGGGCCGGCTCCAGGACGCCGATGCCGCCCGCCCACAGCCGGCGGCCGGTCCACTCCTCGTCCACCCGCAGCTGCACCTGGACGTCCACGTGCCCGAGGGCGGCCTCGGGGGCGGCGGCGTAGACCACGGCGGTGGCCCGGCGCAGCGGGTAGACGTCGAAGCCCTCGATGAACTGGGAGTTGCGCCAGTCGATGAAGGCGCCCTCGCCGTCCGGGCCGACGCGGACGTCGATCTGGCCGTCCTCCAGGTGGATGCCGCAGGGCCGGGCGCCGCGGTTCTCCACGGTCACCCGGACACTGAAATACGTCAGCCCGGCGGCGGCGTCGTCCCGTCCACGCGGCGGCTCGGCCGCCTCCAGGCGGTGGACGCGGATCCGCAGACCGGCATGCTCCTCGCACTCCCGCCAGTCACCGACCACGTTCGGCTCGTACACAGTGCCCCTCTCGACCTTCGAGAGCTGCTGTCTATCTGTGTGCCGAGCACACTGTCAAATGGCCGGAACGCACCGTGGTCAGGGGAATTGGGGCCCGCTGACCGGTGATCAAGCGCTGCCCAGGAAGAACACCCGCGCGGCGGGTTCCGGCCGTCTTCGCCCGCGTGCCGCACATCACGTCCGGGACAAGATCGGCGACCCGTCCGACCCGTTGGTCCGTATAGCCCCTTTTCGTATTATTTGTTTAGAGATGTTCCCTGGCGGGAAAGGGCACAACAGTGCTTCGGACAGGAGGCACGTCCGTGGGAGACCGCGCACTGCCGGCCCCCGGTGTCCTATCCATGGTCCGAGCGCACCTCCCACGGTGTTGTCCCTTCAGCACCTGCTGAGAGAGGTGCGCGCGATGCGTGTCACTGGCAGCACGAAGACCCATCCCCACGACGACGCCCCGAAGACGGGCGCCGCCTTCGAGCGGCTCGCCGCACTGCCCGACGGCCCCGAGCGCCAGGCGCTCCGGGACGAGCTGGTCCGGTTGTGGCTGCCGATGGCCGAGCGGATCGCGGTGCGCTTCCGCGGCCGCGGCGAGGCCCTGGAGGACCTGTACCAGGTGGCCGCGCTGGGTCTGGTCAAGGCCGTCGACCACTACGACCCGGAGCGCGGCCGGGCCTTCGAGGCGTACGCGGTGCCCACCATCACCGGGGAGATCAAGCGGCACTTCCGGGACCACATGTGGACCCTGCACGTGCCCCGCCGGGTGCAGGACCTGCGCAACCGGGTCCGCGCCGCCGTGAAGGACCTGGCGCAGACCACGGGGGGCGGCACGCCCACCGTCGCCGAGATCGCCGCGTACACCCGGCTCAGCGAGGACGAGGTGCGCACCGGCATGGAGGCTCTGGAGTGCTTCTCCGCGCTGTCGCTGGACGCCGAGGTGTCCGGCACGGACGGCTACGCCCTCGGGGACTCCCTGGGCGGACCGGACCCCGGTTACGACCTCGTCGTGGACCGGGCGGCGGTCAGGCCGTGTCTGCAGGCGCTGCCCGAACGCGAGCGCACCATCCTCTACCTGCGGTTCTTCGGGGGGATGACCCAGAGCCGGATCGCCTCGCAGCTCGGGATCTCGCAGATGCACGTCTCGCGGCTGCTCAGCGGCTGCTTCGACCGGCTGCGCGAGGAACTGCTCGCGGAGATCCGCTGACCTCCGCGCCCGTACGACGGCCCCCTCCCGCCGCCGGTACGCCCCTACTCCCCCTCGGTCCCCGGCACCCTCTCGGGCCCGTACCGGTCCAGGGCGTCCTCCAGCTCGGCCCGGATGTGGTCCGGCAGGTCGCCGCGCCGCCCCCAGATCAGGATCAGCTCGGCGATGTGGCGCAGCTTGATGTTGGTGTGCTGGGAGACCTCCTTCAGCACCTGCCAGCCCTGGTCCGGGGTGATCCGGCCGAGGGCGACCACCATCCCGATCGCCTGGTCCACGACCGCGTGCGAGGCCATGGCCTCCTTCAGCTGGTCGACCTCCGCCTGCAACGCGGCGATCCGGTCCGGCTCGCTCTCTCCCATCCCTCCATCGTGCGCAGAGGGCTGTCCCCCTGCCACCCGGGGTACTCGACAGGCGCTCGCACCCCGTCCGGCCGGACACTGGTGGTATACCGGTGGCCGCCCGGCCCCGAGAGCAGGACCCGACTGCCATGAACCACGACAGCCCCGGTGGCGGACGGCGCGGACAGGACGTCGTCTCCACCCACTCCGTCTTCGGCGCGCCCTGCTGGGTGAGCCTGACCAGCCGTGATCTGAAGGCCACGCAGGAGTTCTACACGGCCGTCCTCGGCTGGCAGTGGCGCACCGCCAAGCTCGGCGAGCACTTCCGGATCGCGCTGGCGGGCGGGGTCCCGGTCGCGGGGATCGCCGCCGTCGCCTCCATGTGGCAGATGGCGGTGGCCTGGACGCCGTACTTCGCGGTGCGGGACGCGGACGTGGCCGTGTCCCGGGTCCGGGAGCGCGGCGGTACGGCCGCGGTCGGGCCGCTGTCCTTCGCACCCGGCCGGGCCGCGCTGCTCGCCGACCGGGACGGCGCCACGTTCGGGATCTGGCAGGGCGACCTGGTCACCAACTGGCAGGCGTGGCGGCGGGCGGCGCCCACCTTCGTGCGGCTGCACACCCGGGACGCCTTCGACGCGGCGATGTTCTACGGCGAGACCCTGGACTGGGCGACCGGGCAGCGGGGCTGCTGCGAGGTGGAGTACGACGGCGGCGAGGTGCTGCTGCGCAGCGAGGGCGACGTGGTGGCGCGCATCGACTCGGGCGCGGTGGAGGCCGCCCCGGACCCCTCGGTGCGGCCGCACTGGCAGGTCCACTTCGCGGTCACCGACGTGCCGGCCTGCGCCCGCGCGGCGGAGAAGCACGGCGGCAGCGTGCTGCGCGACGACGGCGAACGGGAGGCGATCCTGCGCGACGCCGACGGCGCCCAGTTCACGGTCACCGCGCGGGGCGCCTGCTGCTGAGCGCCCGTGCGCGGCGCCCCGGCGCTCAGGTCGCGGCGCGCGAGGGGCGGGAGAGCAGGACCAGGCCGCGGGCCTCGACGCGGAGCCGGGTGCCCGCCTTGCGTTCGCGTTCGTCGGGGACGCCGTCGGGGTCGGCGGTGTCGATCAGCGAGGTCCAGCGCTCGCCGAAGGACTCGTCGGGCAGCCGGAAGACGACCGGCTCCCAGTATCCGTTGACGAGCAGCAGGAAGGAGTCGTCGGTCATCGGGCGGCCGTAGGGGTCGCGTTCGGCGATGGCGTCGCCGTTGAGGAACACGCCGACCGAGTGCGCGTCCGCGCGCTCCCAGTCCCGGTCGGTCATCTCCCGGGCGTCGGGCCGCAGCCACACCAGGTCGGGCAGCGGCTGCCCGGCGTGGGTCGCGGTCTCGCCGCGGAAGAAGCGGCGGCGGCGCAGCACCGGGTGGGCGGCGCGCAGGGCGATCAGGCGCCCGGTGAAGCCGGCGAGGGCGCGCTGCTCGTCGGTGAGGTCCCAGTCCACCCAGGAGGTCTCGTTGTCCTGGCAGTAGGCGTTGTTGTTGCCCCGCTGGGTGCGGCCGAGTTCGTCGCCGTGGCACAGCATGGGGATGCCCTGCGACAGCAGCAGCGTGGCCAGCAGGTTGCGCTGCTGGCGGGCGCGCAGTTCCAGGACGGCCGGGTCGTCGGTCTCGCCCTCCGCCCCGCAGTTCCAGGACCGGTTGTGGCCCTCCCCGTCCCGGTTGTCCTCGCCGTTGGCCTCGTTGTGCTTGTCGTTGTACGACACCAGGTCGCGCAGCGTGAAACCGTCGTGCGCGGTGACGAAGTTGACGCTCGCGCGCGGCCGGCGCCGGCTGTGCTGGTAGAGGTCGGAGGAACCGGTCAGCCGGGAGGCGAACTCGCCGAGCGAGCCGGGCTCGGCCCGCCAGAAGTCCCGCACGGCGTCGCGGTACTTGCCGTTCCACTCCGACCACAGCGGCGGGAAGTTGCCCACCTGGTAGCCGCCCTCGCCCAGGTCCCACGGCTCGGCGATCAGCTTGACGCGGCTGATCACCGGGTCCTGCTGGATCAGGTCGAAGAACGCCGAGAGCCGGTCCACCTCGTGGAACTGCCGGGCCAGGGTGGCCGCGAGGTCGAAGCGGAAGCCGTCGACGTGCATCTCGGTGACCCAGTACCGCAGCGAGTCCATGATCAGCTGGAGCACGAAGGGGTGCCGCATCAGCAGGCTGTTGCCGGTGCCGGTGGTGTCGTAGTAGTGCGCCCAGTCGCCGTCGACCAGGCGGTAGTAGGAGGCGTTGTCGATGCCCCGGAAGGACAGTGTGGGGCCGCGTTCGTTGCCCTCGGCGGTGTGGTTGTAGACCACGTCGAGGATGACTTCGAGGCCGGCCGCGTGCAGCGCCTTCACCATGGCCTTGAACTCGTTGACCTGCTGGCCGCGGGTGCCGAAGGCGGCGTAGGCGTTGTGCGGGGCGAAGAAGCCGATGGTGTTGTAGCCCCAGTAGTTGGACAGCCCGCGGTCCTGGAGGACGCCGTCCTGGACGAACTGGTGCACCGGCATCAGCTCCACCGCCGTGACACCGAGCGAGGTGAGGTGCTCGGTCACGGCCGGGTGGGCGAGGCCGGCGTAGGTGCCGCGCAGCCGCTCGGGGATGTCCGGGTGGGTGCGGGTCAGGCCGCGGACATGGGCTTCGTAGATCACCGAGTCCGCGTACGGCGTCCGGGGCGGGCGGTCGTCGCCCCAGTCGAAGAACGGGTCGGTGACCACGCCCAGCATGGAGTGGCCGGCGCTGTCGGCCGGGGCGGGCCCGTCCGGGGCCCGCTCGTACAGCGAGGGGTGGTTGTCGATCTGGCCGTCCACGGCGCGGGCGTACGGGTCGAGCAGCAGCTTCGCGGGGTTGCAGCGGTGGCCGAACGCCGGCTGCCAGGGGCCGTGCACCCGGTAGCCGTAGCGCTGCCCGGGGCCCACACCGGGCAGGTGCGCGTGCCAGACGAACCCGTCGACCTCGTGCAGCCGGATGGGGGTCTCGGCGCCCGCGTCGTCGACGAGGACCAGCTCCACGCGCTCGGCGACCTCGCTGAACAGGGCGAAGTTGGTGCCCTGCCCGTCGAAGGCGGCGCCCAACGGGTAGGGGTGCCCGCTCCAGACGGGCACCCCCGTGCGTGCCGTGCGCGCGGTCACCGGCTGCCCTCCAGGGGGGCGTCACCGGCGGACGCCCGGCCGGCCAGCACGGCCACCGGCTCGTCGCGGGGGACCCTCAGGCCGGTGCGCAGCGTGGGGGCGGGGGCGAGCGGCACCAGCGGGACGCGCTGGCCGGCCCGGGCGCGCTGCGAGAACCAGATGATGGTGGTACCGGCGTCCGACGCGCAGCAGCCCCAGCCGTCGCTCATGGCGGCGATGTCCGCCAGGCAGGACCGCAGGTCGGGGTCCGGGCGCAGTTCCGGGTCGGCGCCGCCGAAGGCGGTGATCAGGTGCTGGCCGTTCCACCACATCTCGATGGAGGTGTGCTTGTCCCTCGCGTGCGCGTCGATCGCCCGCAGCAGCAGTTCGGCACCGCGCCGGACGGGGTCCACGAGGCTGTCCAGGTCCCAGTGGCGCAGATGGGCGGCCAGGATGCGGCCGACCTGTCCCACCCGTTCCGGACCGACCTCCACGTCGAGGTGGTAGTAGCAGGGCACTGCGGTCTTCATCGTCGCTTGCTCCTCACCGGCGAAGCTCTCGCTCCCCGCGCCCGCCCGGACGGAGTTCCGGGCACACAGCGTGAGCGCTGATCGCTTCAGAGTCATCTCCACGGTGCGCGCACTACGCCATTCGTGCAACACGAGCCCCGGACACACCACTCTCGTTGAAGATCCAACAAGACGCTGCGTCGTCGCGCGTGCACCATAAGTGAAAGCCTCGATCGCCGTAACGGTGCCGCGCCCTCCCCTGCGCGGACACCACCCGACCGTCGGGAACGCGCCCAGTCGAGAGCGTGGAAGGTGAAGAGGGCCATGCTGCTACCCGCCAAGGCCGAAGTGGCCCGGCAGCTGCGGCGGTACCGGGCGTGGGAGCGCGTGATGCTCGCCTCGCCGTACGACCGCACGGTCCGGGCCACCTTCGAGGACTCCGGGTACACCCTGTGCGTGCTGATGGGCAAGCGCTGCGCCCGCGAGGCCGCGGACGCGGCCGAGCGCTATCTCCGCACGAACCTGGTCACCTATCTGCGGGAGCAGGACGGGCGGCCGCAGCCGCGCCGGACGGCGAGAAGAGCGCCGCCGCCGGAGCGGCGTTCCACGGCGCCAAGCCCCTGACCTGGCACCGTACAAGGCGTTCCCTGCGGGACCGGCGAGCGGCCGGTCCCGGCTATTCGGATCGCGGGGCCGGGCCGGGCGCCCGGCTCCGCGCACGGCGGAGGTGAGAAACATGCGCAGGACCCCGGCCATCGGCCGTGTACCGGTACGTGATGTCCGGCCGGCCGTGGAGTGCGGCAGGCGCCCGGCGAAAGCGGTGGCCGGGGAGACGTTCGAGGTCACGGCCACCGTGTTCCGCGAAGGGCAGGACGCCGTGGGCGCGAATGTGGTCCTGCGTGATCCGAAGGGCCGGCGCGGCCCCTGGACGCCGATGCGGGAGCTGGCGCCGGGCAGCGACCGGTGGGGGGCGGAGATCACCCCGGACGTGACGGGACGCTGGACCTTCCGTGTGGAGGCGTGGAGCCATCCGCTGGCCACCTGGCGGCACACCGCGTCGGTGAAGGTGCCGGCCGGGATCGACACCGGCCTGGTCCTGGAGGAGGGCGCCGAGCTGTACGAGCGGGCCGCCGCCGGCGTGCCGAGGGGCCCCGAGCGGGACCTGGTGCTGGCCGCCGCCCGCGCCCTCGGCGACGACACCCTCTCGGTCCACCACCGGCTGAAGGCCGCCCTAGCCCCGGAGGTGGAGGAGGTGCTGGCCCGGTATCCGCTGCGGGAACTGGTCACCGCCTCCAACGCGATGCCCCTGCTGGTGGAGCGCGAACGCGCCCTGTACGGCTCCTGGTACGAGTTCTTCCCCCGCTCCGAAGGCACGGCCGAACACCCCCACGGCACCTTCCGCACCGCCGCCCGCCGGCTGGGACCCATCGCCGACATGGGCTTCGACGTCGTCTACCTCCCGCCCGTCCACCCCATCGGCACCACCTTCCGCAAAGGACCCAACAACTCCCT
>NZ_JBVJOT010000077.1:0-31229 GCF_055583025.1 Streptomyces sp. NPDC104831
GGATCTACGACGACGTCGGAGGCAGATGATGCTGCAGGCGAGCTCGAGCAGGCCGTGGTGGAGATCGGCTCGGTGCTCGTAGCGGATGCGGAGGCGCTTGAACTGGTGCAGCCAGGCGAAGGTGCGCTCGACCACCCAGCGCACCTTGCCGAGTCCGGAGCCGTGCGCAACACCGCGGCGGGCGATCATCGGTTTGACGCCGCGTTTCCACAACAGTCGGCGGTACTTGTCGAAGTCGTAGCCGCGGTCGGCGTACAGACGCCGCGGCTTGGTGCGGGGCGACTTGGCAGTCCCCGGATCGGTGGCACTGCGTCCAACAAGGGCAGGAGCTGGGTGACGTCGTGACGGTTCCCGCCGGTGAGCGTGACGGCGAGCGAGGTGCTGTGGCGATCGACGATCAGATGGTGCTCGGAACCGGGACTGGTTCGGTCGACCGGCGACGGGCCGACATGGGCCCCCCTTTGAGGGTCCGGACGTGCGATCCGTCCTACGGCCGGTCGCCTTCAGATGGGCCCTGAGCGCCCAGACATGGCAGAGCGCCTGCCCCTTCGCGTCGGAGGCACCGCGCCCGTACATCCGCCCCTGGCGCAGCGCGGCTCGAAGGGGGCCACCTCCTGCCACTCCTTGTCCTCGGTGGCGCGTACGTCCTGATGGCTGCGGACCAGGACCATCGGCGCCTGTGGGTCTTCGGCCGGCCAGCAGGCGAAGACGGTCTGCAGGCCGGCAGTGTCCCACTCCTCCCCCCGGGGGGAAGAAGCCTCCTGTCCCGCAGGTGGGCCTGGAGCCAGCGCGCCGAGCGGGTCACGTCCCGCTCGTGTAGCGGGTCCGCGGACACCGACGGGATACGCACCCAGGCGGCCAGGTCGTCCAGCAGCGGGCCGACCCGGTCCTACAGGTAGTCGTGGACAGCGGGATCGGGTTCTCTCACGACGGACGTCCTTCCACCAGCGGGCCGGGAGGTCCGGACCGCGGGCGGGGTTCTCGACCACGGCATCGACCCGGGGGCACGGGACGGCTGCCCGCTGCCGGCGCGCGGACCGCGGCCGGCGCCGACGCGGCGCAGCCGTCGTACGGGTGGGTCAGCGCCGTGTCCTTCGCAGGGCGCGCACGGTCCACGCGACCAGGCCGCACACCGCCAGTGTGCCGCCGACGATCCCGCTGATGTGGAGGGCGCGGAAGCCGGCGGAGGGAGCGAGGTCACGGACGCGGTCGAAGAGACTGAGCGGGATGCCGCTGAGGGCGTTGCCGGGTGGCCTGCGGGATACGGCCGGGTGGGGGTGGGTCGGCGCCGTGAGGCGGACAGCCTCCCAGGCGGCTCCGATGCCTCGCAGTTGCCGGTCGGTGAGCTTGTCCCGCATCCGGGGCAGCAGGCGGTCCTCCTCGTCCCGGATGTCCTGACGGATGAGGGTGAAGGCCTCCTCGATCCGTTCGTGCCGGTGCGCATCGTCCGGAGGAGTCCGCTCGATCCGGGCGATCAGTTCGTTGATCGCCTGGTGCTCCTGCTCGACCTCCGCGGTGAGCTCCTCGCCATCGGGGGCCAGACGCCGGAGCACGGGCCACAGGACGGTCTCCTCGGCGAACGCGTGGCTGAAGACCAGTTGCACCAGGTCCTGCCACAGCTCGTCACGCTCGCCCGGTGAGGTGTAAGGATCGGCGAAGCGGTTCATCATGGAGTCGAGTTCGGCATGGTCACGGCGCTGCCGCAGCAGGATGCTTCCGCCGCCACCGAGCGCTGCCGCGCCCTGCCGGGCGATCGAGGTCGTCATGTCGTTCCTTCCGGTGGTTGCGCAGGCGGCCCGCCGCCGGTCGTGGGCCGATCCTCCGCTCCTTCGGCGGACGTGTCCGGTGATGTCTCCTCGCGGGTGTCGTCCTCTTCCGGAGGCAGATCCCGTTCGCCGGTGACCTCTTCCAGCGGGTGCGACTTTCCCTCGTCGTGCGGGCTCGTCATGTCGTTCAGCTCCCTCTGTGGGTTGGATGTGTCGGTTGGACGTGGAGACCGCGGCAAGAAGCGGCCCTCCGGGCTGTCACCGCCTGCCGGGAGGGTGGTGGCCCAGGTAGGGGTCGAGGAGGCGGCGGTATTCCGTGGAAGGGGGCAGCCCGAGTTCTCGTCGCAGGCGATTGCGGTAGGAGGCGAAGTGCCGCAGTGCCTCCGTGGCGTTGCCTTCCGCGAGGTGTACGGCGGTGATCTCCCGGTGGGCGCTCTCCCTGAGCGGTTCGGCCTCGGCCGCGGTCATCGCGTACATGAGTGCCGTGCACAGTCGGCCGTGGTACCGGTGGTGGCGGCTGATGGCCTCCAGCGCGTGCAGACGGAGTTGGTGGAAGTGCTCCCGGGCATCCGTGACCCAGTCGTCGTGCCAGCTGGGCAGCAGGTCCACGCAGAGCATGCCCGGGATGTTCTCACCCGGCGGCTCACTGTCAGAGCCGGTCGCCAGCGTCGCGGCGTAACGGGAGGCGGTCGGCAGGTCGACGTCCACCCCGCCGCACAGGGAGAGCTGCGTCGTCTTCAGGTCCACCACGCGGTGCTGATCGGTGCGGCGGGATATACGCCACAGCGCCGAGCGCAGGCTGGCCCCGGCCCGGGCTCTCGGCAGATCGGGCCAGAGCAGTTCGGCTGCCTGTTCACGCAGGACGACCCCCTTGTGCAGGGCCATGTAGGCGAGAAGCCGTTGAGCCGAGGGCGGGACATAAACGCCGCGCTGGTTGATCTCCAGCCGGAAGTCGCCCAGCAAGCGCAGAAGGGCGCCACTGTCCGGGGCGACTCGGTGGGCAGTGTTATCGGAGTCCATATCGCACAACCGCCGGATCGCATCACGTTCACGCCGCAGCACGGCCCGCCCCGCTGAACCGGTGGTTCCCGCGGGGGCGTCACCTGCCGTTCTCACCCGTGGCTGTCTCCTCAACCTCAGACGGGCCAGGTAACCCGCGCTCGCCGCGGTAAACGGCCTCGCCCGCGATGTCGGCAGGAAGCCGTCTTCGCCGTGTCACCTGGGTGGGCGTTTCCACCCGCACGGCGCTGTACCCGCGTCGCGGGGCACGTGGACACCGCCGAGACGTCGAGGCAGCGGGCTCCCGCGCCCTCTGCCCGCCGGCTGGTGCCGCATCGCGTACGCCGCCGCGGACGGCGCGGTGACGGCGCCCGCCTAGCGTCGGCGTTACCGGCCTCGGCGGCCGTGAGCGCCGGTGCCCCCGCCACTCACGGCCGCACCGCGAACGTCCAGTGAGGAGCAGCGATGTTCTCGCATACGCAACGTCTTCAGTTCGAAGCCAAGCCGGAGAAGCCCGACCCCGCCTACGCACACAAGCTGCAGGAGCTGGTGGGCGGTGCCTACGGCGAGATGTCGGTGATGATGCAGTACCTCTTCCAGGGCTGGAACGCCCGTATCAAGGGCAAGTACAAGGACCTGATCATGGACATCGCCACCGAGGAGATCGGCCACGTGGAGATGCTGGCCACCATGATCGCCAGGCTGCTGGAGGGCGCACCCGCCACCGCCACCACCAAGATGGCCACCAGCGACCCTGCCGTCGGCGCCGTCATGGGCGGCATGGACCCGCAGCAGGCCATCATCGCCGGCGGCGCGGCACTGCCCGCCGACAGCAACGGCTACCCGTGGAACGGCCGCTACGCCATCGCCAGCGGCAACCTGATGGCCGACTTCTACGCCAACGTCGCCGCCGAGGCACAGAGCCGGCTGCAGACCGCACGGCTGTACAACATGACCGACGACCCCGGCGTGAAGAACATGCTGCGCTTCAACCTGGCCCGGGACACCGTCCACCAGAACCAGTGGCTCGCCGCCATCGAACAGCTTCGCGAGGACGGCTTGGAAGGTTACGTCGTCCCCGGCGGCCTGGAGGAAGAGGAGTACCGCGAGCACGCCCAGACCCTGTGGCACCTGTCCGACGGCACCGAATCGGGCGCCGGGCTGTGGGCGGCCGGTCCCGCGCCGGACGGCGAGCACGAGCTGACCGTGCTGGAGACGCCGCAGCCGCTCGGCGATCTCGGCATGGCGCCGCCGCCCGACCCGAAGCTGTTCTCCACCTACGACGGCAGCCAGGGCCAGCCCAAGGGCCCGGTCCTGGGCACCGAGACCGGCATCAAGGGCAAGATCAAGGACGCGCTCACCCCGGACGAGTGAGCCGGTGGACGGGGCCCGCTGATACGGCGGGCCCCTGGTCCGCCTGGGCGCCACCGACAGCCAGAAACCCGCAGTCCTTCAGACCATCCGGGGAGCGAGCATGACAGTCTCCGACCTCACCGCGGCACGGCGCTTCACCCGCCCGCCCTCAGCACGCCTCCTTCTCATCGGCCTCTACTGCACCGCCGCCGTGACCGGTCTCGTCTTGGGAAGCTGGCCACAGTGGCTGCTCGCACTGGTGCTGCTGACCGCCGCCGGCTTCCGTGTCGCGCTGGCGCGGCATCGGGCGAGTCCGGTGCGGCCGGGGCGTGGCCGCCGCCCAGCCGGGACGCCTGCCCGTCGCCGGGGTCGGTCATGATGCTCGACCCGAGGGGCTACCGGCGTGTCCCCACGGGAACACTCCAGTCACCCGCAGCAACATCGGCACCGGCACCGGCATCCACGGTGTCCGCGGCAGCGGGCAGGCCACCGCGGTGGCTGCGCTGGACGGCGCTCTTCGGTCCCGCGTTCGTCGTCTCCATGGCCTACGTGGACCCCGGCAACTTCGCCACCAACACAGCCGCCGGCGCCACCTACGGCTACCTGCTCCTGTGGGTCATCGCCGCAGCCAACATCGTCGCGATGTTCATCCAGTACCTATCGGCGAAACTGGGCGCCGCGACCGGCCGGAGCCTGCCGGAACTGTGCCGCGAGCAGTGCCCGCGCACCCTGCACGTCTTTCTGTGGCTACAGGCGGAAGCCGTCGCCGTCGCCACCGAGCTGGCCGAACTCATCGGCGGCGCCATCGCCCTGAACCTGCTCTTCGGCATCCCACTGATTCCGGGCGTCCTGGTCACCGCCGCCGTTGCGCTCCTCCTGCTCATGCTCGCCCCACAGGGCCGTCACCGCTTCGAAACGGTGCTCGCCGGCATGCTCCTGATCATCCTGTTCGGTTTCCTGTACCAGGCGTGGAACGCGGGGCCCACGATCGACGCGGCCACCGGCCTCGTGCCCCGCTTCGCCGGAGCCGACAGCCTGCTGCTGGCCAGCGGCATCATCGGTGCCACCGTCATGCCGCACGTCGTCTACCTGCACTCCGCCCTGACCCGGCACCACGCCGGCCCACAGGCATCGGTGGCGCCTGCGGCCCACCCACGCAAGCCGGCCCGCAGGCAGATCACCGCTGCCCTGACCTTCGCCGGCCTGGCCAACATGACCATGCTCATCGTCGCCGCCGCTGTCTTCCACACCCGCGGCCACAAAGGCATCGACACCCTCCACGAGGCCCACGCCGCACTGGGCAGCCTGCTGGGCCCAGGTGCCGCGGCCGCCTTCGCTCTGGCCCTGCTGGCGGCCGGCCTGGCATCCTCGAGCGTGGGCACCTACTCAGGACAGATCATCATGGAAGGGTTCCTGCGCCGTCGTGTGCCGCTCGCGGTACGTCGCGCCGCCACCCTTGTCCCGGCCATGGGTCTGCTGATCGCCGGACTGGAACCCACACGAGCCCTCGTCCTCAGCCAGGTCGCCTTGTCCTTCGGTATTCCCTTCGCCCTCTTCCCCCTCCTCGTCTTCACCTCCCGCCGCAGTCTCATGGGCGCCCAGGTCAACCGGAAGACAACCACCGTGTTCGCGGCCCTCGTGGCTGCCCTGATCAGCGGACTCAATCTCTTCTTGCTGGCCCATCCATTCCTGGGATGACTCCGTTCACCCTGACAACTCCGACGGCCTGGGCGGCCGGGACGTGTTCGGCGGTGGCGAAGAGCGCTTTCCCAGGGAACACGGCCTGTGTGAGCTGCAGCGCGCGGGGATCGGGCGGGCGGACCGGTGGCTGTTTCTCCATGGCGTCGGCGCGCTCGACGAGGCGGTGCAGGGAGCCGATAAGGGAGTCCTCGCTCGGTCCGGTCGTCATCGGCGTGGGTCATCTGGGCGCTGATCCGGCAGGTGTCGGAGGACCCGAGGTCTCCATGGCAGTGGACACGCGGCCATTCGGCGGCCTGGAACCGGTGGGCGCGCCAGTCCGGAGCAGCGTGCAGCGGAAAGCGATCCGGTCGGCGACGGTCACGCGAAGGCGAGACTCGTTGAAGATCGCACCAATCAGCTCGCAAGGAGCCCGTCCGGGCCAGCAGTGATAGCGGCCACGTCATGGCCGGGCGAGGGTGGACGAAGCGCCGGCCTCTGGTCGGCCATGCCCACCGACGCCTCTCGAAGGAGCCACCATGTCCAGACGCAACACCGCCATTCGCAGCCTGCACGATCTTGGGCTGGCGGCGTGGTTCGGCGGCTCGCTGATGGGCGCGGTCGGGCTCAACGGCGCAGCCCGTCAAGAAGGCGCCACCGAGACCGCGCAGGCTCGGATCGCGTCCGCCGGCTGGGCGAAGTGGCTGCCGGTCAACGCCGCCGCCATCGGTGCCCATCTCTACGGGGGCGGCGGCCTGCTGGCCGTCAACGCCCACCGGGTCGCCAACCAGAAAGGCGTGGCTGCCTCCACCACGGCCAAGACGGTCATCACCGCCGCGGCACTCGTCGCCACCGCCTATGCCCGCATCCTGGGCAAGAAGATCGAACTCGCCTCCTCCTCCGACCCCCAGGACACCGCACAGGCGGCGCACCATCCCATCGACACCGACAAAGCCCGGCGGCATCTCGCCTGCGTGCAGTGGGCGGTACCCGCACTCACCGGATCCCTGGTCGTTCTCAACGCCCTGCACGGCGAACAGCAGAGGCCGGCGGAGCAATTCCGCGGCATGTGGGACCGCGCCTGCTCCATGACCCCACTCAAGCACTGAGCGACTGCCCCACACCAAGGCATCAGGTGGGTCGGGTCTCCCTGCGCGGGAGGCCTGGAGACGCTGCTGCTGCGCCTCACCGAGGAGTACGGCGCCCGCCGGATCTACGTCACCGAGAACGGCTCGCCTGCCCGGACCTTCTGCTGCCGGACGGCACCGTCGACGGCCCCGGGCGTGGCGGCTGCCTCCGGGACCGCCTGGCCGCCTGCGCCGGGGCGGCCGGCCGGGGCGCGCCTCTCGCCGGGTACTACATCTGGTCGCTGCTGGATAACTTCGAGTGGGCGTACTGCGACAAGCGCTTCGGCCCGGTCCACGTCGACTACGCGACCCAGCGCCGCACGGTCGAGAGCAGCGGCCGCCGCTACGCCGCAATCATCCGCGCCCACCGAGTCCTCGTACCCCGAGCCGCTTGACCACCGGGCCCCGCTTGTCCCCGGGGCCCGCGTGCCGGCGGGCCCCACGCTGGGCGCGGGGGCCGGTCGGCGGGGTGGGCCGGGCCTGGCGTTCAGGATGCGGTCCCCGCGTCGGCGGTGGCGGGCGACGCGGGCCCGGTTGCGGCAGCAGGGGCTTGCACCACTCCTGGCGCCCGTGGCCCCGTATGAAGCACCCGCACGCGGCGGCGCGTGACAGGCGTGCGGCTCCTCGCGGTACGGGCCGCTCAGGAAGCCGATGGCCGCGCACGCACGACCGGGTGGTGTTCCGACGGTGCGCGTCGATGCGGCCCCGGGCGGGTGGACGAGCGGTCGGTGAAACCGTGATCACACCCCTGGTGCGGTGAGGGCCCCGCTGCCATGATGAGCCGTCCGAACGACCATGCGGAAACACCAACTGAGCAGGGGAGGCGCCGTGCTGACCACGGCAGAGCGAGTCCGTGCCCTCAAGGACGAGGATTTCCGGCTGAGTCTCACGCGGGAGTTCCCGGACCACCCGGCCGGGAACCCGGCCGAGGAGGTCTACGTGTCCGCCGGTCAGGCGGCCAACACCTGTGAGTCCTACTCCAGTTGTGCACGGATGTGCAGCTACTGACCCGACCGTCCGCCGCGCCGCACCCCCGTGGGGTGCGGCGTGCGGTATGAGCCGGCCCGAGGGGGTACCGCCGTGGTGGACACGACCCCGCTGCGCCTGGCCGCCGCCCGCGCCGTCCCGTTGAGCCGCCGGGGCCGGGCCACCGTCACCGACGCCTCCCTCGGCGGGCGCGCCGACCGCGTACTGGCCCGCTGGCGGGCACAACGCCCCTTCGATCAGGGCGGCTGGTTCGAAAGGCGGCTGGCAGCCGACTCCCTCGCCCCCGGCCTCCTGCGTGAACTGCTCACCGAGCCCGCCGAAGCGCTGGCCGAACGGCTGGGCGCCGAGGAGCCGTGGGCGCGCCACCTGGCGGCCGTCTTCGAGGAACCCCCGCCCACCCCCGCCGTCGAGATCCCCGACCGGGACGCCTTCGCCACCCTGGTCGCCCCGCTGCTCACCGCCGCCCGCGACCGGCTGCGCGGGGGTATCGCCGCCCTCGACCCCACCCCGCTCGGCACCCCCGAGGAGATCACCGCCCACCTGCTGCCGTCCCTGACCGCCCCCGCCCACGCCATGGCCGTACGCACCATGGTCGTGGAACTGGAGGTCGCCCGGCTCACCGGCCAACTGACCGGCGCCACCCCGCAGGAGCGCTACCGCGACTTCGTGCGCCGCCTCGCCGACCCCGCGCGGGCCGTCGAGATCCTCGCCGAGTACCCGGTCCTGGCCCGCCGCCTCACGGTGGCCGCCGAGCAGTGGACCGACACCCACCTCGCCCTCGTACGCCGCCTCGCGGCCGACCTGCCCGACGTCTCCCGCACTTTCTCCCCCGGCGTACCCCTGGGCCGCCTGACCGGGATACGCACCGGCCTCGGCGACGCCCACCGGGGCGGCGCCACCGTCACCTCCCTGCGCTTCGAGAACGGCACCCGGGTCGTCTACAAACCCCGCCCGCTCGACGTCGACCTCCACTTCCAGGACCTGCTGCGCTGGCTCAACCCCCGGCTGCGGCTGCCGCTGCTGGAGGTCACCCACCTGCCCCGGGACGGCTACGGCTGGGTGGCCCACGTGGCGGCCAGGCACTGCCGGGACGCGGCCGAACTCCACGCCTTCTACCACCGCGCCGGGGCACTCGCCGCCGTGCTCTACGTACTGGACGCCGTCGACTGCCACGCGCAGAACCTCATCGCCCACGGGGATCAGCCCGTACTCGTCGACTGCGAGGCGCTCTTCCATCCCGACCTGCGCGAACCCGCCAAGGATCTGTCCCCCTCCGAACGCCTGGCGCGCCACGACGCCGCCCACTCGGTGCTCCGGTCCGGACTGCTGCCCCAGCGGGTGTGGGACGAGGACGGCAACGGCGGCGCGGACGTGTCGGCCCTCGGCTGGGACCCGGACCAGGCACCGCCCCGCACCGTGCCGTACGTGGACGGCGAAGGCACCGACCGGATGCGCATCGCGTACCGGCCGATGAACCTCCAGGGCGTCGACAGCCGGCCCCTCCCCGCCGGCCAGCCCCTGGAGCCGGCGGACTTCGCCGACGACCTCGACGCCGGGTTCACCGAGGCGTACCGGATCATGGCGCGGGCCAGACCGAAGGTGCGCCGCCTGCTGCGGGCCTTCGCCGCCGACCACACCCGGCTGCTGCGCCGCGACACGCTGGAATACCGCAGCCTGCTCGCCGCCGGTGACCACCCGGACCTGCTGCGCGACGCCCTGGACCACGACCGCCACCTGGACCGGCTGTGGGCGCTGGCGGCCTGGGAGGAGAGCGCCGAAGCCTTCCTCGCGCACGAACGCGCCGACCTGCGGAACAACGACGTCCCCCTGTTCACCCTCCGCCCCGACGGCGTCGACGCCCGCGCCTCCACCGGAGCCCTCATCCCCTGCGTCGTCGACCGGCCCGCACTCGACACCGCGCTCGACAAACTGGACGCCCTGGGCCCCGCCGACCTCGCCCGCCAACGCGAACTCCTGCGCCTGTCGGTGACCACCGCCACCGGTACGAGCGAACCGTCCCGCCCGCAGGTCACCGCCCCCCGCCCGGACACCCCGGCCCCGGACCCGGATGCCGGGGCGATCCGCGCCCGCGCCCTGGCCAAGGCCGCCGAGGCTGCCGACCACCTGCTGCGCCGGGCCTACCGGGGACCGGCCGACCTCGCCTGGATCGGTCCCAACTGGACCCCGCCCGGCCGTTGGGCCCCGGCGGAACTCGGCCCCGACCTCTACAGCGGCACCGCGGGCATCGCCCTCTTCCTCCACCACCTCGCCCTGCGCACGGGCGAGGCGACGTACCGCAACGCCGCCCGGGCCGCCGGCGTCACCCTCCGCCACCAGGCCGGGCGCCGCGCCGACCGGCTCACCGGCGGTCTGACCGGCACCGGAGGCATCCTCTACACCCTCGCCCACCTCACCGCCCACCGCCCCGACGCCCGACTGGCCGCGCTCGCCGGCACCCTCGTCCAACGGGCCGCCGCCACCGCCGCCGAGGACGAGTCCTTCGACGTCATCGACGGCTGCGCGGGCACCATCGCCGGGCTGGCCGCCTGGGGAGCGGTGCACCCCTCGGGCACGGTGACCGACGCCCTCGCCCGCTGTGCCGGGCGGCTCGCGGACCGGGCCGCCCCGCAGCCCGGCGGCGGGGTCGGCTGGCTGCCCCGCGCGCTGGCCGGCACGGCCGACCGGCCACTGGCTGGGTTCGCCCACGGAGCCTCGGGCATCGCCTGGGCGCTCACCAGGGCCGGGAGCCTGCTCGGTGACGAGCGGCTGCCCGCCCTCGCCCGGGAGGCGCTGGAGTACGAGCGGACCCTCTTCGACGCGGAGGCCGCCAACTGGCGCGACGTACGCGCCGACGGCACGCCCGGCGCCGCCGCGTCCCACCCCGTGCTCTGGTGCCACGGGGCGGCGGGCATCGCCCTGGCCCGCGTGGAGCTGTGCGCGGAGCTGGACGACGCCCGGCTGCGCCAGGAACGCGCGGTGGCCCTGGCCACGGTGGCCCGCGACGGCTTCGGGCACAACTTCTCCCTCTGCCACGGCGACCTGGGCAACCTGGACCCGCTGCTCCTGGCGGGCGGGGCGGCGGCGGACACGGCACTGCGGCAGGCCGCCGTGACCCTGGACGCACTGGAGGCGCGGGGCTGGGTGTGCGGCATGCCGAGCGGGGTGCACAGCCCCTCGCTGATGACCGGGGTCGCCGGGATCGGCTACGGACTGCTGCGGCTCGCCGCCCCGGAAGCCGTGCCCTCCCTGCTGGCCCTGCGCCCGCCCGGGGCGACACCCGTTCGGTGAGGTCAAGGGGGCGCACCGGGACGGAACCGCTCCTTCAGGTGAAAAGCCACTGTAAGTAGGCGGGCTCCGCCACACCAGCAGGGCGGCGGCCGAACCTGGGCCCAGCTTCTCATCCAGTGGTCAGCCGAGTGTCACCTCGTCCTCCTTGGCGCCGCGCAGGACCATCGTCGCCGCCGCGACGGCCCCGAGTGACTGGGCGGAGGCGCTCACGCGGTTCGGCGGAAGAACGGCCGCGGCCCCGACCACGAGCACACCGACGAGGATCAACTTGAGACGAGGCTTGCGGTGGAGGGGGTGGCGGTGTCCATCACGAGAAGAGGGCGTCAGCATCGTTTGCCGTCCTATCTGCCGCGAAAGCGGCGGTCCGGCCGCTGGGCGCCCTCACGATGCTTGCGAGGCAGAGGCGCCTGGTGGCCGCTGGCTGGAGATTGAAGCCTCGCAATGCGCTTGTCGCGACGTAAGAGGGTTGAGAGAATACGGCGCTAAAGTGTCGTTTAAGCGAGACAACTGGTCTGGACCACATGCCGCGACGTCCAACTCCTCTTTCACCCGACGACGGACCGCAGGCCCGATTCGCGCTGGCCCTCCGTGCGTTACGAGACTCGGCGGGCTTCGATGCCAAGACCGTGCAGGCGATAGCCGCCGAGAACGACATCCCGAAGTCCACGCTGTGGGCAGCCATGAGAGGTGAGCGCATCCCGACCCTTCCGGTACTTGCCGCGCTGGTCCGCGCATGGGACGGGGATGAGGCTGAATGGACCAGGCGGCGCACCGAAGCAGAGGACGAGGCGGAACGACTCCGTCTGGCGGTTCGGCGTAAACAGGCGATACGAGCGGGGGAGCGGGAAGTGCAGCAGGCTATCCGCTGCTACGACATCAAGGAAGTCGAGCGGCCCCTTGATCCGACGATCCAGATCAACGGCCTCGACCTTGAGCCCGAGGAAGTCGGACGGGCCGTTGAGCAAGAGCGAGAGCAGGGGAACGAGCCCGCCGCTCACGCCGTCAGGGCCGCCGAAGCCGACACGGCCAGAGAGGAAATCCCTTCGGAAACGGAGCCTCCCATGCAACTAGCGGACGGGCTCGAGCATCTTCAGGGGGTGGGGCGGCGAACTGGTGACGACCCGGTACCCGGTCCGCAGCCATGGTCGTCGCTGGATCAGAAGGCGTTCTGGCGGACTCAGGTGCAGGCTTGGGTGCGGCGCTCGGAACAAGATGAGCTTGTGCCGTATCTGGTCCATGAGCGGGAGAGCCCTGAAATGTGGGAAGCCCTGCGCGAACTGGCAGGGGCCCCCTCGATCCGGCAGATTGCAGCAGCTACTCGTATGGCGCAGAGCACCGTAAGCGGGCTGCTCAAGGGGCGGCAGCGGAGTGTGAACAAGGCCGCAGCACGGCTGGTGTCCGAGTATCTGGTCCGCTTGATCAGCCAGTTGCAGGCACGCGACGGGTCGGGGATGACGTCGATGGGGCCTCGGCGGACGACGACCGGCCCTGAGATGTAGAGCCAGGCCGTGCCGGGCGGGCCTCCAGTGCGGCGACGCCCTAGGCGATCGCCGCCGTGCACCTCTTCGCGAATCAGGGCAGCGCCGGGGTGCCGCCCGGGCCGGAGTTCGCGGCGCTGTACCCGGAACCGATGATCACGCACTTCCCGGCGAGTGTGGACAGCCGCTTCCCGTCGACGTAGGCGATGTTGCAGCAGCCCAGGAGCGCGGCTGCGTCGGTGGGCACGTGAAGGTGCCGACGCCGCTGTACGACGCGGCCAGGCAGCTGCTGGCGCCTCCATCGACACCCGCTACAACGTGCACTGCGTGCTGGCAGAGCGCACCTACGTTCCCGTGACTACCTGCACCGTGTGGGCGGTGCTCGTCACTACCAGCCCGTGAGGACCGCCATG
The DNA here is from genome assembly GCF_055583025.1 of Streptomyces sp. NPDC104831. Classification (NCBI taxonomy): domain Bacteria; kingdom Bacillati; phylum Actinomycetota; class Actinomycetes; order Kitasatosporales; family Streptomycetaceae; genus Streptomyces; species Streptomyces sp. NPDC104831. The sequence goes on from NZ_JBVJOT010000077.1 coordinate 13,089, forward strand.
CCGCCCGAGCTGATCCACGTCCGGCCCGCCTCTGGCCTGCGCCGCGACTTCGCCGCGTGGGCTGTCGCCCAGACCCCGAAGGTGCGCACCGTCTCCACCACCGACTTCGCCGTCCCCGCCCACCTGTTCATCGAGGTGTCCGAGCCGCTTCTGATCGGTTCCACCGCGGACGGCCACCGCTGCATCAGTTCGCAAGAGGACGAGGCGACCGGTACTCCACCCCCTGGTCAGGAGGGCGATCTGCTGGGCGTGTTCCAGCCGGAGACGGAGGGGGTCCCCGGCGAACCGCTACCCGAGGTGCCGCCCGGTGCCTACCCGGCGGACGCGGTAACGCTGGACACGCCCGGGTTCGCGCGCTCGAAGGCGCCGTCACTGACCCCAGCGGAAGCGGCCGGAGCGACCGAACTGCCAGCGGGACCAGCCCACTTGCGTCGACTGTGGACACCCCTACAAGAGCGACGGCGCTCTCAACGCTCACCGCCGCCAGGCACACCCGGAGGACTGACTCATGCCGGTCGAGCCAGTTCCCTGCCCCCGGACGGTGACGGTGGCACGCCTGGACACCGGCCGTGCGCTGGCTGCGGTAGCGCTGTGGTGCACCGCCGCACCCCGGTGCGGCGGCATCGCGGCCGGTGTGCGGCCCCAAAGCCCCGAAGGCCCGTCAGGGAACCGGCAGCGGCACGGGTGCCGTGGCCGGGAGGAAGGTGTCTCCCGCATTGGCTGTGACGTCGCCGGGCTGCTGCCCGGCGGGCAGGGTGAGGACCGCGGTGCCGTCGGGGCCCGTGCGGGCGTGCAGCAGACCGATCCGCACTGTGGCGCCCTGGACGGGACGGGTGTCACCGCCGATGTCGGCGGTGACACGGCTGGTGACGGCGGTCCCGTCCGGACCGGTCTGCGCTGTGGCGCTGAGCGCGAGGCGGGCGGGCCGGGGCATGGTGTCCGGGCAGGGCCCCACCTCGGGCAGCCCTTCGGCGTGCTCACCGAGCCATGACGAGGAGACGGTGCCGGTCTTCTGCACGCCCGGTTGCCCGTTCTGCGGCGCGGGAACGATTTGCCGGTACTGGAGCGACGCCTTCAGGAAACCGGCCTGGTTGCCGGCGGCGTCGGTGGCGGTCAGGTCGTCCTGGACCGTGACCAGTGCGGTCACGCTCCCGGTGACGGTCTGCGTCCCGTTCAGGATGTAGCGGCCGTCGTCGCTGTAGTCGTGGTATTGCACGGAGAAGGCGCCCCCGAGGATGTCGCCGCCGATGGTGATCACGGCGGTGCCCGAGTTCTTCCCGTGCACGACGTGCACGCCGGGCAGGTCGAAGCTGGAGCGGTAGGACTGCGGGGTGGGCGCCCAGGAACCGACCTGCGTGGTGACGGTGGGCACGGGCGTGGTGGGCGGGCGGCCGATGCGCGCGACGAGAAGCTCGTTGGGGGCGGTTCCCTTCTGCTGCAGGTAGCTGTTGACGCCGGCCGCCGGCGGGATCAGGGACCGCCCCTGCAGCAGGACACGGATGGAGTCGGGGCTCCACACCTGCTGCCCGGACAGATTGTTGGCCGGGATGGTGGTACCGCCGCCGTACGGGTTGAGTGGCTGGCCCACGAGCTGTCCGTTCCGGTCCCCCGAGGGGGGCAACAACCACGGGCTCAGGTCGCACGCGAAGCCGGGGCGACTGGAGACGTAGTAGATGGCGATGACCGCCTGCGCGAGGTCGATGAATGGACGGGTCAGCGGCATGAGTCCCAGGGCCGTCAGCCGGTGCTGGGTGCGCCACGAGGCCGTCAGCAGCGAACCGCCGTCCGGCGAGAAGGCACCGTCCTCGCTCCAGTCCGGGTAGCCGGTCAGCCGGGTGACGCGGCCGGTCGCCAGGTCGATCTTCTGCTGCTGCGGGACGCCGCTGGGCTGCACGGCCAGTACGACGGCGGAACGGCCGCCGTCGGCGAAGGACTTGAACTCCTGGAGCGAGCCTCCGTTCGCCCAGTGGTCGGGGTCGGTGTCCGCCGGGCCCGACGGGCCGGGCGGGTTGACCACGTGCAGGTCGTCGAGGCTGTAGCCGGACGCGCCGCGCACGAGCGCGGCAACGATCATTACCAGCCCGTCCGGGCGGGTGATCGAGTACCCGAGGTGCGTCCCGTCCGGGGCGAGGTGGTAGGTTCGCCGGCCCAGGTCGGGCTCACCGACCGTGGTGTCGGCGGACAGGTCGACCGGCAGCCACTGGTGGCTTCCGCAGTCCAGCAGACTGGGGGCGCACTCCAGGACGTCGACTGCGTCGCCGAGCTCGTTGGCCAGGAACATCCGCCTCCCGTCAGGGAACGCGTAGGCGAACCCGCCGATGATCGCCGGGTGGTCGGCCATGGAACACGTCAGGCACCGCACGTGCCGCCCGTCAGCGTCCGCGACCCACTCGCGGCCACCGTTGTAGTCCTGGAAAAGGATGTGTCGCCCGTCGGGGAACCAGGTGGGCCCCCAGGGCATCACCCCCTGCGGCACAGGCAGCACCTCACGCTTCACCGCGTAGAACGGCGGCACCGCGGCGCCGTCCGTCCAGCTGACCGCGGCCGACGTTCCCGGTGCCGACGACACCGCGCACGTGGCGGCTACCAGGAGGGACACCGCCGCCGATAGCACCGGCCAGCGACGGCGGCGAATGGCCCGCCCCGGCCTGGGTAGCAGGAACGATCTCATCTGATCACCTTCCGGACGTGGTGCTCGACAGACGGCAGGGGGAGGCCCTGGCTGAAGGGCGTCGGAGACTCAGATGAACCTCGGTCTGCGACAGACCGAACCTCTCACACCGCACGACCGGGAGACGGCGGGTGACGACGAGCGGCCAGACAGAACAGGGACGCGGGCGCAGTCGGAGATTGGCACCGGGCGGCTTTCACACGATGTTGATCAGAAACGGGCCGGCGGTGGAGGTGAGTCCGCTCGGTGTGGTGCAGGCCAGCAGGTCCGCGCTGGTGATCACCACCGTGTTGGTGATCGTGTGTCCCGCGTAGTCCCCTGCGGTGACGGGACCGGTGGAGACCAGCACGGTCGTTCCATCGGGCCGGACGGCCAAGGTGCTGGTGAAGGTGAAGCGCGATGGCCTCGTTCCCGGATCGCTCCACGCGATCTGCCCGCTGCCCGCGCTGCTCCCTCCCAGGCAGTTGAGGTTGCCGCTGCCCGCGAAATGGTAGGTGCCTGCGGTGTGCCGAAGGTCGAGAGACACGCACGGATCCGGAGTTCCGGTGGAATCGACGTCGACATGCGGGTGTGGGGCAGTGAAGGTCGCATGGGAGAACACCCTTCGGTCACGGCGGTCGGAAGTCATCGGTCGGCTCATGGCCGTGCTACGGAACCGACGACACAAACGCGCGAGAAGGCCTCGCAGGACTGCCGGGAACGTAGCGCGCGCCCGGCCCGCTGGCAATGTCTGGAAGCGGACGGCTGCGGTGGTCGTGGACACCCCTGGCGCAGCGACGTAATCACCAACGCGGCGGCAAGACCGCGCGCGTCCGCCTTTCTTCCCGACAAACTCAGGTGCGGTCGCCTCGTCGGTTCTCACAGCATCGCGCGTGCCGAGCCCGTCGGCTTCCGGTCGCTGGCCAGCGCGCTCACCTCAATCGCTCCGAAGAGCCGACGGCTGCGGAGGCGTCCTTGATGTCATACGGCTGCTGCTGCGCGCGGTAGTCCCGGACGGGGACGTGGTCCGGGATCAGCACCCCGATGGCCCAGCTCTCGTCGGCGCCAGGCGCCAGGCGGCGAGCGCGAGCGCGGCTGCGGCGGCCAGGTGCTCGGGGTACGTGCTGCTGCGAACGGCCGACTGCGCCTCACCGCCGACGGTGTTGTGACGCGCGCCAGAGCAGGGCCGCGAGGCCGACTGCCTGGAGGACACGCCGCAGACGTGCGTCGGCCCGGTCGTCTCGCGGGGAGAGGCGTTGTTTGGCGGCCTGGGCCACCTGGATGGTCAGATCCTGGTTGGAAATGTCGCGGATGATGCCACGGATCTCGCCGGGCGTGGACAGACTGCTGATGAGTCCTTCCATCAAGGTGCGGGCCACCTGTTGTTCCGACGAGGCTTCACGCAGGTATGCGGTGACGATCGCGCGTATTTCCTCACGGAAGACGTCGGTCACGGACAGCTCGGGTGCCAGGTAGCGCACGGAACCTTCGGCGTTGGCGAAGGACTTGCCCAGGATGGAGATCATGGAGCTGGTCTGGATGCCTCTGCGGGTGGAGCTGGTGAGGACGGAGGTGAGGGTCGCACCGAAGTTGAGCTCTTCCAAAGAGGCCGAGGTGATCCTGGGGACGAGTGCGGCCATGTCCTGGGTGAAGGACGAGACGTCGGCCCAGGGGGTGACCTTGCCCATCTCCACCCAGGCCTTGGCGAGTGCATGGCCGTCGTTCTGGGAGAGGCTGAGCAGGCCGAGCATCAAGGACATGCTCTGCCGGCGGTCGATGTGACCGATCATGCCCCAGTCGATGACGGTGGCTGGGTGGCCGGCGGCGACGAAGATGTTGCCCGGGTGGGGATCTGCGTGGAAGGTCATATCGATGAAGTAGCCGTGGAACATGAAGGCGAGCAACTGCCGCCCGATTTCTTGGCGTTCGACCTGGGAGAATGACTCCGCATTCGCGTCACGGATGCTGGTGCCGGCGGCGAGGCTCTGGATGAGCACCTTGGGGGTGGCGTCGAGCGGTCGGGGAACGGTGACAAGGCTGAAGTGGCGGGCGGCGACGCGGGCCCGTTCCATGTTGCGGGCCTCCAGGGTGAAGTCGAGTTCCGGGCGCATGGCGTCAAATACGACACCGAGCATGGCATCGACATCGATGGTGGCGTTGAATGCCGGTGCCCGTTTGGCGAAGAAACGTGCCAGGCGGCGCAAGGTCTTCATATCCTGCTCCACCAAGAAGCGGATTCCGGGCCGCTGGACTTTGACCGCCACCGGGCGGCCGTTGGTCAGCGTCGCAGCGTAGACCTGGGCCAGGGAGGCGGTGCCGATGGGGTGTGCGGTGTCGAAGCGGTGGAAACGCCGGTGCCAGTCGCGGCCGAGGCTTTCTTCGAGTACTGGCTCCAGCAGGTGAAAGGGCAGCACGGCGGCCCGGTCGTGGAGGTGTTCCAGTTCCTTGGCTATGGGCGCGGCCACGATGTCGGGGCGGGTCGACAGGATCTGGCCCACCTTCATGTAGAGCGGTCCGAGCGCCTCGAACGCCTGCCGTACGGCTACCGCGTCGGTCACTTCCCCGGAGGCGCCGCTCGCCATGCCACCCGGCATGTCCGGGAGGCCTTTGCGGACCGACGCGTGAACGATGTGGTAGGCGATCCTGGCGAGCAGGCGGGTGCGTGCGGGGTTCACCAGCCGGGTCGCCCGGTCTTCCCGCCGTCGGCCGGTCGGGGGCCGGTCGGGTCGGCCAGTTCCCTGACGGCCTGACAGATATGGTCGGCGACGAGGTGCGAGTCGGGGATCACGGTGGGGTCGACGTTGACGGCGATGTGGCAGGTGTCCTGGTAGGACACGAGAGTTACGGTGACGGCCGAGCCGAGGGTGGGAGCGATGGCGTAGATTTCGCCGATGCGGTGGCCGTTGATCGACGCTGCGGACGTCGGTCCCGGCATGTTGCTGACCACGAACTCGTGGGTGGCGCACAGACGCAGGAACACCGCTTCGAAGAGGGGGCGTGGTACCAGAGGGCACAGTCTGGCGATGGCGCCCATCCAGTCGGCGGAGTCGTGGTGGTAGCTGTCGCGGACGGCCCGCCGCACGGCGCGGATGCGGGTGGGCACGTCAAGAAGTTCGGCTTGGACCGCGAAGCGGACGATGAACCAGTGGTTGCCTTGGCTGCGTGAGTCGTGTGCCGTCGCCTGGGGCGGGCGGCCGTAGGGCGAGAAGACACGCATGCGACGGCGGCGTACGCCGTGCTGCGCGTTGTAGCGGCGGCAGCCCTCCGCGACGGCGGCGACGAGTGCGTCGTGGACGGTACCCCCTGACGTGGTGGCGAGCTTCTTGACGGCTGACAGGGGCACTGTGGTGGTGAAGAAGTGCCGACGGAACTGGCCGCCTGCCGCCGGTGCGGGGTGCGGGAGGTCGAGCATGTCGAGGGTGGCCCGACCCAGGAAGCGCGCGGCTTTGAGGAGGCGGCGGCCGCGGGGGGACGACGGTACGGGCCGTTCCCCCCGGGGTGTGGAGGCTGCTCCCGAGGGCATGGGGCTGACCACCTGCCACGGTGCACCGGCTGCCGGCGCCCCACGGGACCGTGTGCCGGTCTCCGCGGTGGCCTGGCGCAGGAAGATCTCGCGCAGCCGGATGCCGTCGGCGATACTGTGGGAGATCTTCAGGACATAGGCGGTTCCGCCGTCCTCCAAGCCGGTGAGGAGATAGCCGTTCCACGGGGACCGGCCCTGGGGGAAGGGGACTTCGGCCAGAACCTCGGCCGTGTCGAAGGTGTCCCGACGGGTCCCCTCGCCTCCCACCTCGACACGCTGGAGGTGGTGCAGGAGCGAGAAATCCTCGTCCGGGACCCAGCGCGGTCGTCTCCCGGGGCCGCGGCCGGGAACCACCCGACTGCGAAGGCGAGGCATCGCGGCGCTGAGCCCTTCATGCCACAGGGTGAACTCTTCCCAGGACACTTCGTCCTCGAAGAACATGACGACGACGATGATGGGCCGGGCACGCCGTCCGGACTCCAGACGCCAGACCATGTGGTCCTTGGCGCTCATCTCGTCCGTTTCGGTCGCGCTCGCAGGGGGTCGGGTGGTGTCCGCGGTCACGGCGTCTCCTCAGCGGTTCCGTTCGGATTCCTTGCGGGGCTTGGGGCGCCGGTGGTGTTTCTTGCCGGGGCGGTGGTGTCCGTGGCCGTCGTGGCCGTTTCCGCACCGGCAGTCGGCATGGCCGTATCGGTCGCCGCGTCCATCGCAGCGACACTCGTCGCCGCAGCAATCGTCGGTGGTCTCCCACCACCAGTCCGAGTGCCGGTACGGCGCGTCGTGCTCGTCGTGGCACGGGTTGCCGTGCTGGTCGCATCGGCACCCGTGGTGCGGACGGTGTCCCCGCGGCTCGCAGCACCGGCACTGCCATCGTCCGCACCGGCAGTCGTCGTGGTGGTCGCACCAGGAATCGTGCCAGCCGAACTCGTCGTTCTCCCACCGCGTATCGTCGTGGCGGCAGTACCGTTCACCGGGCCACTCCCGGCAGGTGGTTCCATGACGTGTCTCGTAGCTGCCGAGCACCTCGCCGACGATCTCCTGGACGCCGTCCAGCATGTCGGCCATGGCGCGGCCGAGTCCTGCGGTCCTGTACACCGGGCTTCTCCTTCTTGCCGTTGTGGCTCGTTTGTTGTGACAGGGGGCGATGGTTGCCCGCCGCCTTCACGCCAGCTCCAAGCCCTCCATGCGGACGAGCACGGTGGTCCCGTGCGTGGTGGTCGCGGTGGCGTGGGCATGGTGGCGTTCGGGTGAGGCGATGAGGATGATGTCCGCGCCGCTGGTGGCGAGGGCGTGGTCGTTGGGAAGGCCGGCGGGAAGGTGGATGCGGTGGACGGCACGAGGCGTGGCCAGGCGTCCGGGTGCGAGGTAGCCCGCCGTTTGCAGTACCGCGTCCATGACGAGCCAGCAGGTCGCCATCCGCGCGAAGTGCTGGGTGTCCTGGCCGGTGAGATCCAGGTGGCACCGGGCGCGTACTCCCTGCTCGTCAACGCGAAGCAGGCGGACGGTGTCGAAAGGCCGCGACAGCCGGACGGCGGCGCCGCGGGGCAACGGCCGGCCGCGGGGGAGAGAGGCACGGGGCGGAGGCGGCGACGCCGGCACGGGAGGCACACTGATGATGACATCGGCGGAGAAATGCAGGCCCGGCCGGGGCCGTGGCGGAGCCGCTGGCAGGGCGATGCTGCGGATCTCGACGCGCACCAGGCCCGGGCCGCCCGGGCAAGGTGTGTAGGCGGCGTACAGCTCGTAGCGGGTGTGCCGCGGGGAGACGGCGATGGGTGCGTGGAAGCGGATGCGGCTGACTTCGCGCGCCGTTCCACCGGGGACGAGGTGCCCGGCGGACGCGACGGCGAGTTCGACGGCGAGTGCCCCGGGCAGCAGCGCGGTGGCGTTGCGCTGGTGGCCCAGCAGGTAGGGGTACGGACGGAGGTCCACCGGCCACACCGCGCAGGTGGAGGGTTCGTCGGGGAGGCGCGGGACCCGAGTGTGGAAGAAGGCGAACGCGGGCTGCCGCGAGACCAGGCCTGGGCAGTGTCCGTCGATGGTGCGCCGCTCCGGCCGCCCGAGAAAGACCGGTACGGCGTTGCCGAGACCGGGTGGCGCGGTGAGCTCCGCCGTGAACAGCCGCTGCCCCTCGGCGTCACCGAGCAGGCTCAGCAGACCGGTGCGACGGGTCAGGTCGGTGAAACCGGCGCGCGGCCCGAGCCCCGAGTCGCTCCACATCGTCCAGGCGATCGCCCGTTCGTCGTGTCCCCGCAGCACTTCATAGCGGGCCGCCGCGTTGAGGGTGTCGTTCGCCGGCCCGTAATCGCATTCGCCGGGCAGGCCGAGCACACCGGCGATGGAGCTGAAGGTGCACCAGGTCGCCGGACGGGGGCTTGCGAAGGCGGCTTTGAGGTTGTGATAGCCGTCCACCTTGACGCTGCGCACCTCCCTGAACGCGGTGAGCGACTTGTTCCGCAGGGCCCGTGCCCTGCCGATGCCGGCGGCGTGGAGCAGCAGATCCACACGGCCGCTGACGCGGTGGATCTGCCCCGCTGCCTCCCGCACCGCGGCCGGGTTGGTCACGTCGCATGTCAGGTAGTGCACCCGGGTACTGCCGCAGCGCCGGCGCAGCGTGGCCAGGGTGCGCAGGGCCTGCCGGGCGTGGTGCAACCGGTCCCACTCCGCGCCGGCCTCGGCGACCGGCAAACCGGGCGAGGCTGTGAGCTGTCGGCGCAGGTACTCCACGCGGCCGGTGTCGCCGAGTTCACGTGCCCGGTCGGCGAGTGCGGCCAGCGGTGTGCTGCCCAGCAGCCACACCACAGGACGCGTCCGGGCCGGCAGGCCGCACAGCGCGGTGGCGGTGATACCGCGGGCTCCTCCCACGGCGACGATCACGGTGTCGTCCGTCACGGGGTCGTGCTGTGACGGCACGGTGAGCGGTGCCGGGACCAGGCGTTCGGCACCGCGTGCTCCGCCGCGGTAGTACCCCACCGGAAGTCCACCGGTCACCCCGGACTCATGGGCGAGCTCGTCCAACGCCGTGTCGAAGTGCGGGCTGTCGGTCACAACGGCGTAGGTGCGCGTGCCGGGCAGCTCCCAGGACGCGCACTTCACGAAGCCGGTGAGCAGGGCCGCGTGCGGGTGCGGCACTCCGCCCCGCAGCAGGTCGAGGACCACGACGGCCAGCGAGGAGCCGTCCGGGCGGTCGGAGGAAAGGTGCCTGGCGGCCAGGAACAGCAGCTCTTGCAGAGTCAGCAGGGGCTGGCCGGGGAGCTGCGGCCAGGCGGTGCCACGCAGGTCGGTGACCGCGCGGACGTGTCGCAGCGGACGGCGCCCCGAGCCGCCGGACTGTCGCCCCCACAGCGCCTCGATGGCACCTTCCTCCGCGCGGGCCAGATAGGTGACCCCCGGTCCGGTGGGGGCGGTGCACACGACGAGTGGTGTGGACGGCGGAGGCAGGGCGGCCATGTGGGCCGCGAGGCGGGGATCGTCGGTGAGGACCATTGTGTCGGATGCGAGGGGCGGGATCGCGGGACGTGTACGGCCTCCGGGCGCTGGTGCGATGACGGTGAGGTGTCGTTCCATGGTCACCTGCTCCTTGCGGTCGGCGCGGCCGTCCACCGCTCCACGGTGACCGCAGGGGCGTGCCGGCCCGATGCCACCAGGTGTGGGCCAGGTCCCGCGGCGAGGGCGGCCCTCAGCACGGCGATGGCCCCGTCGGCCGCCAGGTAGGTGGGACGCGAAGGCGGGGCGTCGGTGGCTGGCGCCGGCGGCAGCAGGCTGGTGCGCAGCGTCGCGATCCGCGGCCAGCCCAGGCTCGCGGCGATGCTGGGCCGTGCGAGCATCAGCAGGAACAGTCCCTGCGCGACATCGGCGGTGCCGATTCCGAGTTCACGCGGAGCCAGTTCCGGTGGGGCGGTGTTGCAGCCGAGTACCAGGGCGAGGTCCAGGTCCGCGGTGCGCAGGTGGTCGGCGGCCACATGAATGGCGGCGAGCCCGGAGTCCGGACCGCTGTCCAGCATCATGGTGGGGCCGTACAGGTCGTACCGGTTGGCGATCCAGCCGAGGGCGACACTGGGCATGCGGCCAGCCAGGGTGTAGGGGCCGACCGGAGCCGAGCGTTCGGCGTGTTCGGTGAAGAACCGCGCTGCAGCCTCGCCGTCGTCACCGGCGCCGACATGCCGTGCCAGCCGGGTGCGGAAGCACCGAACCGTGGAGTCGGCGGCCAGCCGGGTGGGCCCGTAGTGGGCGCCGAACACGCCGGTACGAGCGCGTAGTACGGGCCCGTCGAAACCGGGGCCGTGCAGTGACGAGCGGACCAGCGCCAGGGCCATCATGTGCAGTCGGTCGACCTGGGCGGCGACACGCGGGGCGACCCGGGTCTCCAGGAACGACGGCAGGGAATGGGGTTCGGGGAAGCACCGTTGTGCGGACGGCGCGCGTCCGGCGATCAGGTTGTCGTGCACCTCCTGCCGGGTGGGTGCGCCGGGTAGGAAGGCGTCCCAACCGACCAACACCACCTCGTCATCCGCCCGGGGCGCGCCCGAGACCAGTCCGTCCACGGGACTGTCGGGATGCTGGACCAGCAGGTGTCCGTTGATGCCGCCCAGGCCGCAGGCGAAGGCGCCGGCGATGCGGCGGACGGCACCGGGCCCCCCTTTCCGGGAAGGGGAACGGGCAGGCCGCAGCGGATGCTCGGCGGAACGGACCCGAACAGTGGCCGGCGTGGTGTGCTGTGGCGTGGTGAAACACGGTTGGGCGGGCACGACGGCGCGACGCAGCCCGTTGAGGATCTGGATCACCGAGATCACTCCACAGGCCATCCCGGTATGTCCGATGACGGGTTTGTCGGAGGTGACGTCCACGCCTTGGGGGTGGACGGCGGCCAGGGAGCGCGTCTCGGTGGCGTCTCCGGTCACCGTGGCGGTGCCGTGTGCCACCACCCACCCGACCTGTTGTGGGTCCAGGCTGTTGACGGCCAGGGCTCGTCGCATCGCGGTGATCTGGCCTTCGGACCGGGGCGCGAAGATGGCCTTGCCGCTGCCGTCGGACGCGCCGCCGAAGCCGACCAGCACGCCGTGGATCTCGTCACCGTCGTGCCGGGCGCTGTCCAGCAGCTTGAGGACCACCACCGCGGCGCCGTCGGAGAAGGCGGTGCCGTCGGCGTGCGCGTCGAACGCCCGGACCCGCCCGCTCGGTGACAGCGCGCCCATCTTGGCGAAGTAGATCTGCCGCAGCGGTCCGTGGGAACTGGTCCCGCCGCAGACCGCGACATCGGTCTCCCCGGCCAGCAGGTGCCGGACTCCCAGGTCGATGGCGTACAGGCCCGCGGGGCAGATGTTGTCGACGACAATCACCGGGGTACCGTCCGGGACGATGCCCTGCATCGCGCGGCGGGCCAGCGTGTGCGGCTGGTAGTGGTGGTGGGAGTGTGCCGCGCTGGGGTCGGCCGCTGCCAGCCGCGCCCGCAGGCGGGCACGGGTCGCATCCTGGTCGCCCGCCAGGTCGCGGGCGATTCCGGCGGTCGTCAGATCGGTGGCGAGTGCGGCGTCCCATTCGTGGCTGGCTTCGGTGGTCGCTGCCAGGAAGAGGGCGAACCGGCTGCCGTGAGGGACACGCGTCGCGTCCAGCGCCTGGAGGAGGCTGTGCCGCAGCCAGGCGGCTTGCAGGTCGCCTTGGCCGGGAGCGGTCCACGACGCCTCCAGGCGGGGATGCGGGGTGAAAGCCGTCAACTCTCCGAAGACACGGCCGTAAGTGCGGTCCTCGGCCGCGGGGTCCTGCGCCCAGAAGTCCTCCGGAGCGAACCGGGTGCACGGTTCACGGAATACGGGCCGGCCTCGCTGGACCAGTCTCCACAGCTCCTTCGGACTCGCGGCCCCTGGTACCGCCAGTCCGGCTCCCACGATGGCCACCAGCGGCGGGGAGGGCAGTGACGCCCTCATGATGATGAGTGAAGAAGGTAGTCGGCGACCGACGCAGGGGTCAGAGGCGAGGGCGCATCCGCCTCGGGCGGCAGAGACAGCTGCCAGCGGTCCGACACCTGCGCGAGCACGAGTTGGTGCTGGAGCGAGTCCACGCCCAGTTCAGCCTCCAGGTCGATGTCGTCGGTGACCACCTCCGGCGGGTACTCCAGTACCTGCGCGTACATCGTCTTCAACTCGCTGATCAGTTCGTCGCGGTCAAGGGGCATGCCGGTCCTCCAGTGGTTGTGCCGGCCCGGATCTCCGCACTCGCGTCACACAGGCGCTCGCGGTTGAGCCTGGTCCGGAAGGGGGCGAGGGTTCGTGCGTCCGGTACGCCGGCTTCGACCAGGTCCGACAGAGTGTGTTTTAGTCCGCACTCGATGAAGAGCCGGATGCCGTCGTCGTACAGGTCCCGCACCGCCCGGGCGAAGTCGACCGGCAGCACCATCTGCAACGCCAGCGTCTCGGCCAGATCATCGCAGGGCAGGTAGGCGCGGCCCAGCACCGGGCCGTAGACCGGGCGGCTAGGCCGCTGCCTCGGCACCCGGCGGGAGGCCGCCGCACAGTGCCGGAAGACCGGAGTGAGCAACGGATGGTGGTGCGGGCAGGGATCGGTGCGTAGACGCACCGCACGCACACCGGCGGCTAGTGCCGTCTCCCAGACGCGGTCGATACGTTCGACGGGTCCCGACAGCACCACCTGCTCCGGTGCGTTGACGGCGGCGATGACGACGTCCGCCTCTTGAGCGGCCAGCCGACGCGCCCGCTCACGGCTCAGTGGCACAGCCAGCATCCGCCCGGCCGGCACGGCGTGCGAGCGGACCGCTGTGATCCGCTCGCACAGCAACTGCGCCGCGGCCCGCACCGTCAGTCCTTCCGCCGCGACCAGCGCCGCGTACTCGCCGAGGCTGTGCCCGCAGACGACCTGCTCCCGGACGCCCAACAGGCGACGCAGGATCCGGTGACAGACGACCTGACCGGCGAAGATCTCCAGGGCCCGGGTGTCACGGCAGTCCCACACACCGGCGCCCGCTTCAGCATCAGGGGCGCCCAGTAGGGCTTCGCGGACGGACGGCAGGCCGTACCTTGCCGTGACCTCGTCGACCTCGGTGACGACCGGTTCGGCTTCCGTTTCCGCCTCGGCGCACGCGGAAAAAGCGGCCGGGTAGAACGCGCCGAAGCCAGGAAAAATCAAGGCGGTCCTCATTTTCCTTCCCCGAAAAGAAGAACCGGCTTGACGCATTTGCCTATGGCCACATCTTGCGCTGCCTCGTTGATCGCTTCGAACGGGTACGTGGTGATCAGGCGGTCGAAGGGAAGAAGACCCCGCTGATGTAGAGCAGTCAGTAACGGGATGTCGACCTGGGGGACCGCGTCACCTTCCACGATTCCCCGCACCCTCCGCCCGAACATCAAGCCGGACATTTCCAGGGCAACTTCGGACCCGGGACGTGCGGCACCGATGACACCGCACGTGCCGCGCGTGTGGAGAACGTCGACGGCCGTCCGCAGCAGGCCGGGGACACCCGTCGCCTCGATGGTGTAATCGAATCCCGTGCCATTGGCAATCGCTCTCAATGATTCCGTCACGCTCACGCTGTCGGCGTTGATCACGTGTGTCGCGCCCAATTCCTCGGCAAGCCGCAAGCGGTTCTTGTTCCGGCCGACCACCGCGATCGTCGAGCACCCGGCGACGACGGCCGCCATCACCGCACTGCACCCCACCGATCCCGCCCCGAACACGACGAGCCGGCTTCCCGCCTCACAGCGCAGCGCCTTGAGGACCGCGCACGCCCCTGTCTGGACACCGCATCCCAAGGGTCCCATCAGTGACAGCGGCAAGTCGGCGGGGATTCTCACGACGCTCCGCCGCGGAGCGAGCACATGGGTGGCGAACGACGATTGTCCGAAGAAGAAGCCGTTCACCCGGCTCGAGCCCTGTCTCAGCGATGTGGATCCGTCAGGCCGGCCGCAGGCGAAGTTGCGAGCCAGGAACTCCGCGCAGTAGGCGGGTTCCCCCGTGCGGCAACGAGTGCAGGACCCGCAGGAGGCGAAGCTGAGAACGACGTGGTCACCCGGGGAAACCTCGGCCACCTCATTCCCGACGGCCTCCACCACACCGGCGCCCTCATGGCCGAGAACCACGGGAAAGGGAACCGGATACCAGGCGTCCCGGACGATCAGGTCGCTGTGGCATACCCCTGTCCCGGCCATACGCACCAGCACCTCGCCCGGCCCTGGAGGATCGAGAGCGACTTCCCGAATGATAAAAATATTATTCGGTGCGTCGGTTACCGCCGCTCGGATCAGCATGGAACTCACCTCGCACGGGGGAGTAATGGAGCGAAAAGAGGGCGTGTCGCCCCGGAGCGCGACCCGCACCGCTGAGATCCGGGCGTCAGGCGGATACGTTTCTACAGTGATAACAAAGTCATTGACATGTCAAGAGGCCTGTCACAGAATTCAGTTGACCGCCTTCCTTTTGTAGGCGCGCGTAGCCATCATGCAAGAGACTGCGTTCCACCGGCGCACGCTCTGCGTGCCGCAGTCATCTCCCACACGCCGATTGTCTGTGGCGTGGTGACTCCCATCCGCAGGAGAATGAGTGAGCCACAATTCGTATGACATTGTGATTGTCGGCGGTGGAACCGCCGGGGCCGTTCTCGCGGCACGCCTGAGCGAGGACGGACGGCGCCGCGTCGTTCTGCTCGAAGCCGGCCCGGTCTTCCCACCCGACTCCTTCCCTCCTTCCGTGGCATCCAGTGCCTTCATCGGCCGGGCCACCGGGTTCGACTGGGGGTACAGCGCGCGCCCCAGTCATGCCCCCCTGCCCCGCGGCAGGATGATCGGCGGTTCCTCCGCGATGAACGGCACCGTGGCCATGCGCGCCCTGCCCGCAGACTTCGCCCGCTGGACGCGCAGGGGAATCCCCGGTTGGTCCTGGCCGGACGTGCTCCCCGACTACACACGCCTGGAGCGAGCCGACGCCCCGTGCATGACACACAGAGGCCGCAACGGCCCCGTGCCCGTGCACCAATTACGCCGAAGCGAACTCAGTACCCTGCAAAGGGGCTTCTTGTCCGCTACCCGCCGACTCGGGTACCAACCGACGGACTTCAACGGCACCGCACCCCGCGGTTCCGCCCCCTACCCCGTCAACGCCGTACACGGCACGCGCGTCAACACGGCCATGGCGTATCTGAGCGCTTCCGTGCGAGCGCGCCCACACCTGCGGATCGAAAGCGACACACTCGTCGACCGCGTCCTCGTCCGCGGTCACCGGGTGACGGGCGTCGTGCTGGCCGGTGGCGACACACTGCACGCCCCGGACGTCATCCTCAGCGCCGGCACGTACGGCAGCGCCGCGCTGCTGCTGCGCTCCGGCATCGGCCCGCAGCGGCACCTGCGGCAAATGGGCATCCCCATGGTCAGGGAACTGCCCGTCGGCACCACCTACCGTGACCATCCCCTCCTCCAACTGCCGTGTCTCGCCTGGCCATGGCGGGCCGATCGACCACGCTCGGTCGCAGCCGCGGCCGTCTGGACCGCGAGCGCATCGGCCCCACCCGGAGAACTCGATCTCCACGTCGGAATCATGCAACCGGTCATGCCCGTACCGGTGCCCGCCTTCACCCTGATCGCGGGGGTGACCCGGCCCCGTTCCCACGGCACCATCACCCTCGCCTCACGCGATCCCCGCGCGGCACCGCGTATCCGCCCGAGGTGGCTGATCGACGAACGGGACCGGGACCGCCTGGCTCAAGCCATGGCATTGGCGCACCGCCTGACACGCACCCATCCGCTCGCCAGGATGATCGCCTGTCGTCTCTTCCCCGACCCCGGCGCGATGCCCCCCGCTCGCCTGCACCACCTTCTCAAGATGTCGGTGGGGACGTTCCACCACCCCAGCTCCAGCGCTCCGATGGGGCCCGCGAACGATCCTCGTGCGGTCGTGGACGCCGTCGGCCGCGTCCACGGCGTCGACGGCCTGCGCGTCATCGACGCATCCATCTTCCCCGACGCCCTCTCGGCGCCTACCAACCTGACGGTGATCATGACGGCGGAACACATCGCGAGAACCATGCGCTGAGCGGCGTCACGGCCCGGCCGGAACCCTCCGTACCGGACCGGGGAAGCGGAGACCGGCGCAGGGCTCCGTCTCCCCGCCACCGGCCATGCGGCATCCAGCGGAGACCGAGGAGAGCACCAGTGGAGTACGGCACGGCCAGTCCGGAGGTCAGCGCGCACCGAGTGACCGTGCAGGGTGTGCGTACCCGTTTCCACCAGGCCGGACACGGCCGTCCCGTCCTCCTCCTGCACGGCGAAGGAGGTGTCGCGGAGAACTGGTGCGACGTGATGACCGGACTCGCCCACCGCTACCGTGCCCTGGCCGTCGACCTGCCCGGCAATGGCAACAGTGACCCCATTGCAGCCCCGGCTCCCGCCGCCCAAGCCGCCTTCCTGTGGCGGTTCCTCAGAACGATCGGTGTCAGCGGGACGGCTCTTGTCGGCCACTCGCTCGGCGGTGCCGTGGCGGTCCACATGGCCCTGCGGCGCCCGGCACACGTTTCCCGCCTGGTCCTGATCGGCTCCACCGGCATGGGCCGTGCCATGCATCCCGGGCTGGTTCTCCGAGCGGCGACTCCGCTCGGAGAACTCTCGCTGCTCGCTCCCAATATTCCCCTCGGTCCGGAACTCCTCGTCACCTGGCTGTCCCTGATCGGCGCCGCTCGCCCGGGGCACCTGCCGCCGTCATGGTGGCACTCCCAGGTCAGGGCCGCCTCCTCGCCCGAAGCCCTCGCCACGGCCCTGCGCGCCCAGCGCTCCATCACCGGCCCCTTCGGTCAGCGCCGCCTGCTCCTGGACCACCTGCGGAACCTGACCATGCCCACGCTCGTGCTGTGGGGGATACAGGACCGAGTGCTGCCGTACCAGCAGGCACTGCGAGCGGTCCGGCGGCTGCCGGATGCTCGCCTTGTCCTGATCCCGCACTCCGGCCATTTGCTGCCGGTGGAAGCACCGGGGAGAGTACTCGACGCCGTCCTCCCGTTCCTGCACGCTGGGTGACTTGTCCGGACAGGTCGGTGACGCGGCTGATGGCGGCCGGCCGACGAGTGCGGTGTGGTGCAGGTGATGGCTTTGGTGCAGGCGGAGTGCGTCGCCGGACGACGGGCGAGGTCCGATACCAGGGCGTGCGCCGCCTAACTGATCGTTTCAGAATGAGGTTCGGAGCTTGCGCAGGCAGATGATGCTGCAGGCGAGTTGGAGCAGGCCGAGGTGGAGGTCGGCGCGTATCCCGTAGCGGATCCGCAGGCGCTTGAACTGGTGGAGCCAGGCGAAAGTCCGCTCCACCACCCAGCGAGTCCTGCCGAGTCCAGAGCCGTGGGCAACGTCGCGGCGGGCGATCCTCGGGGTGATGCCGCGACGGTGGAGCACGCGGCGGTACTTGTCATAGTCGTAGCCGCGGTCGGCGAACAGCCGACGTGGCCGTCGGCGGGGCCTGCCGCGCAGGCCGCGGACCGGTGGGATCGCGTCCAGCAGCGGCAGAGCTGCGTGACGTCGTGCCGGTTTCCGGCGGTCAATGTGACGGCGAGCGGGGTGCCGTGCCGGTCGACGATCAGGTGGTGCTTGCTGCTCGTCCTGCCCCGGTCGACCGGCGAAGGTCCGGTATGCGCTCCCCTTTGAGCGGCCGGGCCGCAGACGGGCTGCGCGAACTCGCCAGAACGCGGCGTTGCCCACGCCGACGATGTTCGCGCTCGCCGGCGCCGCCGTGGCGGCCAGCGCACCCACCGCCGTCCCCGCGAGCATCACACCGTTACGCCAAGACGGCGCCAACGCCAGAGCAGTCACAGACAACACATCCCTTCATCACCATCGAGGACCAGCGCGCAGGATCCCGCCCCGCGCCGTCGTCACCCACGGCGAGTCCTTTCGCCGATCACAGTCCAACGATCCACTTGTATGCGATACGGTCCTAACCCAGATGCGCAGCGAATCGACGACGAATGATCGTCCAGCTCTCA